>NZ_JCBAIQ010000003.1:0-385727 GCF_059772165.1 Paenibacillus sp. TY11 | reverse complement strand
GCGCCCGCCGTGACCGCTCCAGCGGAAGCGACGCAACCGGGCGTTGCCAGTCCAGCAGCATCCGTCCCGGCCCAGGTGCCAGCACCAGCAGCGTCTGCGTCGGTTCCAGCTGTATCGGCTCCGCCCGCAGCCGCAGGTTCCGCCAAAGCCGCTACACCAGCAGCTCCGTCTGCACCAGCACCGCGTCCATCCGCGTCGGTAGCGCCAGCGGCTGCTCCGTCCGTACCATCGACTGCCAAGCCGTCCAAGCCGCAGCAGCCGTCCACTTCGGCGCCAGCCGCCGCCGCGGCCACCAGCGTGAAACCAACGCAGCTGGACAAGCTGAATCACGAGAGTGCGATTCCGCTTGTGCTGGAGGCGCAGTCTCGTTATCAGTATGCGATCAGCGGTGGCAGTCCGGTGGGTGAGTCGTTCCAGTTGAACGGTAAAAGCTACCGCTATCTGTCCGAGAATATCGGCACGAAGACTAAGCTGGTCAGCTATCTGACGCAGGCATATACCAAGCAGGCCAGTGAGCAATTTGTCGGTAAATTTTTCGTTGAAGTCAATGGCAGACTAGCTCAGTTGAACGCAGACGGTGGCAATTTGCTAGAGTTCAACCGGGCTACGGCGAAAATGGTGACGATGACTCCGGTGAAGCGCAGCTACCTGCTGACCGTGCCTTATCCGGCAGGAACCAAGCAGGCGAACGAGAAAATCACCGTAAATTTTGAAAAGGTCGGCAGCTACTGGAAAATCAGCTCCGCGCCGCATGTCATTTTCTAAATTAAGATTTTGCAACATGCTTCATATGGGGTAAAGTGAAGTTGAGACTTGTTTCGTAAGTCCCAATTCAACGCAGGGGAGTGCTGTGCAATGATGACACCCATCAAGGTAAAAGACGTTAAGGATATTGAGAAGATCAATCAAATTGTATCCAATTATACGTATGACATCTGGATTCATGGCAAGAGCGGCATGGCAGATGCCAAATCCATTCTAGGAATGTATGTGCTGAAGCTGGATGAGCCGCTAACTCTGGTTGTACCTGACAACGTCAATCCCAAGAAGCTATTCAAGGAGCTGGAGCATTTTATTCATTTTCCTGCTCAAGAAGAATAAAAGGCAAGGAAGCACCTGTAGACACTGTATGCTCTATTTCTAAAATAACGCAAAGAAGCCGTGGGACTAGGTTCCACGGCTTCTTTTTTAATGCTCGTCTTCATCCAAAAACGGGAGATTCACCGAATAGTACATAACCCCCATAAGCAGCACGCCACCAACCAGATTTCCGAGCGTCACCGGAACGAGATTATGGATCACACCAGCGACAGAAACCGTACCCGGATGATCCAGCACGAGCGCAATGGCGAAAGTACACATATTAGCCACACTATGCTCATATCCCGAAATGAAAAAGCAAAAAACAAACAGCATCATTGCAAACATCTTTGCGCCATTTTCTTTCATAAACATCGGAACAAAAAAGGCAAGGCAGACCAGCCAATTACACAAAATAGCCCGGAAGAATAGCTGCATTGCAGGCGCTTCCATTTTATGCTCAACCACGTTCAGCAAAAAGCTGTTCACGCTGGAGGAGTCAAACAGCCCGGTCAAGTAAATAAGGAGTGCAAATACCCCCGCACCCAGCAAATTACCGCCATAGCTGGCAGCCCATAATCGAAGCACCTGCCCCCAGCGCAGCTTTTTACGGAGCGCAGCATAGGTGTAATAGAAGGTGTTGCCGGTAAACAAATCCCCGCCGCCGTACGCGATCAGAATGATGGCTGCCCCGAACGTGAGCGCCGCCATGGGATAAGTGAATGGAGAGTGCTCCATGTAAAAAAAGTTGCCCGTCTTAAAGGCTACAATAACGCCGAACCCGATGAACATACTCGCCAGCATGGAACGTGCCAAATATCGGAGTAGGCTTTGCTTGTAAATTTTGTATTTCTTCATGGCTAGCTGTTCGACATTGCGTAAGCCTTCCGTCTCCATATCCAACGACAACCTCCTAATTTCTCATATGTAAGTCTTTAAACAGACTTTATTTTTCCCGAAACAAGCCCAGTTAGTCAGCAATCCTGTTAACTTAACAAACCAAGCTGTTGCAGTCCGTACAAAATACCGTCTTCATCTGCGCGTTTTGTGACCATTTTAGCTACGGCTTTGGCTTCATCACAGCCGTTGCCCATCGCGACACTGTTATGTATAGCTGTCAGCATCTCCACATCGTTTAAACCATCGCCAAAGGCGTATTGATTTTCATCGGCGATGCCCAGTCTGGACGTAATTTCGCGGATTCCCTTTGCTTTGGAGCCAGCGTGAGGAACAACGTCCACAGAACTCGGATGCCAGCGCACAAAGTCAAACGCTTTGAATACCGCTTCATAGAAAGGCTCTTCTTCTGCCGTACACATCAACAGCGTCTGATAAATGTCTCTTCCCTGGAAATAGAGCGGATCATATCCAACTGAAATCTTGGCCTTTAATGTTTGGACCGACTTCTCTACAAGCTCATCGTTAGGAATATTGGCCTTCATGTTCGCATGATCCATATATACGATGGCATGATTATGTGTGAGGGCCAGATCAGTCATAGCTTGCAAAGCTTCTCTGTTCAGCGGATTGGTAGCAACGACTTCCCCGCGCAGCACGACATATTGCCCATTAAAGCTGACGTAAGAATCAATTTCAAGCTGCTCACGGATTTCCTTGAACATAAAAGGAGCACGGCCTGTTGCAATGGCTACCTCATGGCCTTGCTCTTTCAAAGCAAAGACGGCCTTTTCAGCCGTTAGCGGCATTTTCTTGTCATCGTCCAGTAATGTACCGTCGATATCGAAAAAGATAATTTTTTTGTCTGACATGTCCCTACACCTGACTTTCAATAATGTATTGTCGAAATGAACTCATATGGATTCATTATATCAAAGGAACTGGTTCTGAATACACAAATACGTATAAATCCTCATGAATGTCCGACCTCTATAGCTTACAATATGAAATAAGGATTACTGTAAAATATAATTTTTATCTCCTATTTTCTTAGATGGGATGTGATCACCATGACAAAAATCCAAGTCACACCGGAGCAGCTGGATAACGTGGCCTCCCAATTTGCCAATGCCCACGGTACACTGTATAACCAGTTAAACGGCCTGGATAGCACAATGAACCGCCTTCACAGCCAGTGGGATGGTATGGAGAGAAATCGTTTTTATAATGACTATCGTACAGCTAAATATACGCTTTCTTCTGTATTAAATAAGGTTCAATCCATTGAAATTGAGCTGAAAAGCATCGCTTCGAAGTTTAGAGGTGCAGATGGTGAAAGCACACGTGGCTTCTGGACAGCCCTGGCAGCGGCGATGAACGCTAGTGCAGCGCTGGCGGGCAGTGGAGAGGCTGGAAATCATGGTGGAGATATCGCCAAGCCGCCAAAAAACATAGACGAATGGGATCAGGCAGACGCGGATAAATATCATCAATATGAGGAACTACTGAAAAACGCTGAGGCCATCGGCGACAAGCAGGTTATGCAGAAAATTCACGACCAGATGAATGTCTTGAAACTGCAATATGAGGACTCGGTTACCCGTACAGATTACAATACAGGAGAGACCTCCAAGATCACATCCGATTCCCTTGTCGCCGTCACCGAGCTGACAGGTAAGGACGGAAGCAAAACGGATATATCTATAGATAAAAAAGGAAACGTTGTAAGTTATGAGCAAAATACAGACAAATACGACTACTGGGTCCAAAAGCATACTCAATCAGCTGGAGAGCATGCTCTAGGTAAAACGGCCCAGACCGTCACCGGGTATGGAATTGGTCTTATTTTGTCGCGCGGGACTGGTGTCAGTGCAGCAGGTTCGGGCATAGGTTCTGGCGCAGCCTCCGGCTGGGGGGAACACGTCGTCGGCATTGGTGGCGGCATGATCAGTGACAAGGTACTCTTCTCTGTACCCGATGAGGGCGAAACCCGTACCATGATCTACCGAACGAATAAAGAAACCGGACATATCGAGAACATGATCATCGTCACCAAAGGTGAGAATGAAATGGAGTATCGCTATTGGGAGGATTATAACTAGGTCTTGAGCTGTGAACGATAATAACGTGAATAGGAGTATCTATAAAATCTACAGTCTTTTTTTCTGGAACAGGTGAGCGGCAGTTGGAAACTGTAAAACTCGCTAGCTGGAGAAGTCTGTAGATTTTTTTATTTACCGATTTTTTTAGACTTTCTTACCCTTCACCCCAAAAGTGGTATGCCCTCCCTTGTCTAAATATCAACTCTACCATTCCACAGACTTGCAATTGGGGTACCAAATGATGGATGATATAAGAGGGCCTTTTATGTAGAAAATAGGGCTAAAGATAGAGAGGATACCAATAATAAATAGATCGTATTTACCGTATTTTTGTATATTATTGTAGAAAAAGATCGTAATTCAGGTTATAGTAAAGGAAGAAATTAACTAGGATGCATTTTACTCAAATACGTAATTGTGGAGGTAACCATGAGTACATTTAAAAATTGGCTGAATACAACTAAAAAAGGACTTGGAGACCAAGTTAAAAAATTTAAGAATAAAGATTTTATGGAAGCTGTTGTTGCAGGTTGTGCATTAGTAGCTTTTGCTGACGGTACTATTAGTCCAGAAGAGAAAACAAAAATGGCCGGATACATAAATATCAGTGAAGAATTGAAAGTGTTTGATATGGGGGAGGTCATCAACCGTTTCAATCACTATGTAGCGAACTTTGAGTTTTCACCTGAAATCGGCAAACAGGAAGCACTGAAAGCGATTGGTAGATTGAAAGGTAAGCCTGAAGTAGGCCGACTCGTCGTTGGCGTATGCAGCGCCATTGGTGCAGCTGACGGTGACTTTGATGCCAATGAACAGCGAATTGTTGCTGAGATTTGTGGCGCGCTTGGTTTGAATCCGTCTGAATTTAGTCTGTAAATTTTACGGAAGGGAGGTGTGTTAATCAGTGGCTGTAATTAATCTGGTCAAGGGCCAGAAAGTTGATTTGACCAAAGGTAACACAGGACTAACCAAGGTTATAGCTGGATTGGGATGGGACCCAGTGCAGTCCAAAGGATTTTTTGGCATCAAGAAGCAACCGAACATTGATTGTGATGCTTCTGCCATTTTGCTGGACGCAAACGGGAAACTGACTCAGTCGGACAATGTAATATGTTTCCATAATAAAAAAAGCCCATGCGGCTCAGTCGTTCATTCCGGTGATAATCTGACTGGACAAGGCGACGGTGATGATGAACAAATTGCGATTGACCTGGCACGTATTCCTGCCAATGTCGACAAAGTGCTTGTTGTTGTGAATATATATGATTGCGTAAACCGGAAACAGGATTTCGGCATGATCGAGAAGGCGTATATCCGCATTCTGGACGGTGCTAATTCCAAGGAACTGGTGACGTTTAATTTATCTGATAATTATGAGGGGCTGACCGCACTGGTCTGTGGAGAACTCTATCGTCATAACAACGAATGGAAGTTTGCTGCAATCGGTGAAGGCACCCATGCCGTACATATTGATGTGCTGGCTCAGCGTTATATGTAATTTTAGGTTGCGCATACAAAACTTAATGTGAAAAGGGGTTCTTACTCATGGCAATTAACTTATCCAAAGGTCAAAAAATTGATTTGACGAAAACAAATCCAGGTTTGTCCAAAATTATGGTTGGACTCGGTTGGGACACAAACAAATACGATGGCGGTAAAGATTTTGACCTGGACGTATCCGTATTTTTGGCTAATGCGGAAGGTAAAGTAGAATCCGATAAGAACTTTGTCTTTTTTAATAATCCACAAAATGAGAACGGTTCTGTCGTTCATACAGGGGATAACCGCACAGGTGATGGCGACGGAGATGACGAGCAGATTAAAATTGATCTGGGCAACGTGCCTGCTAACGTAGAAAAGATCGCTTTTACCATTACAATCTATGAAGCACAAGAACGCAGCCAAAACTTTGGACAAGTGTCCCGTGCTTACGCTCGTATCGTAAACGAAGCAAACAATGAAGAATTGGTCCGCTTTGATCTGGGAGAAGATTTCTCGATCGAAACAGGCGTTGTTGTAGGCGAACTGTATCGTCATAGCGGTGAGTGGAAGTTCAATGCCATTGGCAGCGGCTACCAAGATGGTCTTGCAGGATTGACGCGCGATTACGGTTTGGCGTAAAAAATCTATACAAAGAAAGCAGGTATGCGGTATGACCATTAGTCTTTCCAAAGGACAACGTATTGATCTGACCAAAACGAATCCAGGCTTGACTCGTGTCGTCGTAGGTCTTGGATGGGATACGAATAAATACAGTGGTGGCGCAGACTTTGACCTGGATGCTTCGGCTTTCCTGCTCTATGAAGACGGCAAAGCCAAAGCTGCGGATGATTTTGTATTTTACAACAATCCGACAGGCGGAGCAGGATCTGTTACTCATACGGGTGATAACCGCACAGGTGAGGGAGATGGGGATGACGAGCAAATCGTCGTTGATTTTGCAAAGATTCCTGCAAACATCCATCGTATCGGGATTACAGTTACGATTTATGACTATGAGGCACGTGCGCAAAACTTTGGACAAGTGTCCAATGCTTTTGTACGTGTGGTAGATGCGGCAACGGATCGTGAAGTGCTGCGCTACGATTTGGGAGAAGATTTCTCCACCGAAACGGCCGTGGTATTCTGTGAATTTTATCGTCAGAATGCAGACTGGAAATTCCAGGCTATCGGTAGTGGATTTGCTGGTGGATTGGGTGCGCTTGCTAAAAACTATGGCTTAGATGCTCAATAATATCCACTTGGGGTGGTGTCTAAAGGGCGCTACCCCTTTCTTTTTATGCCATTGAATTGGCGTACGCTGACACATGACAAACGGACAGAAAGGTGACACAATCATGGCTGTTATCGTAGTAAAGGGACAGAAGGCGGATTTGACGAAAACGAATCCGGGCCTGAGCCATGTCAACGTAGGGATCGGCTGGGAGTCCCCGGCGGCTCTGGAACTGGATACTTCTGCATTTTTGCTGGGTCCTGGAGGGAAAGTATCAGGCGATGAGGATTTAATTTTTTATAACAATCCGACTACGCCCTTTATCACCTATTCAGACGGACAACAGTCCGGTGACAAGAAACAATTTGCCCTTGATCTGACACGAATTCCTGCAAACATTGAGAAGATTGCGTTTACGCTAACCATTTATGATGCGGATCAGAAACGGCAAAATTTTGGACAGGTTCAAGGCGGGTTCATTCGTTTTGTTCATCCGATTAGCGGAGAGGTTTTGCGGTTTAATTTGGACAGCGGATTTACAGTGGAAACGGCCATTGTCATTGGTGAACTGTATCGTCATAACGGAGAATGGAAATTTAACGCGATTGGCGCAGGCTTTTCCGGTGGATTGGATGCGTTGTGCGTTAATTTTGGGATTGAAGTGGAAAATAATCCGGCTCCTCCGGTGCCAGTGCCTACACCACCGTCTCCAACGCCTCAGCCAGCACCAACACCGCCGCCAGCACCTCCTGCTCCGAATCCAGAGCCATCTTCAACACCGGTGAATCTGAATCTGCGGAAAATTGAGCTGAAGAAGAAGGGCGACACCATTAATCTGAAAAAGGGCTCAGGCGGATTGGGTGAAATCCTGATCAATCTGAACTGGAATCAGGTGCAGCAGAGCAAGGGCTTTTTCAATCGGGGCTCCAAGGGTGTCGATCTGGATCTGGGCTGCTTGTATGAGATGAAGAACGGAGATAAAGGCGTTGTGCAGGCGCTCGGGGAAGTTTTCGGTTCTCTAAATCGCTTCCCGTACATTGCTCTGGATGGCGACGACCGTACAGGCTCTGTGAAAACAGGGGAAAATCTTCGCATTAACGGTGCTAAAATTTCTGAAATTAAGCGAATTTTGGTATTTACCTTCATCTATGAAGGAGTGACGAACTGGTCGCAAGCGGACGGGGTGGTCACGCTGTACCAGAAGGATGGGCCGGACATTATCGTTCATATGAATGAACATGACAATCGCAAAGGGATGTGTGCGATTGCTATGATCCAAAATGTGAACGATGAAACGTTCAGTATTGAGAGACTCGTGCAGTTCTATGGCGGTCATCGTGAGTTGGATCGGGCATATAACTGGGGCATGCGCTGGTCGCAGGGTAGTAAATAAACTGAATTATCGGAGGCACTCTTTTCATGTTGAATGATTTATTTAAAAATATCAGCGAGAACTACGGCCATTTCTTCTCATGGAGTGATGTTGTAGCTACGCTTTCTGATCCAGTGAGTTGGGGGATTATTGGAACTCTCATTTTGCTGGAGGGACTTTTGTCGGCGGATAACGCCTTGGTTCTCGCAGTTATGGTTAAGCATTTACCGAAGGAACAACAGAAGAGAGCCTTGTTTTACGGGATTTTGGGTGCGTATATATTTAGGTTCCTGGCCATCGGCTTGGGTACATTCCTGATTAAGTTCACGCTGATTAAGGTGCTGGGTGCGGCTTATCTGCTCTATATCGCTTATAAGGGCTTATTCAAGTCCGAAGGTGACGGAGAAGTGAAAAACAAACCTACTTCTTTCTGGAAAACCGTATTAATGGTCGAACTGATGGATATTGCCTTCAGTATTGACAGTGTCATTGCCGCTTTCGGTGTAAGCGAGAAAGTATGGGTTCTGTTCCTGGGTGGTATTCTCGGCGTTCTGATGATGCGCGGTGTTGCACAAGTGTTCCTCAAGCTCATTGATAAATTTCCGGAACTGGAACAGACAGCCTTTATTATGATCGCCATTATCGGGGGTAAAATGCTGGCTGCTGCTTTTGGCTTTCATATGTCGCAGGTTTTATTCTTCGGCATTTTGATTGCCGTCTTTGTAGGCACAATGGTTATTAGCTCGGCGAAAAAAAAGAAAAAGGCCGACAAAGAGGCTTAATGTACAAAGTATAGCGAAATCCCTCCTGAAACTAAGGGGGGATTTCTTTTATACCCGAGGCACAGGGCTTCAGTCAGGCAAGAAAGAGCAAGAGGAGGGGAAGGGCCCTGAAATATTTTAATGATTTAACCTCTGAGGAAGTAGAAGCGATCTTTTGTACTCCACCGTCGGAGTTTCATAACCGTTCTCCCAAAAGTATATTGGCTTATGCGATAGGAGCGGCTTTGTACATGCCAGCGACCCGCTCGGAAGTAGCGGAAGAGATCAAGAATGGAAAACATGAAGGATTAACGACGGTCATTCTGGATTTAGAGGATGCGATAGGGGATCAGCAGGTTGAGCAGGCTGAGCAATCGCTGGCACAGCAACTGCTTCAACTATTGACCTATGTACGGACGGGTATGATGAGTGAGCAGCAATTACCTTTGCTATTTGTGCGTGTGCGCTCTGTGGAACAGCTGGAACGGCTGCTGAAGGGTTTGGGAGAATCTTTGTCGCTGCTCACGGGCTTTGTCTTGCCCAAGTTCTCTTCTGATAATGGACGGGCGTATTTTGCACTCATTGCCGAATATAACCGGAGTATGCATACGGAGGCAGGAAACGAAAGTAACATGCCAGTGTTGTACGGATTACCGATTCTTGAAAGCTCCAAAATTATTTATCGGGAAACCCGTTGGAAAGAGCTACTGTCGATTAAAGAAATTCTAGACGAGTATCAGGAATACGTGTTGAATGTACGAATTGGGGCAACCGATTTCTCGAGCCTATATGGCTTGAGACGCAGTCCGGATATTACGATTTATGAAATTGCCGTCATTCGGGATTGTATCGCAGATATTATTAACTTGTTTGGTCGCGTAGGCTCGGATTATGTCATTTCCGGTCCTGTATGGGAATATTTCTCTCACCGAGAACGTGTCTTTAAGCCTCAATTAAGAGTGTCGCCCTTCGAAGATGCACTTGGGAAGCCGGGACGATACTTGCGGATGGACTTCATCTCAGATGCCGTGGACGGACTGATTCGAGAAGTCATGATGGACAAAGAGAATGGGATTATCGGCAAAACGATCATTCATCCCTCCCATATTAAGCCGGTACAGGCCATGTATGCGGTGACACATGAAGAATATATGGATGCGCTTGAGATTGTTAAGCGTAACGACGGTAGTCTGGGTGTATTCAAAAGTACTTATGCCAACAAAATGAATGAAATTAAGCCGCATTTAAATTGGGCTCATCGTATTATAAATAGATCAAAAGTATACGGGGTGTTACATGAACAACAACATTTTGTCAGTCTCTTACCCAACCACGAAAACACATCTGCTGCCTATCCTGGAGCAGTTCAGCGTTAAAATTACGGAGACACATAATCCATTTCGCCTTCCTGTGGACAAGCTGTTTGCGATGGCGGCACGTGTAAACAAAAAGCGTTCGTTTTTGTTTGTCAGTAAGGTGCTAGGCAAGCATATTCCGGTAAATCCATACACCTCTCTGTTGAGTGGTGCGGCGCTGGCGATTCTGCTATATAAGGAGCTTGTCCCACAGGCAGGACAACAGATGGATGAACTGATTGGAGAGGCCGTGAGAGGACTTCTCGACCCGGACTATGCGAAAGAGGCTTACCGAAAGCTGATGGATGAGCGTTTGGCTTTTTCTTTTCCGGAGCCGATCAAGTTTGTTGGTTTTGCCGAGACGGCTACAGCACTGGGACACAGTATGTATCGGTTGTTTGACGACGGTGCCTCGTATATTCATACGACGCGCGAGGATATTCCAGGCCTTCGGCCTGTCATTCGTTTTGAAGAAGAACATTCGCACGCTGTTGATCATCGTTGCTATGCGCTGGATGAGGATGCCTTTGCGGGGGACGGCCCGATTGTCCTGGTAGATGATGAAATTACAACGGGAAAAACAACGCTTAATATCATACGGGATATTCAGGAGCATTTTCCGCGAAAACAGTATGTGATTGCTTCGTTATTGGATTGGCGGACAGACAGCGACGAGCAGGCTTTCGCCGATCTGGAGGCAGAGCTGGGCATTAGGATTACGCCTTTAAGCTTGCTCAAAGGAAAGATTGAGGTACAGGGAGTACCGATACTGGATCACGCAGAATATGCTGGACAGGCCGGGCACGCAGAACATGCAGCCACTAGCATGGCAGAGGTTAATAAAGATGCTTCTAGAATAATTGACCACCGTTTTGAAAAGGATGCTTCCGGTTTTGAGCGGGTATTACACAGCTCCATGTCAACGGACGGGTACGCCAATACAGCTCCTTATCTCAAATATACAGGCCGTTTTGGTCTACAATCCGCCGACAATCCAACGTTGGATGCAGAAATTACGCGTACAGCTGAACAATTGAACCGACTTCGTTCAGGACAACGCACGCTAGTTATGGGCACGGGGGAATTCATGTACATTCCAATGCGGATTGCAGCAGAGTTAGGCCCGGATGTATATTATCAATCGACGACACGCAGCCCGGTGTATCCCCACCGAGAAGAGGGGTATGGCGTAGCTTGTGGTGTGACATATCCCTCACCTGAGGACGGTACGGTACGCAATTTTATTTATAATGTAGACCCCGGTCAGTATGACGAAATATTTGTTTTGATGGAAAGAGAATCGGACCCAGAGCGGATAAAGCCCATGCTGGATGCTTTGACCCGTCTGGGCTGCGATAAAGTGCATGTAGTTTATTTTAACTGTTTAACTAGGCAGGAGAGTAAAGGAGCGCGGATATGAAGCAAGCACTCATTGAGCAAATACAGCAGAAGAACATTCATCCGCCCGAACCGTTGGGCAGTTATCCTGCCTCGGATGTCACTTTTTTATTGAAGGATTTGAGCCGCGTTACGTTGGAAAAAGGGACGGAGGATCGTGAAGAGGCGATTCAGTCGGGAGTCCATTATTCAGAAATGCTGCCAGTGGAATACGAGCCGACAGCAGAATATATTGCATTGTTTCACGAAACGCTTGCCCAATCTGCCGAAAAGATCGCATTAGCGGCAGCTTCTGTGGCTGAGATGATTGTGAGAAAAAGGGGCCTGAACACGGCGATTGTTTCTCTTGCCAGAGCGGGAACGCCCATTGGTATCCTGATCAAGCGCTATATTGACTGGAAGTATGGCGTATCCTTGCCGCATTACAGCATTTCTATTATTCGTGGCAAAGGCATTGACCGGAATGCAATTTTATACATTTTACAGCAGCATGGGCTGGAAATTGAACTCCAGTTTGTCGATGGCTGGACGGGAAAAGGGGCGATTCGCCAGGTGTTGATCGAGGCCTGCCGTGAGATGAATGCGGATTACGGGTTGCGCCTAAATGATGATCTGGCGGTGCTGGCTGATCCGGGCAGCTGCTCGGAGACCTTTGGTACACGAGAAGATTATTTGATCCCAAGCGCTTGTCTGAATTCGACCGTATCTGGTTTGATGAGCCGGACGGTATTACGTGACGATCTGATAGGTCCGAACGATTTCCATGGGGCCAAATTTTATGAATCCTGGCGGTCGGTGGATCAGTCCAATACGTTTGTGGATACAGTGTCCGGGTACTTTCAAGATGTGGCTGAAACGGCCGTTGCATATGCTGAACAGATGACATTGAATCCGCCTACGGTGACATGGCAGGGCTTACGGGATATTGAGGCGATTCAGCAGGCATTTGGTATTCGGGATATTAATCTGGTCAAGCCCGGTGTGGGAGAGACGACCCGTGTACTGCTGCGCAGGGTGCCGTGGAAAATTCTGATTGACCGTGAGGATAATCCGAATCTTCAACATATTATGCTGCTGGCAAAGGATCGTGGAGTGCCTGTAGAGGTGTTTGAAGGATTGACTTATTCCTGCTGCGGGATTATCAAGCCGCTCAAGGGGGGACAAGAATGATCTACGCAAGTGACCTGGATCAGACACTGATTTACTCCAAACGTTCGCTTGGCATCCCGCTGGAGTCCCCTGGTCTGTTGCCTGCGGAACAGATGGACGGGGCGACGTCGGCGTTTATTTCTGCACAAGCCCTGCAATTGCTAAAGGCCCTGCCGGAAGATGTGATGTTTATGCCCGTGACGACTCGGACGATGGAACAGTATAGACGGATCACAGTGTTTCAGACGGAGTTGATCCCGGCTTATGCCGTGACGAGCAATGGCGGAAACATCATCGTTGGAGGCGAGGTGGATCAAGGGTGGAATCGGCTTATTCACGAACAAGTACGCCGTGGTGGTGCACATGCAGAAGAAGCACGTCAGGTGTTCGGACAGGTGCTGCATGAAGACTGGGTCGTAAACGAGCGTTTTTGCGACGAGTTATTTTATGCTTTCATGATTGAACGGGATCGTATGCCTCTGGAACAGGTGCTGGAGAAGGCGCGAATCATGCGTGAAATGGGCTGGGAGGTATCCATTCAAGGTCGTAAGGTGTATCTGGTGCCTGCGGCCGTGAATAAACAGGCAGCCGTGGAGCATATTCGTAACCTCACGGATGGGGGAGCTGTGGTTGCGTCCGGTGACTCTTTGCTGGACCGTTGTCTGCTGGATTATGCCGATTATGCGATTGCTCCGCGTCATGGTGAATTGTATCGGGAACAGCTACGGGATAAGCTGGAGGTCAATTACCGTTTTACGGAAGTGTCGGGTGCTTATGCGGCGGACGAAATCATGGCATATGTCTATGAAGTGCACCGGAGCGTGTCTGCGGCTCGTACTTAATTATTAAAACAATAGGGGACGTGGCTTTGTGAAAAAGGTCAAAGTGTATTTTAACCGCTGGTTTTCGGTGGCGTATCATTATATGAATGCTATTCGTAACAATGAGGACGGTATTCCGTTCGAGATCTATGCGACGCACTCAGATCCGCAGCACATGGCGCTACAGGCCAGTGATGTAGCTGAAGTGGAGCCGCGCACAAGTGGTGTGGAGTACGCACAATTTTGCGCTGATTTTTGCAGGCGTCACGGAATTGATGTCTTTATTCCACGGTGGAATATGCTCGATATTAGCAAGCATGTTCATTTGTTCGACGATATTGGGACAAAAGTGATGGTATGTCGGGATACCGAACTGCTGGAGCAACTGATGGAAAAGGATTTGTTTTATGAATCCATTCGCCAAAAGGACATTGTCACGATTCCCGATTATGCCATTGCCAGCAATGCGGAGCAGTTTAAACAAGCTTATGAGTCGTTAATAGCACTTGGGCATAAGGTATGCTTCAAGCCATGTAATGCAGAAGGCGGCATGGGTTTTCGTATCATCGACAATGAACGCAATCCGCTGGAGGAACTGTTCGGCCATGCGATGAACCATATTTCGTTTGAGGAGGCACATGGCGTATTGTCATCCACAGAATCGTTTCCCAATCTGATGGTGATGGAGCTGCTGGAGGGATACGAATACAGTATTGACTGCTTGGCTGATCGGAATGGAAAACTGTTGGCAGCAGTTCCGCGTAGGAAGGCTGGAGGACGATTACGGCTGCTGGAGCAGCATCCTGAGCTGTTGGAGGTGGCACAGAAGGTTGCTGAGGTGTATCACATTCCGTACAATTATAACATTCAGGTAAAATATAACGGCGAGCGTCCCAAGCTGCTAGAGATCAATCCGCGGATGTCCGGAGGACTTCATGTATCATGTTTGTCCGGTATCAATTTTCCTTATCTGGCGGTGAAATCGGCTTTGGGTAATGAGATCGGTTCACTTCATCCGCAATACGACATTTTAGCCAGTCATATCGAACAGCCAATCACCATACGTAAATCCTTACATTGACACACACAAATATTGTTTTCTACAATATGGTAAGGATTTACGTCAGGAGGTACAAGCTATGACGTCAAAAATGTGGGGTGCCACGATTGCTGTGGTCAGCTACCTGATTGCGCTTTTACTAAGTTATTGGTTACCACTGTTTGTGTGTTTGGCGATTCCGATCATTTGTTTAGGAGGATACAGCGCCCTTATGGCTGTTCGCCATCCTCGCCCCAATCTGACAGGTTCGGTGATTCCGGTGGTGCAGGAGCAGGCTGGTGAGACACAGCAACATGAAAAGGAAGCTGCTGCTCCACCGGAGTCTATGACAGGACAAGCACGTCTACCAGATCAGGTGAGCAGTGAATTTGCTCAGGTCATGGAGTATCTGGAGGTACTGGAGGATATGGTGATCTCCGAGGGACAGAAGGATGCGCTCGATAACGAGATTGTCGAGAAGGCGCTGGCTCTATTTGCACGTTTGCAGCGTGTAATTCCGCTTTTGCATGAATTGAACAACAGCGAAGTGAATCACACGGTTCGGAGATTGATTTTGAAGGATTTGAACGGACTGATTAATCCGTTTCTTCGGCTCAGCGGCGATGCTAAGCGGACCAACCGGAGGACGTTGTTAAACGGATTACGGGATGTGGATAGCAAAATATCGGTAATTGTATCCACGGTGGAGCATAAGGATCTGATGGAATTACAGAGCAAAGCGGAGCTTATTCACCAGCGTTATAGCAGTTCTGAATTGTAGGCGATTTTTTAAGAAAATAAAAAAAATCAGCAGCGTAGCTGCCCTTAAAAGCAACTAGTGGCAGTTGTTTTTAAGATTAAAAAAGCAGCATAGCTGCTCTGAATAACAACTATTAGCCTTGGGTAACAGTTGTTTTCAGAATAGGAGGTAGCGTATGGCGACCCCATGGGCTGAATTAAAAAAAGAAGATGAACAAAAGGTGACGGAGGAGGCTTCACAGCTGATTCAGAAGGTATCACAGAGCGATGTCATGAGCCTGGATACCTTAATGGATGACATTGGTAAGCTGGGGGTTAAAACGCAGGAACGTGCAGGGCAGACCCTTAAAATGCTGGATCGTCCGGTAAACGACCTCATGTCCGGTGATCGGGCCGAGGTATCGAATATGATCTTAAAGCTACGTGATGAATGCGAAATGCTCCAGCAGAGTAAAAATGTGAGTTTTTTTGGCAAGCTTCTGCGTAAAAGCCCGTTAAAAAACTACATTTACAAGTATCAGTCGGTGAAGACGAACATTGAGAAAATCATTACTGCCTTGAGAGATGGTAAGGATAATCTGGAAGAAAACATCGTCAGCATGAGGCAGTTGAAGAAGGCTTCCATTGAAGAAATCTACAATTTACAGACGAAGATTGCCTTTGGTAATCGCTTGAAAGAATTGTTCGAGACTGAGATTGCCAAGCCGGAAAATGAAAACCGTAAGCCTCATCTGGAGCGAGGATTGCGAAAGGTGGTTACTCGTACACAGTCAATGACTGAAATGATTTTGTTATACAATCAGGCGATTGCGGCAACGGATATTATTAATGATAACAATGATAAACTGATTGATTCTGTAAATAATGCGATCGATAAAACATCGAATCTGATCACCGTATCGGCTATGATCGCGATGGCGCTGGCGGATCAGGATAAAATCATTTCAGCCGTCGATGCGACCAACCGTACCATTGAAGATCAATTCAAGGAAAATGCGAAGCTTCTCAAAACGACGACCGAGAGAACGACAGATTTGCTTAGCAAACCTTCTATGTCACTGGAGGCTGTGAATCAGGCGATTGGTGATTTGGTATCTGCTTTGGACCTGTCTGAAAAATCGAACCGTCAAATTATTGAAAGCTGCCATAATTACACAAGCAAAATGACAGCAATCAATGCCAACCTCAGCCAACGTTTGGGGATCGAAGGGAAAGAACAGTCCCATACGCTGAAGGATAACCATTCTTCTGAGGGTCTGAGCTCGTTTTTGAACTGATGACCAATATAGAATAATGGACCTAATCTATTAAAAAGACGCCAGGATGACTCCAAAAGGCGTCTTTTTTTGGTTTGGCAGCAGCCAATAAAGGACATGATGAACATACATAGCATTCTCATGCATAAACTCTTAAAAAGCGAATGACAAAAGGAGAGAGCGAGCGTATGATGTCCTTTATTTTGGGGTGTGTGATTGTCTATTTACTCGTGGCTGCCAGTAGCGAAAAAGCAGATTCTATTGTGGAGTTAAATGATTCTGTGAAATAAAATTTTTTATTGAAAATCATGCATTTTCTGATAGGATAGAGTTAAATATTGGAATCCCAAAGGAGAATGCATGCTGGAATTTTCATTTGAAATCATCGACGAATCGAAAATCAACATTGTATATCAGTATGGAAGCAGCAACTTCAATTTTAATTTATTTTTTAACTACGGTGTGTGGACGCTGCATCCCTTTGACGGGATTCTGTTGCAGAACAAGGAAATGTGCCGTCTAATCGTGACGGATCTGTTTAAGAACAAAGATTTTCATGTGATGCTGGCGCGCGAAAATATTTTATTGTCAGCCCTGCGTACCTCTATTGATCTCAATCCCGAAACTCGGGGACAGCGATATCAGGAACAGGAATTTGATGAGCTGTCTGAGTTTGCTGAGACACACAGCTTTGAAGATGTGCTGCAAATCGAACAGGATTCCGTCCGCGAACGTATGGATTTTTTCCAAAACATTATTCAAAAAATGTATATGGAAGGATTCGGCCCGGAAGACAATGATTTTAACAAAGTACAAGCTATCCTCCGTATTTATAAGACTGTACATGACCAACTCGGAGAATTGAGTGACTTTCCCCTGAGAGGCGACGAACGACGCAGATGGTAGAATAGACGGACTAGGGTAAACATCATAGAGGAGCGTGGGGAACATGAGCGGTATTTCTTTACTTAAAAAGAATGCGCAACTGGTACTGACTAAAAAGAATCTAACAAATGTGACTGCGAGAGTTGGATTGGTGCTCGATATTTCAGGATCTATGAGAAGTTTGTACAAAAATGGTACTGTTCAAAAGGTGTTGGAACGAATTGTTGCAGTAGCGAGTTCTTTGGATGATGATGGTGTACTGGACGTATGGGTGTATGATCACCGTTTTTCACGTTTGCCGTCCGTTACCGAAAATGACGTTGACAACTATGTTGAAAGACATATTCTGTCCAATGATTATTTGCCCAAGTTCGGTCGTAATGATGAGCCGCCTGTGATGCGCGATGTGATCGCCAAATACACCAAGGAAGAACCCTCTTCTGATCCGGCCTTTGTTATTTTTATTAATGATGGCGGTGTGAAGCGTGGAAAAGGAGACAATATCGACAACGCAGTCATTGATTCGTCAGGAGAGCCGATTTTCTGGCAATTTATCGGTGTGGGTGAATCCGATTTTGGCGTATTAAAGAAGCTGGACAATATAGAAGGCCGTGTGGTAGATAACGCTAACTTCTTCCAAATTCAAGATATCGAATCTATGGAAGACAATGAATTGTACGAACTATTGCTTAACGAGTTCCCATCATGGTTACAGGAAGCGAAGGAAAAGCAGATTTATTAAGGCTACTAAGTACGATGAGCTCTTTTCAAAGCTTAATATATAAAAAATGCAAAAAGAGAGAGTTCCGCAGCAAACGCCTTTGCGAAACTCTCTCTTTTCTTTACACACCTCTAAAACGTATAGAAACTCTACGGCGATTGCCAGCGGAGCGGACAGAATTGTTCTGAAGAAGCGAAGCGTTCGCTTTTGTCCTCGGATTTTAACCTTTACTGGTTGTGTACAATAATGAAAATCCGAGGGCGGTGGCGATCGGAAGAACAATCTGCACGCGCAGCGCCCACCAACCGCAAGAAAGCTTTCATACGCCCTAACTAACTTATCCCCATTAATATCATCGAGCAAAGGATAAGCCCTGTCCCGCACCCCGAAGTGTATACCTTGAGATGGCGGAACATGGACGTTTTCCAGGCTGACAGAGATTCATCGGAACGCAAACGCTCATTTTCCTCCTGCAATGCCTTGGATTGACGAATGAACAACTGTCTGATGTCGGCAAATCCCCGCAGGAAGAGGGTGAGAAAACCGCTTTGCAGAACGTGGAAGATCGCACCGATCACCAAGCCCTGCAACCCCAACAGAAATAGCAAATTCGCAGTAGCCATGTTTTCACGACCATACAAGAGATGGGGCGTGGCGTACAGAAATCCTAAGGTACCGATAATCAGGGCAGTGATCCCGAAACGTAAAATCATTATTTTTCGACCCGTTTCGCAAAGCGTAGATCTGGGTTCGAACGAGCATCAAATACGATACCTTGAATTTTGGGACTGATTAATGCGGTGTCCGCAGAGAACTGGATCGGAATAATCGGCAGATCTTCCATCAATACGTCTTCTGCCTGATGGAGCTGTTCAAAGCGTTTTGCCGGATCAAGCTCAAAGGTTGAGGACTCAATCAGCTTGTCATACTCCGGGTTGCTCCAGTTGGTAAAGTTGTTCGAATTTTTGGAAGTATAATGCCCCAATACGCCGAGTGGATCAAGGAAGTTGCCTTCCCAGCCCATACGGGCGATCTGGAAGTTCTTTTGTTTAAAGGTATCAATGTACGTTTTCCATTCCTGATTCTCCAGCGTCACTTCAACGCCCAGGTTCGTTTTCAGCATTTCCTGAATGGCTTCAGCTACTTTTTTATGCTTGTCCGAAGTGTTGTACTTGAAGGTAATCGGTGGCAGCTTGGTTAAACCTTCTTCTTTCAAACCTTCGGCCAGTAATTGTTTCGCTTTTGCAGCGTCAAACTCATAGTATTTTTTCGGCGCTTCATCACGGAAGTCCTTGCCGGACGGCGTTGTTGTTCCGTATGGAACATAACCGTAAGCCGGAGTTTCGCCACCTTTGGTTACGCTGGTAGCTAGTGCTTCGCGGTCAATCGCGTAGGCAATGGCCTGTCTGATTTTTTTATTGTCAAAAGGCTTTTGTTTTACATTAAAAGAATAGGTGTACACACTGAAAGATGGGTGCGACAGGAATTCCTTGCTGCTCTTTTCCTGATCCAGTGTATCCACGGGAAGGCTCAAAATCAGGTCCAGATCGCCTGTTTTGTACATTTGATAATAGGTTGTGGAGTCTTGAACCATTTTAAAGTGAATCGTTGCCATCGTGATGGCATCTTTGTTCCAATATTGATCGTTTTTCGCCAGCGTAATTTGCTCGTTATGTTTCCATTCCTTGGCTACATACGCGCCGTTGCCGACAATCGTGTTAGCTTCTGCTGCCCATTTGTCACTTTTCTCAACAACGGATTGGTTTACTGGCAGATAGGCATGACCCACAGCGATCGTTGGGAAGAAGCTCAGCGGTGATTTCAGCTCAACTACAAGAGTTTTATCATCTTTGGCTGTAACACCCACGTCTTCAATTTTACCTTTGCCTGTGTTGTACGCTTCGGCACCTTTGATGTAGTAGAGGGCAGAAGGATCGTAGGCAGCTGTTTTCGGATTCAGTACCCGTTTCAAGGAGTATTCAAAATCCTTAGCAGTCAGCGGGTCACCATTCGACCATTTTGCGCCGTCACGGATGGTAAAGGTGTACGTTTTGCCATCAGGAGATACGTCTACTTTGCTGGCAGCACCTTCAACGATTTTACCGGCCTTGTCGTATGTATACAGCCCTTCGTACAAGTTATCAATCACAAAGTAGGACGTTGTATCCGATGCGAAAGCAGGGTCTAGCGTATAAGGCTCGCCACCTGCCAGATTGGCTGTAATTTCTTGCGGGATATCTGCTTGAGACGCAGCGGACGGGTCGTTGCTTGCTGTCTTGTCCGCAGTGCCGGAGCATCCGGCCAGAGCCGTTACGGCCAAAAGTAAGATGATAGTCATCCAATGCATTTTTTTCATCGTGGTTTTCCTCCATTACTATGATTAGTTATCCAAAAAATAAGGTACACCGTACCGGGATTTTATCATCCTCCTTTCCGGCAGGTATGCCGCGTGTGCGCACTTCTATAAAGGAACTACCGTTTTTCCTGCGGTTGGGCGAGAAACTGCGGATCATGGTGACACCCTCCTTGTCTAATTTGTGTCGCTCTGTTGCTAATGCTGTGAACGCGGATCAAGTGCATCCTGAAGCCCGTCTCCAAGCGTATTGAACGCTAGCATGGTGAGCGATATCATCAACCCGGGGAAGAATAGGCGCCACCATTGACCGCTTAAAATAACGCCAAGTGAATCGTTAGCCATCGTCCCCCAGCTGGCTGAAGGAGACTGAATCCCCAGACCGAGAAAGCTCAGGAACGATTCGGCAAAAATGGCCGACGGAATAGTGAACGTCAAATTTACGATAATGATTGCCGCTGCGTTTGGTAGCAAATGTCTAAAAATAATGCGCGAATGAGATGTCCCCAAGCTACGGGCAGCTAACACATATTCCTGCTGTTTGAGCTGTAAGATTTGCCCGCGCACCACACGTGCCATACCAACCCAGCCAGTAATAGATAAAGCAATAATCATCGTGAGCAGTCCTGGCTTCATAATGACGAGCAGCAAAATGATGACCAGCAGATAAGGAATGCTGTACAAAATTTCAATAATACGCATCAGGACACTGTCGATTCGGTCGCCCGTTTTACCACTTCCCGCACAATAGCCAGCTACACAGCCGACGAGAATGCCAAGTACCAAATCAATGGCGGCAGCGGCAAAGCCGATCATGAGTGAAATTCTAGCTCCGGCCCATGTCCGTGCCCATACGTCCCTCCCCAGATCATCCGTGCCAAACCAGTGCTCTCCCGAAGGAGAAAGATTCGTCTTCAAAAGGGATTGGTCACTGGGTGCATAAGGAACCATGGAAGGTCCAACAATCGCCAGCACAATAATAATGATAAGTAGGGAAAGCCCCAACAGAGCAAGCTTGTTGTTGAAAAGTCTGCGAAGCCGATCCCGCCATAGTGATTCTTTGGGTCTGGTCAACGTGGGGGTGGGCATCTGGCTGCGGTCTACAAGACTGAACAGGCTGTCCTTTTCGACAGTAGGTGCTGCTTTCATGTTAATCTCCTTTGCTGTCTAATTTGATTCGTGGATCGACAAGACGATAGGATATATCAATTAAAAATAAAGTAACGACCAGAATGGCACTGTAGAAAATGGTCGTACCCATAATCACTGGATAATCCCGGTTAAAGATACTGTCTACGAAGTATTTACCGATGCCGGGAATGGCGAATATTTTTTCGACGACAAAGGTACCTGTTATAACGGAAGCGAATAGCGGTCCGATAAAGGACAGCACCGGAATTAACGCGTTGCGTAATCCGTGACGAATGACTACTGCCCAAGAGGACAACCCTTTCGCTTTGGCGGTACGTATGTACTCCTCATGCATGACTTCCAGCATACTCGTCCGCATAAACCGGGCGATAACGGCAAGAGGTGAAACAGCGAGAGCCAGCGACGGAAGCACCGTATGCTGCCAGGTTCCCCATGAGGCGACCGGAAGCAGGTGCCATTTGACGGCAACATACTTGATTAACAGCGGTGCCAATATGAAGCTGGGTACGGAAATACCAACAATGGCGATAAACATCGAGATATAATCCAGTGGTCGATTATGGTGTAGAGCAGCCAGCGTTCCGAGCGAAATACCGGCAATAATTGCGACCACGATGGATTGAATACCCAGCAATGCAGAAGGTGGAAAACCTCGGGCGATGAGCATATTGACGTCCGTCGTTTTCGATTGAATAGACGGGCCCATATCCAGCACTAGCAGATTTTTTAGATACAGCACATACTGCACAGCGAGTGGCTTGTCCAGATTGTACCTGGCACGCATGTTCTGTAATACCGCTTCTGGAATCGTTTTGGAATCATTCGAGAACGGATCACCTGGGATGATGTGCATGATGATAAACGTTAAAGTGACGATAATCCACAACGTAATGAACATCGTAAAAAGACGCTTTAAAATGTACATGGGGCTTTATTTCTCCTGTCTATCAAGCTGATTTACATACTATTGCTGCTGAAATTTTAAAATAAATAAAAGTATATAAGAATACTAGGAAATAATAAGACGGTTTAGGTGACATGTCAAGGTAAGGTTTTACATTATAGAACACAGGTCAAATTTTCGTCACAGGTTTTCCATTTATATAAGGCTAAGATTCCGCTCATTCCTCTCGACGAGTATCCTGCGGTGTGTTATGATGATACTCTGATAACGTGTTAACGAACTAAAGCGTTTGCCACCTGTTCTTGGATACGGGGGTCACCATTGTTGGAGGGGAATAAGATGAGAAAAGCAGCCATGTTTACGATGTTAATTGGATTGATGATGATCGTGTTGGCCGGATGTTCCGGCGGTAAGGATGACAGTAAATTGATTATTGGAATTGATGATAAATTCGCCCCGATGGGCTTTAGAGATGAAAATAACGAGCTGACCGGCTTTGATATTGATTATGCGAAAGCGGCCGGGGAACAAATGGGTAAACAGGTGGAATTTCAGCCAATTGACTGGTCTGCCAAAGAATCCGAGCTGAACAGCGGACGTATTGATCTCATTTGGAATGGATACACCATTACGGATGAGCGTAAGGAAAAAGTGCTGTTCACGAAGCCATATCTGAAAAACAGTCAGGTAATTGTCATTCCTGCTACTTCCAGTCTTTCCAAGCTGGCTGATCTGGCGGGCAAAACGGTGGGACTCCAGACGCTGTCTTCAGCAGCCGATGCATTGGATGCGAATCCAATCAAAAGTAAATTGAAGCAAGTTTCCGAGTTCCCGGATAATGTGCTTGCTTTGACAGACTTGAAAACCGGACGTCTGGATGCGGTTGTCATTGATGAAGTCGTTGCCAAGTATTATATGTCGAAGGAACAAGGGACGTATAAGCTGCTTGATGAATCATTGGCTCCTGAGGAATACGGCATCGGTGTGAAAAAAGGGAATGAAGAGCTGTTGACGCAGCTGCAATCTGCATTGGATGAGCTGCACAAGAATGGAAAAGCTGCTGAAATTTCGAAAAAGTGGTTTGGTGAAGATAAAGTATTAAATTAATACGTAGTGTATTGAACTAAGGGTTTAGGAGTCGAAGGTTATGAGTATGGAATATATTTTACGAATTATGAAGCCTATGCTTGAAGGGGCACAGATGACGGTTATTTTATTTTTCATCACGCTCATCTTGTCTATTCCATTGGGTTTTATCGTTACGTTGCTGGCCAAAAGCCGGATTAAGCCAATCGCTTGGCTGATGCATACGTACATTTATGTTATACGCGGCACGCCGCTTTTGCTGCAATTATTGTTCTTTTGTTTTGGTCTGCCGATGTTGCCTGTCATTGGGGAGTATCTGGTATTGGACCGGACAACGGCTGCGGTACTGGCATTTGTACTGAATTATGCAGCTTATTTTGCAGAAATTTTTAGAGGCGGGATGTTGTCGATTGATAAAGGGCAATACGAGGCTTCGCAAGTGCTGGGCTTGAGCAAGTCGCAGACGCTGATTAGAGTCATTGTGCCGCAAATGGTACGGATTGCTTTGCCTGCGGTGACCAATGAGGCGACAACATTGGTAAAAGATACGGCACTACTGTATGCAGTAGCGGTACCGGAACTGCTGCATTTTGCCAATACGGCTGTAAACCGTGATTTCTCGATTGTACCTTATGTTGTAGCGGCGGTTATTTATTTGTTGTTAGCTTTGGTGCTGACGTTATTCTTCAGGGCGCTGGAAAAACGTTTTAAATTCGAGTAAAAGGAATGTCGGGATATGAATACTAATGCAATAGAAGTTACAGATTTGAAAAAATCTTTCGGCAAGCTCGACGTTCTGAAAAGAGTGAGCTTTAACGTTAAAGCGGGCGAGGTTGTAGCCGTCATCGGTCCTTCAGGTTCAGGAAAAAGTACCATGCTCCGTAGTTTGGTACACCTGGAAGATGTGACGGGCGGGACGATCCGCATTCATGATAAAGCACTGGTGGAAAACGGTCAGTACGCTCCGGCAGGTGATATTAAGGGCATTACCACCGGGATGGGCATGGTGTTCCAGCATTTTAATCTGTTCCCTCACTTGACGGTGCAGGATAATTTGGAGCTGGCTCCGAAGCTGGTGAAAAAGGTGAGCAAGGCTGAACTGCGTCGCCAAAGCGCTGAGTTGCTGGCTAAAGTCGGATTGGCAGATAAAGCAGATGCGTATCCATCCCGACTGTCGGGGGGACAGAAGCAGCGTGTGGCGATTGCCCGGGCAATGATGATGAACCCTGATATTTTACTGTTTGACGAGCCGACCTCGGCCCTTGATCCCGAGCTGACGGGTGAGGTGCTGCGAGTTATCAAAAAGCTGGCTGAGGAACATATGACGATGGTCATCGTGACCCACGAGATGAACTTTGCGAGAGATGTGGCGGATCGTGTCATTTTTATGGATAATGGAGAAATTGCAGAATCCGGTACACCAGAGCAGATTTTCAACAATCCGCAGCTGGAGCGGACGAAGGTGTTTTTGAATCGGGTGGGGGATTAAAAATAATTACTGGTGGTGCGGGGAGGCGCTGCGCGTGCAGATTGTTCTTTCGATCGCACACGCTTCTTCAGAACAATTCTGCCTGCTCCGCTCACCGACCACCTGTGCCGCAACAAGTTTTTAAGAAGGAAGTGTGCGGCACGTATCGGGTCGTTAATCTGACTCCGCCGTGTTCAAGGAACAACTGGCCCAATACCGAGCGGCAGAAGCGAAGTAAAAGGATTTGCATACAAAGCAAAGCACTTCAAGGCAGAAGGTCAATTTTGCCGTTTGAAGTGCTTTTTTTAAGTCATTCGTTAAGTCTTCCCATCATGATTGGTGCGGAACACACTCGTTTCATGGTTTATTAACATTCACAAATTCCTTCTCCCCGCTAAATATTTCAATCATCGTTAAGGCCCCCGCTCGATACCCATGGGTGAACGCTGCTGCGGAGTGCAGGGAAGTTGACTCGTTTAATAAATCAAACATAACTTCAATTTGCTAAAAATAGACTTCTGGTAATTTATTTTTTAGCATCTCCATATATTCACTAATTTTTTGATTAACTTTTTGAGATTCAGGGTCGGTTGACTTTATTTGTTCATTGGGACGCCAATTCCCATAATACATATCCTCCAAAATCATTTTCATCATGCCTCCCTATGAAAAGTTAATGTTTGTCCTCACGTGAATCAAGAATTCCTTATGCACTGTCATCACCAAACACAGTTTACAGCATACGATGGATGAATATTGATATTTATGCGTTATTTGCATAAAGTTTTTTTGTAAGCTGAGTTAAAAATGTACATGAGGCGCCACTACGCGGTCGGATGGTGCTTCCCATCGCTGTTGTGCCCAGATTCCTTAATGGTGAGTATCGACTTTATTCTGGTCAGACAGTTAATCCTAACGTTACAGGTAAAAAAGGCATAACTTGCACAATAAAGCTCCCGTGATGATTCATAGGAGCTTTATTGCTGGAATTATTCATTGAATCGTCCCATCATAACCGTGTTGTGGGGCTTACTGTCGGCCAGAGTTTTGTTCTTTTTTAATATGCCTTCGATCTCAAACCCTAGTTGCCAATGGCAGCTTTTTTTAGTTTTAAGGATATAGGTTCTTGTCCTCAGCTTGGGACAAGAACTTATATCGTTGCCGATTAGATGAATATCTAAAAAATCCGACGTAAAAATAGATTCGCATATTGCTCGAATTAATAAAAGCAGCCGAGACCTTCTTCCAACGTTACGGAACCCGATATACTCTTGAAATCCTCGACGGATTCTAAAAATTTCAAAGAAAGCTAAACATAATAGAGTTAAAGCTTTAATTTGCTAGGTTCTTATGTAAACGCTATCATTCTATAATTTACTCAGAAAGGAGGTGAAAGTAAAAAACGAGATATGGCACGGATAAGTGATGTACTGCAAAGAGAATCAATCAACAAGCAGGTGTATGGGACAAACACAAAAATTTTAGGAGGTAAAGTATGTTTAAGTTTAGTAAGAAAATGATGACGGTAGTTCTTGCAGCTTCTATGAGTTTTGGGTTGTTTGCAACAACCTCAAGTGCAGCGACAGACTATTGGCAAAATTGGACCGATGGCGGTGGGACGGTCAATGCTGTTAATGGATCAGGCGGTAATTACAGCGTAACATGGAAGGATACCGGGAATTTTGTTGTCGGCAAAGGCTGGACTACTGGATCGCCAAACAGAACGATTAACTACAATGCCGGTGTCTGGGCGCCGTCCGGTAATGGATATTTGGCTCTTTACGGGTGGACGAGAAACTCACTCATCGAATATTACGTCGTTGATAGCTGGGGGACTTATCGACCTACCGGAACGTATAAAGGTACGGTGACCAGTGATGGGGGCACATATGACATCTACACAACAATGCGATACGACGCACCTTCCATTGAAGGCCCAAAAACGACGTTTATTCAGTACTGGAGTGTTCGACAGTCGAAGAGACCGACCGGGGGCAACTCCACGATCACTTTCAGCAACCACGTGAAAGCATGGGCGAGCAAAGGGATGAATCTGGGGAATAGCTGGTCTTACCAGGTGTTAGCAACAGAGGGGTATCAGAGTAGTGGGAGCTCTAACGTAACAGTGTGGTAACCACTCAACTGCAAGCTGTTCAACGAACAGGCGCGGTTGGGACTGTCTCACGGGATAAGCGGGTTTTGAGAGCTGTCTGATAGATAGGGTTTAAATGAATCGATCATGGAGGACTCACCGAGCCCTAAGTATTGTAGACAGGCCGATGACCGTTCCCCTCCAGTCTATCCATCAGTCCGGATGCGTTGCGGGCCGTTTCCTGCCAGACGAACGGCCTTCGACGCTGCTGGAAGCGAGTTGCAGGCCATCACGGCCTACTATTTTTCCTATCAGCTTAAAGGAGATCTATCAATGAGAAAGCTATTAATGTTCCTTTTAATAGCAACAATGATTGTGATCAGCGCTTGTTCGCAAGATAAGCCTGAGAAAAAGGATGACCTTGTATTTGTGGAAGGTGGAATTTTCAGAACAACAAGTCCAACAACTCTGGAAAAAGCGTGACCCTATCGAACTTTTATATCGGCAAATATGAGATAACCCAAAAAGAGTGGGTTGAAGTCATGGGAAGTAATCCCTCGGTATTTGTAGGCGACAGTTTGCCGGTAGAAATGGTGAGTTGGTATGACGTTGTGGAGTACTGTAATCAAAGAAGTATACGAGAGGGTTTAAAACCGTGTTACAACATAGACAAGGAAAGACCCGAATAATAAGAATGATAACGATAATATAAAATGGACAGTAACGATTAATGAGGGAGCTAACGGTTACCGATTGCCTACAGAAGTGGAGTGGGAATATGCTGCAGGCGGAGGTCAGGCGAGCAAGGGTTACACATACAGCGGAAGCAATAATGCCGACGAGGTCGCATGGTATTGGAAAAATGCCGGAGACAAATACTTATCTGGAGACTGGAACTGGTACGAAGACTTGGATAGCCAAAGCGGTTCCTACCGGGTTGTGAAGGGTGGAGGTTGGATCGGCAACGTCAGCAACAACGAGATATCTTTCCGAGGCAGGTTCGATGCAAATGGCTTTGGTCCCGATCAAGGGTTTCGTATAGTTCGTACAGAATAGTCGGAACAAGGCACACCAGGCGAATGTTAAACTTACGGGACACGATAGTTGAATATCACACATTGTTGAGCAGGCGCTTCCAGTCTGCTCTTTATTTCGCTTACGGGCAGGTTAGTTGAACAAGAAAATAAAAAGGATTCTATATTGAATGCTTTTTATCTTTATCATAATTTGGTGATGTACTAGGATGTGTTAATATGCGGTCTAATACTTTTTCAGTAAATAGCATAAAGTAATTAAGTATTAGCCCCCCTAAACAAACGGTTAATAAAGTTCCAACGCCAATGGGTCCATTTAAAATCATTGCCATTATCAAGAATACGAGGTAAATGAATGTTCTCGAAAAAAATATATTTGTTCTAGTTATTTCTTGTATGATTAATGTTAATCGGTCAACTGGAGTCGGTGCAAAATTTGTGTGTAAATATGTTGCAGTTCCTAATCCTGTAACAACTAAGCCGATTCCAAAACAAACAACTTTGCTGTACCATAGTTCGGGTGTTATCAAATTGTGCAATAAAAAAAGCCACATATCAATGCCAATCCCCGTTATAAATGCTGTTAACAACCCCAAAACTTCTGGTTTTTGTCTTTTTAAAAATGAATTACAACATATTAATATTAAAGCTATTATTATTTCCCAACTTCCCACAGTAAGCCCCACATTTATGGACAGTCCTACCAAAAGTGCATCAAAAGGTGAAGTTCCAAGGTCTGATTGTATAGTGAACGAAATACCAAGGGTTAATATTAAAATTCCTAATACATAAAAAACATAGTTCACTTTACTCGACCTCTTCATCATTATTTTTTGTTGCAAATGCAACATGTTTAGGTTAAGTTTAATATATGCCATTTTTATTGCACTTGCAACAAAAATATGTACTAAGGAGTTAACTATGAAGGAAATTCTTCGTGAAATTGGAATGATAGCAAGGGCATTAGATTCTATAAGTAATATAGAATTTAAAGAATATGACCTTACAAAAGGGCAGTATTTGTACCTTGTGCGAATTTGTGAAAACCCAGGAATCATTCAAGAAAAGTTAGCTGAGATGATAAAAGTAGATCGAACAACAGCAGCTCGTGCTATAAAAAAACTTGAAATTAATGGCTTTGTTGAAAAGAGAGAAGATAAACAGAACAAAAAAATCAAAAAACTCTTTCCAACAGAAAAAGGGAGTAATGTTTATCCTTTTATAAAAAGAGAAAATGATTATTCCAATATCGTTGCATTAGAGGGATTTTCCGAAAGGGAAGTAGAAACCATTTTCAATCTTATCCAAAGAGTAAGAAAAAATATAGAAAAAGACTGGGAATTTGTAAAAAAGGGAAACAAGAGAAAATATTAATTATATGAAGGGGCGATATTTAAATGACTATAAATATAAAAAAGTGTACCCTTGAAGATTTACGCAAACTTCAAGAAATTAGTTATGAAACATTTAATGATACATTTAAGCATCAGAATTCAACCGAAAACATGAATGCCTATTTGGAAAGGGCATTTAACTTAGAACAATTAGAAAAAGAATTATCCAATATTTCTTCACAATTCTTTTTTGTTTATTTTAACAATGAAGTCGCTGGATATTTAAAGGTCAATACCAATGATGCTCAGTCTGAAGAAATGGGTGATGAATCACTTGAAATCGAGAGGATTTATATAAAGAACAAATTTCAAAAACATGGGTTTGGTAAATATCTACTAAATAAAGCTATGGAAATTGCGATGGAACATAAAAAAAAGAAAATCTGGCTAGGCGTATGGGAACAAAATGAAAATGCTATTGCTTTTTATAAGAAAATGGGGTTTGTTCAAACAGGAGTCCACTCTTTCTATATGGGTGATGAAGAACAAATAGATTTTATAATGACCAAAACACTCATATAACATTTCTCTGAAATGATATTCAGCTAACTTCAATTTTTTTATGTGTTAGGTTTATAGTAGTAATTAAAGTATTTCATCTATCCCAACTAGAAAGGGTGTATTTATTATGTTTACAGGCTTATCTGCATTTCCTCTAACTCCAATGAATGAGTCCGGGATAGCTGAAAAGGCTTTTATACGACTGCTCAAACGTTTAACCTCAGCAAGAGTAGACTCGATCGGTGTTTTAGGATCGACTGGCAGTTATGTTTATCTCAATCGGGAAGAACGCCTGCGTGTTACTCAACTCGCGATTGAGTACGCGGAGGGGATTCCTGTAATGATTGGAATCAGTGCTTTACGTACTCGCGATGTGCTCCAATTAGCAGAAGATGCCCAAAAAGCAGGAGCAAATGGTGTTCTTTTAGCACCTGTCTCATATCAGCAATTAACCGAGGACGAGGTGTTTTCACTATATGAAACGGTAACAAATTCTCTTACCGTACCCTTGTGTGTATATGATAACCCAAGTACCACTCACTTTAGATTCAGTGATGAATTGCATGGAAAAATCGCACGGTTACAACATGTCCGTTCGATTAAGATCCCTGGGGTCCCTAGGGATTTGGTTTCAGCTAGGGAAAGAGTGGAACAGTTGCGTGCACATATTCCGCCTGATGTCACTTTAGGGGTTAGTGGCGACGCGTATGCTACAGTTGGCTTAAATGCAGGATGTGAGGCTTGGTACTCTGTACTTGGTGGGTTGTATCCAGATATATGTATAAAAATAACACGCTCTACTCTTGCTGGGCGTTCTGTTGAAGCTGAGAGTCAATCCGCCCGCCTAGACCCTCTTTGGAATATGTTTCAAAAGTACGGTAGTCTGCGCGTGGTTGCTGCATTGGCGGAAATGCAGGGATTGACCGACAATCCGAGTCTTCCGCTCCCGCTGCAAGGTTTAAATGAGATAGCTCGCCGAGAACTAGCCAATATTCTTACCGGTTTGGAGCTTAATAGTTAATCACTTACACATGTGTAATGTCACCTATTATTTATTGGACATAAATCTATACGACAATACCTGAAAAGATTAAGCTAACCGGAAGTTTACCGTAATACCCCCCCAGAATTAGCTGACTCTGAGGGGCTTGTCATCTTTTTTCGATTGGTTATTTGGAGAAGACTTTTTATTGAATGCCAATAACAAAATAAGTCCGATGATACATACTACACCAATCCATTGGAAAAATCCAAAAGGCTCTTTTAACCAAAATACAGTTGTTAAAACGGCAGCTAGTGGTTCCAAACTACCTAGAAGGCTTGTTTCTTTTGGTGAAAGACTTTGTAAACTTTCTATATAGAACCAAAATGCTATCATTGTGCCGAATATGATAACGAATACTAAATATAAAGAGGTTTCTAGTGTCAAGTTTTTAAAGTCTATCTGCCAAGGTGGATGGATAAAACTTAATCCGAAACCGCCGATTATCATAGCCCAACCAACTATGACGAGGGAATCGTATTGCTTCAAAAGAGGAATTGCGTACAAGGTATAAAAAGCCAGGGCTATTCCTGATAAAATCCCCCAAACTATTGCGATTTTCGGCACGGATAGTTGCGAAATGGAGCCGTTTGTTAATAAGAAAAAACAACCAACTAAAGCAAGGATAATAGCTGACAAATCCTTTCGTGTTAAGACAATGTGTTTCCGTAGAATTAAATAGATGATAATCATTATAGGGGCTAAATACTGTAATAGCGTTGCAACAGCAGCATTACCACTTTTGATCGATGCCATATACGTATATTGAACCGAAAGCATACCAACCAAACCGAAGACAATGAGTTGAAAAGCTCTCCTTTTATTTTTCCATACACCCCATATTTGCGAATGGTCTTTTACAAAAAATTGAACGGTCAAGAGTAAAACACCAGCTATGAGCAAACGTGTTGTTACAAGCCAATTTATATCGATTGTGAATTGTTGAAAAAGTTTTTTTGAAACGGTGCCACTAATCCCCCAAAATATAGCTCCTGTTATAACAAGAAATAATCCTGTTCTTCTAGCTGAATTATCCATGAATATTCTCCACCTTGAAATATAATAATAGTGTTATAATAGGTGAAAATTTTTTTTAATTATACCTATATTTGATGTTAAAATATAAATATATTGAGGGTGTGATGATTTGCAAATAAAAGATTTCATGATTGACCAAAACTTAAAAGAACTAACTGAGCATCGAACGGTCGTACTACCGGTTGCATGTTACGAAACAACGATTAACCAAAATATACATGGATATATACCACTTCATTGGCATGATGAGATTCAATTTGTTCTGATTGTAAAAGGGAAAGCAATCTTTCAAATAAATGAAGATAAACTAATAGTACGACAAGGTGATGGGATATTTATAAATAGTGGTTGCCTACACATGGCGGAAGAAAAGAATGAATCGGGTTGCGTCTATATCTGTTTAAATGTTTCTCCCCATTTCGTTTTATCGCAAGAGCTTTACACAACCTATGTAACCCCTTATATTCAAGCGACTAATTTACCTTATTTATACATAGACCCTAATGAGCCTTGGGGGAAAAACATTTTAGATGCCGTTTTGAAAATTAACCAATGTATTCAACAAAAATCGCCATACTTTGAAATTGATATCACCATGCATTTAACATTAATTTGGAAAAGTTTAATCATTAATGGTTTTCAATTAGAATACGACCAGATGGAAATGATAAAGAGTCATCGGATCAAGCAAATGTTAAATTGGATATATTTACATTACGCTGAAAAAATCACATTAGATGATATTGCAAGAGCTGGTCAATTGAGCCGTTCTGAATGCTGCCGATATTTCAAACGAATGTTAAAGATAACCCCGTTAAATTATGTAATGGATTATCGAATTCAAAAAAGTTTAGTCTTACTGCAACAATCAGAATCTAACGTTACAGAAGTTGCCTATAAGGTTGGATTTAACAGTACGAGCTATTTTATAGAAAGATTCAGAAAGGCGATGAATATGACACCATTAGCCTACAAAAAATTAACCACGCAGACTCCCAATTCTATCTTAGGAGCGAATCTATTAAAATAAATACCCTCGCCTTCGAACCCCGATGTATCTATAAATGCTTCCCTTGCTCTCCATCTTCTAATTAAATTAGAAGATTTTAATAAAATGAGTATCGACTTGTGGTATTAACCGTCGGACAGAATTTTGTTCTTTTTTAATATGCCTACGGGCAGATTAGCTTAATAAATGATATGCTTAAAAAAGCAGATAAATTGACCAAGAGGAGAGGTACATTTATGCGGTACCATGAATTTTATATCGGACAACTATTTAGAACCAAGTCTTTAACATTAACAAAAGAGGATATTACCAGATTTGCAACGGAGTTTGACCCACAATATATGCATTTGGATGAAGATAAAGCAACGCAGGGAAGATTTAATGGAATCATAGCCTCAGGAATTCAAACGCTAGCAATTTCATTTAAGCTTTGGGTTGAAACGGGTAGTTATGGTGATGATGTCATTGCTGGAACTGCTATGAACAATATTAGATTTATAAAACCTGTGTATCCGGGAGATAAATTACATACAATTGTGGAGGTAACTGCACTTAGAGAGAAACTGGATGAAACAGGAATAGTTACTGTTATGCTGACGACTTTCAATGACAAGGATGAGAAAGTATTTGAAGGTGAATTGTCCGTTTTAGTTAATAAATAAGGTGTATTCAGACAGTAAATATAGAATCTATAGAAGAGAGCCTCCTAATATTAAGTTAATTAGGGAATGTTTCTTCAAAGCGATTCTTTCTTTCGTATAAGTCATACCAAACTTCTGCAATGTAATCAGGACCACCTGCTGTACTCGGCTGTATGAAGGTTCCAATTGATAAATGTCCAACAAATCTGCCTTTTTCTTTTAATTCATTGTGCAGGTTTGTCGCATAGTTGCGAAGGCCCGACATGGCGATTCCAACATTTCCGATAAAAGGCAATGGAAACATGGCAGATAAGCCTGTTGTAAATAGAATCGCCCCTGATGCATTTTTAATCATCTCTGGTACTACTTCGTTGACGGCAAGAATTGCAGGCAACAGATAGCCATTTACTTGTTCTAAGACCTTTCCAGGCGTGGTTTCTAAAACATGTCTGAATTTATCCGGTCCTGCATAAGGGCTAAATTCGAGTACATCAATACGACCGAAATCTTTTTTAGCAGCTTGTAACGCTTCTTTTAGAGCTGCCAAATCCGTGACATCTGCGACATAAAATTCGATAAAGAAAGCATATATCAACTCGTTCTAGCCGTATGCGACTATCATCAACAACCGAATATTCAATGTCGCCGCAGTTATTTAAGTTTAATTCCGCAATTGAAAGCCAAAATGTTAATTGAGTTGAAAAAATATTTATCCAAAAGTTTAGAAATCATATATACAGACACAGAGAAGAGTTTTTATGTACCGATTTATGCCAACATCATCCTTGAAGCTGGTGTATGGACTTCTGGGAAAGTATCATTTGACCAAGAGATAATAGCAAAGAAAGTCTCATTATTAGTATTAGGAGGATAACAGTTTTGTTTGATAAGCTCTACAATTTCCTTTTTATGCAACTCTCCTGAGTGTTTGTTCAGTTACATTAAAGTTGGTTCCTGATTTACAAAAAGCGGTTGTCCTATTTTAGGATGACCGTTTTTTTAGTTGCTGAATTAATTACTGGCGTTATAACAGAACAAAACCTACATATAGTCGTGGAAGGGGCAGGTATTAAGATAACGGGACACTATAGCGTAGCTTAACAGTCTACCGACAGATTGGCTGCCTTTTTGAACTAAATGGCATTATACCTTTGGTACTTCACTCCTTAATCAATGGTAAATTTCCGGAATTCTCTGGGGGTTTTTTTATGACGTTTTTTAAATGACTGAATGAAGTGATTTGCATCATTAAAGCCCACTCTGTGGGCTATTTCGGTTATTGTATAATCTGTTGAGATTAATAACTCGCTGCTTTTCTTGATACGGTACTTAATTAAGTAGTCGTAAGGTGTCATATGAATTGTTCTCTTAAAACTCCGAGTACATTCCGAAACACTTAGATGTGCTACATCAGCAATCTCTTGCAGTGTTATATTATTTGAGTAGTTCTGATGGATGAAGCTGAGCATTAATTGAAGTCTTTCTTGTTGCAGCTTTAAGTATTTAGGTGCTTCCTCAGAAGAGAGCGAAATGTTAGAAATTAAGGTAAACCATAATTGTACAGTTTTGATAGAAACCTCATATTCCCACCCCCAGTTTTTTTTCATATCAAATTTCTTTTTCATATCCCAAAGCATTTCTAGTACATGACTTTCCCATTCAACTTCTCCCTTAATTACTAGTGACACTAAGGAAGAGTTTGTATAAGGTAGTACATAATTTTTTTCCATGGCACTATCTGCGTAGAAGGCCAGCAGCTTCTCAGGAAAATTAAAACTGACATATTGACCGTTATGTGTCAGGTTCGTAGTAACATGAAGGATGCCCCTATTAATTAAAATTGCCTGACCTGTTTCTAATTCATGATCAATCCCATTAACTTGTATAACTAGTTTTCCTTTAGTAACCAAAGTGATTTGTAGTTCCTCATGCCAATGTAAATCGTTAAATCCTCTACCTTCAGGAATACTTCTATGAATAGTATGGGTGTACATGATGTATGGAAATGAAACATCGGGATATAAAATGGTCTCGTGCAATTGTTTTTCCATTTTAGCGAAGTCCTTTCTGATGACGATATTTCTATATAAATTAAGGATATAGTTACACAAATAAAATAAAAATGGTGATATTATTATATCAGATCTTCGGCTTATCATTACAATCCTGTGCACAGACGATTGGATAAGACATCTTGGAGGCGTACATGTGAAATTAAATCAATCGTCGTTACCGTTTCATCCGTATGTTTTGCTTTTAATCAGCATACTGTCTGTTTCTATCTCATCCATCATGATAAAATCCTCAGATACTCCAACCTCTGTGGCTGGGATGTACAGATTGTATATATCAGTAATCATTATGCTTCCTTTTGTACCTTGGAAAACTCTCCGATCCTCAGAGATGAACAAAAAAGATTGGAGTACCGTTTTTTTAGCTGGTCTATTTCTCGGGTTATACTTCTTATTTTGGATGGAATCTTTAGTATATACCTCAGTTGCGAGTTCCATGGTCATCTTATCATTACAACCTTTATTTGTAATGATTGGTTCATATTTTATGTTTAGAGAACGAACTAACATATTAACAATTCTTTGTTTGATTGCTGCTCTTTTAGGTTCAGTAATTATAGCTTGGGGAGACATCGGGGTTTCGCGGGAGGCGTTAATAGGAGATGGATTATCCTTATTAGGAACAATCTTGGTCTCAGCATATATGCTGGCAGGACAAAAAGTAAGTCACAAAATAGACACAAATTTATACAGTGTTATTGTTTTTTTTCTAGGTGGGAGCGTCATGCTAGTCTACAGTTTGTTAAATAATATCACATTGATAGAATATGACTCTTCGGATTGGACATATTTCTTTTTACTTGCAGTAATCCCAACTATTTTTGGGCAGTATATTTTTAATCTGTTGTTAAAATCTATAGGTGCAACTACTGTTTCTGTAGGTATTATTGGAGAGCCTGTTTTAGCCATCATTCTTGCCTACGTATTCTTAAGTGAAACAATCTCTATATCTCAATTCACAGGCGGAATAATGACTTTATTCGGTATGGGGATGTATTTTTGGGCAAAATCTTTAAACTATGCAGTTGTTAAACATAAAAATGTAACTGATTATTTGCGAAATTTAAAAAAGCAGTAGGAGAGGGAGAATGTTAAAATGGCAACGATTGATGATTTTTTGCAACTCGATATTCGTGTTGGAACAATTATAAAAGCTGAGTTTTTTGCAGAAGCAAAAGTACCTGCTATTAAACTTGAAATTGATTTTGGACAAGATATCGGAATTAAAACATCGAGTGCCCAAATCACAAAAAGGTATACAGCTGAAGAAATTATAGGTGAACAAATAATAGGTATAGTCAACTTTCCTCCTCGACGTATAGCAGGCTTTAAATCAGAGGTATTAGTCCTTGGGGGAATACCCGAGAAGGGGGATGTAGTTCTATTGAAACCGGATATTATACTATCTGATGGAACACCTATTGGGTGAGTTTAATCAGTGTAAATATCTATAAGGTAAAGTATTAAAAGGGCGGAGGCGGTAGCTGGGAATTGTAGTATCACCCATATTATTCCATATATACACCTCTCCACTTCGCCCTCGCGATTCTCACTCCCATGATGGATTTCATTTTCTTAAGCTTCTTTGCTTCAACGTTGAAGTGATGCAAAGCTCGGATGACCATACACATCGTCATGAGATAGAGGAAACGACGGAGACGAGAACGGCCACGTTTGCTAAGCGCCATTTTCCGGACTTGCTCTCTATCTAAATTTTCTGTCTCTCCATCAATCTGTAATCTTAATTCAGATCAATCTGCCACATCTTTGTTGATTGCCGATCTAACGGTATGGATGCAGCCCATTTCCATAAAATTCTCGCTTGTTTATGACCATGATATACTCCATTCCTTTTGAGTTGATGTGTTCGACTTGTTCTATTCCTCCTTGTTACTCTGTCCTTTGCAGTTCCACTACCGCCTCAATTCCCAAAAAAGGGCGATGACTTTACGGCGGTTGGTCAGCGGAACGGGCAGAATTGTTCTGAAGAAGCGTAAGCGTTCGGCTAAAAGCTTTCCGAAGGAAAGCTCGTATCGTAAGCATAAGCTATCCTCTGATTTTCACCTTAAAATTCCTATTCTAAATAAAAAAATCCCGTTACAACAGCGATCGGAAGAACAATCTGCACGCGTAGCGCTCCTCTCCCCACCGTAACTCTGTCCCCATTCAGGTTGAAATCCTATATAAATCGGTTGAAAATGTTGATTTTACCAATGGACAAGGATTTGTACAATGGAGTTGTAACGCTTACATTTCCAAGGAGGTTGCGGCGAAATGAAGAGACTTCAGGTGATTGGCAAGCAAATCAGGACCCCAAGATCCAAAAGGAGGCCGTGTTGATGAAATTTAAGGGAATATTGGCGGCATTTTTGTTTTCAACTGCTGTGTCTGTGCTGTTTGGGACGCATATGGCAGAGGCCCATGAACTATCCAATGACAAGCTGACGATTCAGACAGGCGAGCATGGCGAAATTTCATCCATCCGTATCAAGGGAGATGCTTTCCCGACAGAGTACGTGATGAACGCAACGGTGACACCTGAGCAGAACACCGCAGATCACCAATGGCTGGGGGAGCTGATGTTCACGTACCGACTGGATGGAGGCAGCTGGACGAAGGCATGGACGAACAAGTCGGCAGATGCACGTAAGATCACGACCAGTGGCAACCGTGTCACGGTCACGTACGAGAATTCAAGTAACGCAGAAGGCATACGCAATTTTAAAGTCATTGAAACGTATTCGGCAGAGTCGAATGGTTCGGTGCTGTGGAATATACAGGTACAGAATACAAGTGGCAAAAAATTGGAGATTGGCGATTTCGGTCTGCCTCTGCCTTTTAATGAGCAGTGGACCAACGGTGATGCGATTTACGAAACCAGAGTCGTGACGCATTCCTTTGTCGGCAATAACAGCTCCTATATTACAGCTGGACGTCCCAGCGGCATTGGTTCTTCATTGCTACTGATTCCTGACTCCTCAACAGGTGCAGGTTTTGAGTATCAGGATCACTGGCGGGATGAGGAACATCCAGGCAGTAAATGGGCCTGGAACCCGGCCAACGAAGGAAAATGGCTGGAGGGGTTGAATGTATTTTATATTCATTCCAATGTAATTAAGTCCACAAACCGTGGATATTTACCCAACACCAGCTTGATCCTGAATCCCGGTCAAAGCCGCAATTATGGTTTTAAATTTCTGGCGGTGAAGGACGAGCATGATGTAAAAGATACGTTGTACCAAGAAAACTTGGTGGATACTACGGTTGTACCGGGCATGATCGTGCCTACGAATCAAAAGGCGAAGGTGGACCTGCGCTCCAAGCAGGCGATCAGCAAAGTGACCTATCCAGATGGAACCGTCATTCCACAGACGGATAGCAAGGCTGGTGGGCACCACATTTATGAGCTGAAATTTACTAAGCTGGGCCCGAACTTCATAACGGTAGAATACGGCAACGGCAACAAAACGGTTTTACAATTCTATGCCATCGAGCCGATTGATCAGGCGCTGCAACGGCACGCTACATTTATGGTCGATAAAACCCAGTGGAATGTGCCGGGGGATCTGCGTGATAAAGTCTTTGACGATTGGATGATGCACACCAAATCCAAACGCAACATTTTCAATGGTTATTGGGGCTGGGGGGATGACTGGGGTCTGACGCACGGACAGTTCCTGGCTGAGAAAAATACACTGTCTCCAGTCGCCAAAGAGGTGCGGGCAGTAGACGATTATTTGGAGACGGCGATCTGGACGAATCTGATGAACGGACATCATGAGGATTATTTAATTCATGATTTCTTGATGCCGGAACCGAACGATACACCGACCTATCGAGGGTATGCGTATCCGCATGTATACAACACGTATTTCAGCATGTACAAGATTGCGAAGGAATACCCGGATCTTGTGACTTACAAACATCCGAAGGAAACATATCTGCTGCGGGCGTATAACATTTTCAAAGCGTTGTATGAAGGACCAGTCGCGTACAACTGGGAAACGGGCCTGATGGGCGAACTGACCACGCCGGATATTATTCAGGCACTTCATGATGAAGGCTATGATGATGAAGCGAACGATCTCAAAGAAAAAATGGATCGCAAATATAACAATTTTAAAAATACAAAGTATCCTTACGGCTCTGAATACAGCTATGACAATACAGGGGAAGAGGCTGTATATACGTTAGCCAAGCAGAATATAGATACAGAAGGCGAGCAAAATAAAGCCCTGGAAATGATGAGTAAAATTAATGCCAAAACCCGTGCGTCACGCGGTCATATGCCGGTATGGTACTACTATACCGATCCGGTGACGATTACCGGGGAGAACTGGTTTAACTTCCAGTACACGACTTCGCTTGCGGGATATGCGATGGATGACTGGATACGGCATCATGAGGACAATCACCGTGAGGAACAACAACGGCTGTCCTATGCTGCTAAAATTGCCAATGTCGGAGCGATTAACTCCGGACAAATCAGCTCGGACCCTGAGAACATCGGGGCGGTCGCATGGACGTATCAAGCGGAAAAAGGCAATAACGGAACGAACGGCACCGGCGGCGGTAAAAATGTTCCGCTCTTTAACGGCTGGCGCGGCATGAGCGGTGAGGCTGACCTCGGATTGTTTGGTGCGCTCAAAACGTTAAGCGCCGATATCGCGATGGATCCCATTTTCGGATTGACGGGCTACGGTGCAGAGGTGAGCAAAAGCGGTAACGTGTATACGATCAAGCCGCTGGACGGCCTGTTCAAACGGGTCAATCTGATCACAGAAAAGCTGTATATCGAGCTGGAGAAGGATCAATATACAGAAGCCAAGCTGGCAACATCCAAGGATTATGTATGGTTCCAACTGAAAAATCAAACGCCGGGCCAAGCCCATTCCACGTACGTTACATTCGATGGCTTGAAGAAAGGAACGTATTTGGTTAAAGTGGGCGGGCAATCGCAAGGTAAATTTAATGCGTATGCGCCTTCCAACAAGCTTAAATTGGAAATTGGAACAGCATCCTCCTACACGGTAGAGCTAACACCGACCACACCTGATCCGAACAAAGCGCCTGTCGTAGATGCAGGTAAAACTTCCAAGGTAAAGCTGCCGGATCAGATCATTCTGAAAGGCACGGCCACGGATGATGGACTTCCACAAGGTAAGGTGACGAGCGAGTGGAGTCTGGTTGAAGGACCACAGAACGCGAAGGTTACATTCAGCAGCAAAACAACACTACGTACGAAGGTGGACGTTTCCGAATCAGGAACGTATATATTCAAGCTAACAGCTAGCGATTCCCAGTTGACAGCGGACGCTAAAGTTACGGTAATAGCTGAACCGGCGGCACCGTTACCTGAACAGCTTGCAGTTTACAAGTTTGACGAAACAAGCGGTGCTCTTGCTGCGGATTCATCAGACAGCGGCAATGATGCTACCGTTAAGGGAACCGTTGCATGGGCTGCGGGTAAAACAGGCAATGCTGTCAGCCTGAACGGCAAGGACAGCTATGTGCAGCTCCCGGCGGGCATAGTCAGTCGGGCACAGCAATTGACCGTATCCGGCTGGGTCAAAGCGAACAGCCTGAACGATTATGTGCGGATTTTTGACTTCGGCTCCGGGACGAATGAATATATGTTCCTGACGCCTAAAGCTGGAAATACCATGTTGTTTGCCATTACCAACCAAGGTAACGGGCAGGGACAGGAGCAGACGATTGAAGGCCCAGTACTGCCGACAGGCGTATGGAAGCATGTTACGGTCACGCTTTCGGGTTCCACAGGTATCCTGTACGTGGATGGAAAAGAAGTGGGACGCAATACCAACCTGACCTTGAATCCTACCAGTCTGGGTCAGACCAAAAATAACTTTATCGGCAAATCTCAGTACCCTGATCCATACTTCGACGGCCTGGTGGATGAATTCCGTATCTACAGCCGTGCTTTGAATGCTTCCGAGGTGGCAGGCCTGGCCTCTGGTACAGCACAGAGCCTGACGGCAACTGAGAAAATCACCGCTTTAAAAGAAGTAAATGTAACGACTCATGTGGGTGAACAACCGGAACTGCCAAGTGTAGTGGAAGCAACGTATGGAGAAGGCTCTACCAAATGGGTAGCTGTAGAGTGGGAAAATATTGATCCTGCACAATATGCTTCTCCAGGTTCATTTGAATTGAAGGGCAATGTAGAAGGAACAGAGTTGAAGGCCATTGCGAAAGTTATTGTCATCGAAGCGGGGGCTGCAGTTCAATCGGAAACTCCGGTTAGCCCGGGGACTCCAGTACCCCCAGCAACTTCAACAACCCCACTAACACCTGTCATCCCGGCTCCGTCCATCAGTTCCGCTAGATCAGCGGGGGGATCCTGAGTGGGAGGCAACAACGCATAGTCATGGCCTAACATTTCCCATCGTCACTTTCTTCCTGCAAAGGGGAGAGTGGCGGTGGGTATCCTTGCATTTGGAGTGCAAAGCTGCGAACAAAAAATGTGAATGGGGGACAAAGTATGAGCAAGATTACATTTCTGGGTGCAGGCAGTACGGTATTTGCTAAAAATGTGCTTGGCGATTGTATGTTGACGCCTGCTTTACAGGGCTTTGAGCTGGCATTGTTCGATATTGACCCCGTAAGGCTGAAAGATTCGGAAAATATTTTATCCAATTTGAAAAAAACGACAGGGAGCACCTGTGTGATCCGCTCCTACACCGACCGCAAGGAAGCGCTGCGTGGAGCGACATATGTGGTGAACGCCATCCAGGTGGGCGGCTATGATCCGTGTACGATTACGGATTTTGAAATTCCCAAAAAATACGGTCTGCTCCAAACGATTGCCGATACGGTCGGCATTGGCGGCATTTTCCGCAATTTACGTACGATTCCGGTGATGCTCGATTTTGCGGCAGATGTGCGCGAGGTGTGCCCGGATGCATGGTTTCTCAACTACACGAATCCGATGGCAGTGCTGACGAATGTGATGAACGTATATGGCGGTGTCCGTACGGTAGGGCTATGCCATAGCGTGCAGGCGTGTATACCGGAACTGTTCAAAAGCCTCGGGCTGGAGCAGGAAGGTGTGAAGGCGAAAATCGCAGGCATCAATCATATGGCGTGGCTGCTCGAAGTAAGCAAGGACGGTGTGGATTTGTATCCTGAGATTAAAAAACGGGCCGCCGCCAAGCAGCAGGAAAAGCATCATGATATGGTTCGCTTTGAAATGATGCTGAAATTCGGCTATTACATTACAGAATCGTCCGAGCATAACGCGGAGTATCATCCGTATTTTATCAAACGGGCATACCCTGAGCTGATTGAACGCTTCAATATTCCTTTGGATGAATACCCGCGTCGTTGCGTGAGCCAGATTGAACGATGGGAAACGATGCGTGAGGAGCTTTTGGGCAATCAGGATCTGCGCCATGAACGGTCGAACGAATATGCTTCTTATATATTTGAGGCGATCGAAACGGATCAGCCTTTTGCCATTGGCGGCAATGTGATGAATACAGGTTTAATTACAAATCTGCCGAAGGAAGCATGTGTGGAGGTACCTTGTCTGGTGAATCGTAACGGGGTTACGCCGACCTTTGTCGGGGATTTGCCACCCCAATGCGCTGCACTGAACCGGACGAACATTAATACCCAGCTGTTGACGATTGAAGCAGCGATAACCGGAAAAAAAGAGCACATCTATCACGCCGCTATGCTGGACCCGCACACATCAGCCGAGCTGTCCATGGATGATATCGTTTCTCTGTGTGATGACCTGATCGCAGCGCACGGGGCATGGCTCCCAGCCTATGTGTAAGGGAGGCAGATGAATGGGAGGCCGTGGTCGTCAAAAGTTTACCGGGATTCCTACGATTCGTGGGAAATTCATTGTATTGACGCTGGTGCTCACCGTCATTCCGATGGTGGTGCTGACCTTTACTTTTTACCGGATCGCGGCCCATTCACTTGGTGAGAAGTCGGAAGCGCTAGCTATGCAATCCCGGCAAATGAGTGAAAATTACGTCAATGCGACGCTCTCTGATTTGAATGATCTGACCAATGCCATTCTCGGCAATCCTGATGTGCAATCCACGCTGGAGACCAAGCCGGAAGATGATTATGAATACTTACGGAACGATGAAACACTCAGCATGGTCGTCCGTACGCAAACCCAGACCAAGCCGTATATCACGTCCTCTCTCATATATGCCGCCAATGGCGGGCTCAAGCATTCTCTCTATCAGGGGAATGTTTCAGTCCGTTTTGGCGGCCTTCCTACATTAGAGGAAGCACGTGTGTACTATCGCCGCCTGCTCGCCGAGCGGCCCATGATGTGGATGGCTCATTCGCCGTTTGAATCAGGGCGCGGGATGGCGGAGGATCGCATTTATGTCGGGAAGCTGCTTCGAAAAACGACTGGAGACTATGCACCACTCGGATTTTTACTGCTGGAAATCGACAAGGCCAGTCTGTTTCGGGGGCTTGCTTTTCATGAAACAGACGGCAATACCCAGATGTGGGTGCTGGATCAGGAGGGCGAGCCTGTATACCGATTGCCGGAGCAGGGCGTTGCGGACAAGTCGCTATTGCGACAGATTGCCAAATCCGCTGTGGATAGACCCGTGCTTACGAAGGACTGGAGAACATGGAACGGGCGCCAGGTGATGATCTCCTACGGCCCGTTAAATGAAGGACAGTGGACGCTGCTGCAAAAAGTAGATCAGTCCGTGCTGTTCGAGGATGCGCGGAAAATCGGTGCCTGGAGCATCTGGACCTTTTTGATTGCATTAGTGCTGGGCTGGATGCTGTCTTATCGGCTGAGTGACACGATTCGTCGGCCTCTGCTTCAGTTGAGCCGATTAATGGCGGTGGATGGGAGTGTGAGCCCCACAGGCTCAGCCAAAGCTTTCGAAGCTCCTACTCCCGTTGTTTTTAATCCTAAGGATGAAGTAGGGCAGATCGGGGAGCGTTTTCTTCATATGATGCAAAAAAATCATGAGCTGTACGGGCAGGTTTACGAAGCGTTGCTATCGCGTAAGCAAGCGGAGTTTCGCGCGCTTCAGGCGCAGATTAATCCACATTTTTTGTACAATACGTTGGAGTCGCTCAAGGGAATGGCATTGGCGAATGGGCAACGGGATATGGCAGAGGTAATCGGTGCCTTCGGTAAATGTTTTCGCATCTCGCTAAGTTATGGGCGCGAGCAAATTAGTTTGGGGCAGGAAGTCGAGCATGTAAGCGCCTATGTGAGGGTGCAGCAGTTCAGGTTCCGGAATTCGTTCGAGTGGATTTGCGAGGTGGAGGAGGATATTTGCGGGTTTTATGTACCCAAACTTATCCTCCAGCCGCTCGTCGAAAATGCCATTTACCACGGCTTAAAAGGGCGCACCGACCGTGGATATATCATGTTATCCGGTACAAGGGAAGGTGATGCGTTGCGTTTGACGGTCAGTGATGATGGGGGCGGTATTGGAGCCGAGCGTCTGAACGATATCCGGAAGTCGCTCGATGCTGAGCGGGGGAGTGCCATTGGCTTTGGCCTGCGCAATGTACATGAACGTCTTCGACACTATGGTCCGCAATATGGACTGTCCGTGACAAGCGAGCAGGGTCAGTATACCTCGGTTACCTTACTGGCACCGATTCGAACCGAATAAGAAAGGGGGGATGGCATGTACCGGCTGCTGATTGTGGACGACGAATATCATATTCGGGAAGGACTGAAGCTGATGGTGGCGGAAAGTGGCCTGTCAGTGGAAGTCAGTGATGTGGCGGGTGACGGCGCAACGGCATTACGTTTGTATATGGAGCGGCGACCGGACATGATTTTACTGGATATTAATTTACCGGATATGAGTGGACTAGACATAGCAAAAACCATTCGGGAAAAGGATCAGCAGACTCCGTTATTATTCCTGACAGGGTACGAATCTATGACGTACATTCGTCAGGCGGTTTCGCTTCAAGCGGTCGATTATTTGCTCAAGCCGGTGACGAGCGGGGATTTTGAAGCGGCTTTGAGGCGCGCTGAGGATCGCATTGCGCAATGGAGAAGAAGCGAGGAGGAAGCCATTCACCGTCATCGTTCATTGGAGCCATTGTACAGGGAGCATCTGCTGCTGGATCTGCTCCAGCAGCGGCGCCCCTCAGCTGAGGTCATTCGAGAGATGGACGAGCTGGAGTTTTTCGGCGAGACGAGTGGGCCGCCTTATACCGTGCTGTGCTGCGAGCTGGAGGAAGCCTCGCAGCAGGAAGCAGCAGCTGCCACTAGCGAGCCGCAGGGTTCCATGCATAGAAGCAGCCATGTATTCGTCGAGTTGGCTTGGGAAGCTGCGGCAGCAGCCGGGGCGAAGGCGCACGGAGCGGCAGTTTCCCGCGATCGGCGTGTTGTGCTGCTGGCGGCAGCATCTTGCAGGGCGGCGGAGCGGACGGCACAGCAGATCCGGCAGGCAGTGCAGGAACGATTGAACCGGTCGGTATCCATCGGGATTAGCCGTCCCGTAGAACGGATGGAGCAACTTCCCGAAGCATATGAGGAAGCTGTGCAGGCGGCGGAGCATCGAGGTTGGGTGGGCTATAGCCAGATCATCCCCTATGAGAGCATTCAGGCGACCGAGTCGAACAGCAGTCATTTGCTGGAGAAGGAACTGCTGATGATTACGGAAATTCGAGCTGGCAATGATGCTGCCGTACATGCGATTTTACAGGAATGGTCAGGACAATTGGCAGGGTTGCCCGTCAAGCAGGTAAAAATGATCGTCACTCAGCTTGTTCTGTTCGTCATGCGGATCGTTCAGAGCGATGCATCTGTAGGACAAACGTCCATACAGGAGCAGGACCCGTTGTTGGAGCTGTCCCGATTACGGCATGGGCCCGAGATGATTGACTATGTATCGCGCTATTTTGTCCGGGTGGGTCGCCACGTCCGGGAATCGCGTGAGAAGGGGATTCCGCGCAAATTCCAACGGGCCAAGGAATGGATTCGTGAGCATCTTCAGGAGGATGGCGGTCTGAACCATCTTGCGGCTTACATGAATATGAGCCCCAAATATTTGAGTGCCCGTTTCAAGCAGGTTACAGGTGAAAGCTTCGCCGACTACCAGACGCGAGTTCGCTTCGAGCGAGCCCGAGAACTGCTGCTGGACCCCAATCGCAAGGTGGCGGAGGTGGCAGAGATTGTGGGATTCGCAGATACGAACTATTTTAGCATTGCCTTCAAAAAGCATACCGGACTGACCCCGACGGAGTTTCGTAAAACATTTTTGTAAACGCGCTGTTAAAAAAATCATACCAAAACAAAGAGAGTCTGGAGTCGTTGGGTGGTCGGCTCTAGGCTCTCGGCGCATAATAGGCTTGTAAGGAGAAACCAGTTCAGGAAGGGGCCGGTTGATTTGCTGAAACGAAGGTTACGGACATGGATGGCTCTCGTGATGGCTGCGATGTTGACAGGGCTGACGGCTTGCAGTGGTAACGCTGGCGAACCGGTTAACCCCAATGCGGTCGAACTCAAGTTCATGTACTGGGGAAGTAATGACGAGAAGCAGGCGATGGAAAAAATGATTCAAAGCTTTAATGCATCCCACCCGAACATCCGAGTGAAGGGCGAGCATGTCCCTGGTGACTATACGACGAAAATTAACACGTTAATGGCTGCCAATCAGCTTCCTGATATCGCCTACCTGGGCGATTCGCTCACGATGAAGTGGGCAAGTGAAGGCAGACTCCTGGATTTATCCTCCTATTATGACGAATATCCCGAATTAAAAAACAAGCTCAAATCCTCCTATCTCTATAGCGAACCCGGCAAGTCTATCGGCAATTACACCGCATTGGAAGTGATGCAGTTATTTTACAACAAGGAGTTGTTTACAGAAGCAGGGGTACCCGTCCCTCCGGCTGATCCTCAAAAAGCGTGGACATGGGATGAATTTCTGGAAATTGCCAAAAAGCTGACCAAGGATCAGAACGGCAAGCATCCGGGGGACAGCGGATTTGATCCGAAAAGTATTGTGCAATACGGCTTTGCCTTCGGCAACGACCGCAGCTCCTGGGGACCGCTTTTGGCGAGTAATGGCGGAGGTTTGACCGACAAAACAGGCAAGAAGTACACCCTGAACAGTCCTGAGTCGGTGGAGGTTTTTCAGAAGCTGCAGGATCTGGTTTTCAAGGAGCATGTTTCTCCTGATTTGATCCAGCAGCAGGACATGCCGTCCAACACGATTCGGCTTCAGACGAGAAAAGTCGCCATGGTGGTGGACGGGACATGGTCCCTGCTCGATTTTTCGAACAATAAGCAACTGCAATGGAGTATCGGCGTTCTGCCAAAGCTAAAAGAGCCCAAGACGATGATCGTTGCGGGAGCCACGGTCATTTTCCAGAGCACCAAACATCCGAAGGAAGCGCTCGAATTTTATTTGTACCATAACAATCCCGAAAAGGTAGACTTGTTCAAGTCCGGTCTGTGGATGCCTATCGAGGAAAAATATTATACCGATGAGCAGGCCATCCAGTCATGGACGAATAATGCTGCACATCCACCGGAATTTCAGAAGGCAGGCATCGAGTATGCCAGAGATTATGCAATCAAGCCGTCAACTTCTACCCTTCGCAACTGGCCTGATATCGGTTCCAAGCTGACCCCGGGGCTGGATCTGATCTGGACGAACAAGAAGACGCCGCAGCAGGCGCTGGATGAGCTGGAACCCATCATTCAGCCATTGCTTCAAGGAGTATACCCGGATGAATAATGCGGCAGGACAGCTGCGAAAGGAGGACGGCCCATGAAGCGACCAAAATCAGGAATGATGCGCATGGAGCGAAACTGGGGTCTGCTATTCGCGCTTCCTGCCATCCTGGGATTAATGATATTTACGATTGGACCGATCGCGGCCTCGTTCGTATTCAGCTTAACCGATTGGACGATTGGTGGACAGATGACCTTTATTGGATTGGATAATTACCGAACCATTTTGACCGAGGATGCTACCTTTTCCCAATCTATGTTCGTGACCACGTATTATGCACTGGGCAGCGTGCCTCTCGGCTTGGCGGCGGCTTTTATCATTGCGATGTTATTAAATCAAAAGGTAAAGGGTTTGTCGGTGTTCCGCACGATTTATTATTTACCTACCATTGTACCGAGTATTGCCAACACGATGCTGTGGCTGTGGATGTTCAACCCGGATTTTGGTCTGTTAAATTCGCTGCTGGAGAGCGTTGGACTGCCGGGGAGCAAATGGATTTATGACGAGAGCACTGCAATACCCTCGCTGATCATGATGAGCACCTGGGGGATCGGGAACACGGTCATTATCTTTTTGGCGGGACTTCAGTCGGTTCCCACCCATCTGTATGAAGCAGCTGAGGTGGATGGCGGGAATAGGTGGCATAAATTTTTCCACATTACCATTCCTTCGATGACACCGACCATTTTCTTCAATCTGGTGATGTCTTTGATCAGTACCTTTCAGGCATTCAATCAGGCGTATGTCATGACCAACGGGGGACCTAACAACTCAACCCTGTTTTATGTGTTCTACTTGTGGCGTACGGCCTTTACGGAGACTAAAATCGGCTACGCCTCAGCGCTGGCCTGGATTTTATTTTTCGTCATCATGGTGCTAACTGTCCTGATTTTCTCCACGTCCAAAAAGTGGGTTCACTATGAAGGGGGGGAACGTTCATGAACCAGGCCACTTCTTCTGTCAATCCTTCAGAAACACCGCAACATCCGCTGCCACAGCCTGAACGCTCCCGCAGTCCTGCTACCGCCACCCGTGCCAAGCCATTCCAAATGAGCCGTGTTGTACTGTATATCGTTTTAATTATAGGCAGTGTTTTAATGCTGTTGCCATTTGTATGGCTCATTCGTAGCTCTCTGATGGGGACATCCCAAATTTTCGTGTTCCCGCCAGAGTGGATACCCTCTCCTTTTCAATGGAGCAATTACCCGGAAGCGCTGACTTCGGTACCGTTCGGCAGGTATTTTATGAATACGTTCATCATTGAGGTGTGTGTGCTGGCAGGAGTGATGCTGACTTCAATTATATCGGCGTTTACCTTTGCCCGCCTGCGCTGGCCTGGACGTAATCTGATCTTTTCCCTGCTAATCGGGTCGATGATGCTACCTTATGCGGTGACGCTGATTCCCACTTTCGTCATGTGGCGTGAGCTGGGCGGGCTGAATACATTTCTGCCGCTGATTGTTCCTGCATGGTTCGGTGGAGGGGCGTTTAACATCTTCTTGATGCGACAATTCATGCTGACGATCCCACGCGATCTGGACGAAGCAGCTTATATGGACGGAGGCACACCTCTAACGGTACTATGGCGTGTCATTATTCCTTTATCTTCGCCCGCACTGATCGTGATCGGGATATTTACTTTTATTGATGTGTGGAACGATTTTTTGGGTCCGATTATTTATTTGAGTGACGAAAAGCATTTTACATTAGCGCTGGGGCTAGCGACCTTTCGGGGGCTGAATAATACGAACTGGCCTTACCTGATGGCAGCTTCCAGCACGATTTTGGCTCCGATCGTCCTGATATTTTTTATCGGACAACGCTATTTTATTGAAGGCATCACATTGACAGGGATCAAAGGCTAAAAGGAAGGCAGGAGCGCACGGATACACTTGAAAAAAGAGCAGGAGGAGTGGGCGCAGGACTTACGGGAAAGCGGCAGCGAGAAGAGCATACATGTGTTCAAAAGCAAGTGGAGTGTGTGTTCTAAGGCATATGCCTTGAAAAGAAATGTGGAATAAGGAGGCGTACGAGTGAAAGAGGAAGGCATTCAAAATGCGAAAGTTTCGGGAAGCAAAGCTACGCAAAAGGAAGATCAGGAGGCGGCGGCTGTAGCTTTGGATAAACCCATCGGTTCGGCAAAACCGTTACAGGGTGTTCCGGGCAGACTGGCCCGATTACGCTCGGAATTCCCGGCTCTAGGGATAGATGCACTGCTTATTACACATGGACCCAATCGACGTTATATGACCGGATTTACAGGCTCGGCTGGAATCGCGCTTGTTACGAAGGAAGAGGCTTTTTTGGTGACGGATTTCCGCTATATGATGCAGGCAACAGATCAGGCAGTGGAATATTCAGTGATTCGGCATGAGGCGCAAATCTTCCAAACCGTCGCTGATCTCACAAGTAAATTGGGTGTCCACAGGCTAGGTTTGGAGAGCCGTCATGTCTCACTTCAACAGTCGGGACAGCTTCAAGCCGCGCTAGGCTCATTGGAGTACGTGCAAATGGAGGATGTAATTGAACGGTTGCGCGCTGTGAAGGACGAAGAAGAGATTCGGACCATAAGTGAGGCAACGCGTATTACGGATGCCGCCTTCACGGAGGTGCTAAATTATATTCAGCCTGGGGTTACAGAGCGGCGGATTGCGGCAGAGCTGGAATACCAGCTCCGGCTCGGAGGCGCGGAATCGGGTGGTTTTGCATTCATTGTCGCTTCAGGTGAGCGCTCGGCGCTGCCGCACGGACTGGCTAGTGACAAGAAAATTGGTCAGAATGAGTTCGTCACGATGGATTTTGGCGCAAATGTGCGTGGTTATCTGTCGGATATCACGCGTACCGTATTCGTGGGCCAGCCCTCAAAACGACATGAGGAATTGTATGCCATTGTACTGGAAGCGAATATGAAGACGATTGCAGGACTTCGTCCCGGACTAAGTGGTCGGGAGGGGGACAGTCTGGGACGGGATGTGATTGCCTCCTATGGCTATGGGGAGCAGTTTGGTCACGGGCTGGGTCACAGCTTTGGTCTCGAGATTCATGAGCAGGTAAGGCTGTCCCGCGAAAGTAAGTCGGTGCTCGTACCGGGTCATGTCATTACCGTGGAACCGGGCATTTATATTCCAGGCTTCGGCGGGGTTCGTATTGAGGATGATGTGTTAATCACGAATGACGGTGTACAGGTACTGACTTCCTCACCGAAGGAGCTGCTTTTATTGTAAGGATACTTTTTACTTTAATATTGTAACTTTCCAGTTCGATTTATCTGGTCTGCAAGTCATCCGAAAAACGATATGGAGGGATCGAATGAACACGCAAAAAAGACATGCGAAAATATGGCTAACCGCGCTGGCGGTTTCTCTCATCGTTGCTTTGACACCAGCTATTCCGAGTCAACAGGCTTATGCCGAGCCGGAATCAGATGCAAAAGTTATCGACATCTTTAGCCGATCGGTAAACGATTACGGTATAGAACTGGTTGATTGGCAAGGGTATCTGGCGAATCCGTATGTAAAGTTAAAGGTAAAGCCGCCTGCGGACGCTGCTTTTCCAGTGACGGTTACGCTGAATGCGCAGGGCACGTCCCGGCTGATGATGGATTTGCCAAGTACGTTGTCGGCGCAAGGAGCAAGCAAAACGCTGACTTTTGCCAGTGCGCAGGAGGAAAAAGATTTCCGGCTGGCCATCCATCCTGACCGGATTGGAGGAAACGGTGAAATAGAGAACTATACGCTGTCTATGTCCATTGCCGGAAATGATGGTCACACGACTACTCAGTCCATTCCGATTCGCGTGTTGGATCAGGACGATAATAAAGAGCCCACAGTCCCGCTCCATTTTGACTATAGATTCGATACGATCATGCCTTATTTCAATGATGCGGCTACCAAAAAAGCTGCAGAGCTGGCGGTAAAGGACTGGTTCTATTTCTTTGATCTGGCTCCTTTCGATGAGGTTCCTGCCAACGCGGAGGTAAACCATCTGCCGGGAGACGACTGGCAAAATGAAATACAGGTGACGAATGACAAACCCTACAAAGGCATGTGGGTGTTTATGAGAGGGCTGAACGGGCCCTATTCTACGGGCTTTCCGGCCGCTAACGGCAATTATCATACACGTAACGGCGTGACCGTCCCGGGGAACTTAAACCGTTCGTATAGTCTGATTCTGGATTTCTATGATGATGCGATTCCATTCACATCCGTGGACGATGAAGAATGGTATCAATCCGATCTGTCCAAGGTGACGGATGTGCATGGGTTGATCATGCATGAATTCGGTCATGCGATTGTGTTCAGCGACACGTTCCCGGGCGTGAAGGCGCTGAAGGAAGCGGCGGGCAATGACCCGGATATTATGGCTTATCAGCACAGACCGGCTGCATTGGACGACAGTTATCATCTCTCCGGGGAGCTTGCAGAGGTCGACAGACTGAGTGGACAAAATGGAGGCTGGCGCCATCTGTTCCCGACCCGGCGCTGGATGAACACGAAGCTCTCGCTGCTGGTAGCAGAAAAAGCAGGCTGGCCGCTGCGTAAAGACCTGACTCTTTTCCTCGCGCCAGAAATCATGACGAAGGAATTGCCAGCACCCGTTAAAGGGAAGGCGTACACGGCCAAGCTGGAGGCCAAGGGAGGCGTACCGTTTTACGATTGGACGGTAACGCGTGGTCAGCTGCCCGCAGGCTTCAAACTGGATCGCTTCACAGGAACGATCAGCGGCACGGCAGACAGCGAAGCAGCGAACAAGACGTATACGTTCACCATACAGCTACGGGATTATGACGAGCTGAGCAAGCCTGTGACACAAAGCTTTACGCTCAAGTTGTAACTGGAAGCCCAGCGCGGCTGCCCCAAATTTTTTGACTGAACTTACTTTGACTGAACTTACCATAGTAGACATTTGGGGCAGAGCGACCTGATTGTTTTTGCATTCAGGTTGAAACGGTCGAAAGGAGGGGAAACGAATGAAACACGATGCGGTGGATCTGGTCATTGTAGGCGGCGGGATCATCGGTGCAGCCATCGCTTATTATGCGGCAAAGTCGGGTTTAAAGGTGGTGCTGGCTGAGCGGGGGGAGATTGCTGGAGGCACTTCGTCCCGTTGTGATGGAAATATTTTAGCCATCGACAAGGAGCCGGGATTCGACAGTCGAATGTCGCTGTTATCGCAGGAGCTGGTGGCAGAGCTGGCTAGAGAACTGGAGGATGAATTTGAGTACCGTGCGCCGGGCAGCATTTTGGTCTGTGAAAATGATCAGGAGATGCAGGCGGCAGAGCAGTGGGTAACCCGGCAGCAGCAGGAAGGACTTCCGTTTCGCATGCTGGATCAGCAGGATTTGCGAGAGGAATGGCCGCATTTGGCAAAAGATTTGCCGGGCGGGCTGGAGTGTGCGACAGATTCCACCGTGAATCCGGTGTTAATGACGTATGCACTGGCCGGGGCTGCGCGTCGGATGGGAGCGAGGCTATTGCCACGCACGCCGATACAGTCTGTCCTCAAGGACGAAGGGGGAAACGTCCGCGGGGTGGAGACGCTGGGCGGTGTGATTCATGCAGGGGCAGTGGTATTGGCGGCAGGTGTGTGGACACGCAGCATCGGTCATTCACTCGGTTTGAACCTTCCGATCATGCCGCGCAAAGGACATATATTGGTGTCTGCCCGAATGCCCTCTATTGGGAACCGAAAGGTGATGGAGTTCGGGTACCTGATGAGCAAGTTCGGTGGACAGCGGAGTGTGGAAGACGTTTATGAAAAATACGGTGTAGCGCTGGTATTCGAGCCAACCGCATCACAAAACATTCTGATCGGCAGCAGCCGTCAGTTTGTCGGTATGGATATGGGGGTCGACCAGCAGGTGATCAGATTAATTGCCCGCAGGGCGATTCGCTTTTTTCCAGTTCTGGCAAACGTGCCGCTGATGAGGGCATATACCGGCCTGCGTCCATGGACACCTGATCATTTGCCGATTGTATCAGCCGTGGATGAAGTACCGGGACTGTTTATCGCTTCTGGGCATGAAGGGGATGGCATTAGCCTTGCGGCGGTTACGGGAAAGCTGGTGACCGAAATGGTACGAGGCGAACCCACTTGCATTCCGGTGGAGCCGCTGCGATATGACCGATTTGGAGAGGCTTTTACCAGCCACGAGGTTCATGGGGAGGTAACCGGATGAGTGTACCGGGCAGAATTACTACAATTGATACCCATACGGGAGGAAATCCGACGCGGACGGTCATTCACGGCGCGCCTAAGCTGGTAGGTCATACGATGCTGGAAAAAATGACTTATATGGCAGCGCATCATGATGATTTTCGCCGTCTGCTGATGTTCGAGCCGCGAGGGCATGAGGTGATGTCGGGCTGTATTTTAACAGAACCGTGTCACCCAGATGCTGATATCGGTGTGGTCTTTATAGAGACCGGTGGCTATTTACCGATGTGCGGTCACGATACGATTGGAGTATGCACGGCGCTAATGGAAGGCGGACTGATTGCTGCGGATAAAAAATCTATATTGCTGGACACTCCGGCAGGCCCGGTTCAAGTGCGGCTGGATGTGGATGCTGGCAAGGTGCGACAAGTAACGTTCACGAACATCCCTTCCTTTGTGTATCGCCGTGAGGTGGAGGTGGATGTAGAGGACATCGGTCAAGTCAGGCTAGATATTGCGTATGGAGGTAACTTCTACGGCATTGTAGAGGCGGCTTCCATCGGTCTTGCACTAGAGCAGAGCAATGGGGCAAAGATTGTACGAACAGCGGTGCAGATTCGGGAGGCAGTGAATGCTGTTGTTGAGGTAGTACATCCTGAAAATCCGGTTATTCAAGGATTGACGCATATTGAATTTTACGGGGAGCCTGTGGCTTCACAGGCCGATTGCCGCAATGTCGTCGTCATTCCACCGGGAGGTATCGACCGTTCCCCTTGTGGTACAGGAACCTCGGCCAAGGTAGCGGTGCTGCACGCCAAGGGAAAGCTGGGCTTGCATGAGGCGTTTGTGCATGAAAGCATCACAGGCTCCATGTTCCGGGCTGAAATCGTGGGCGAGACGCAGATAGGTCCTTATCCGGCAGTCATTCCACAAATTACAGGTTCGGCTTGGGTGACGGGACATCATCAATTTGTGCTGGACCCCGAGGACCCGCTTAAAGAAGGTTTTTTGCTGATGTGAGCTTTTTACATCATTCCCAAGCGTGGCTTTCCATCAGCAATATATAGAGAGAAACGGTTTAGTTCGTCTATAATATTTCATTTTTGAGCGTTGGGAATCGAATGAAGCAAAATTCTTCTGATGTAGTTGTTGCCGTTGGAGATGGTATAAAAAAGGGTTTAGGAAAGGGTTGGTGAGCATATGGCACGTTTTGAAGGTGTATATGTGGCCTTGGTTACACCGTTCACGACAGAGCTGGAGGTCGACCACAAGCGTCTGACCGAGCTGTGCGAGCATCTGATTGCAAACGGTATTAGCGGACTGGTTCCTACGGGATCGCTGGGAGAATATGCGGCTCTGTCTCCAGAAGAGCGGTCGCAGGTTGTGCATACAGTAATTGATGCTGCCGCGGGGCGTGTTCCGGTCGTTGTCGGCTCGGCGGCTCCATCCACCAAGCAAGCGGTGCATTGGGTTCAGCATGCGAAGGATGCCGGGGCAGCGGGTGTCATGGCACTGCCGCCCATTAATTACAACCCACTTCCCCACGAGGTAACGGCACATTATGAAGCGTTATCGGAGGTGGGCTTGCCGATCATTGCGTATAACAACCCCCATGATTACAAGGTTGATCTGACTCCGGATATTCTTGCGGACTTGTCGCAAATTGAAAATATCGTAGCAGTCAAGGAATTTTCCGGTGATGTACGACGTATTCACGCTATTTTGGACCAGACAGAGCTGGAGGTCATGGTTGGGGTGGATAATCTGGCTATGGAGGGAGCGTTGTTCGGCGCGACAGGCTGGATTTCGGGGGTACCGAATGCGCTGCCCAAGGAAGGGGTAGAGCTGTTCCGGCTAGCACAGGCGGGCAATATGGCGGAAGCTTCCGCTTTATACCGCAGACTGTTACCGTTATTTCACTACGATGCCAGCCCGCAGTTGGTACAGTCCATTAAATATATGATGGAGCTGGCTGGATTTCCGGTCGGTTCGACACGTCCGCCCAGACTTGCGCTGCCGCAGGCGGATTATGACGGCATTCGCGAAGCCTTTGAGGTGGCGGTTCGTCCGAGCGGGGTTTCATTCTAAATGGAGGTGAAGACGATGGAGAGCCGAAATTGGATCGGCGGTGAGTGGCTGAGCCCTTCCGGCGAAGAAATGGTCGTTCGCAATCCTTCGGCCTTGAAGGAGGAGGTGGGAGTCGTCCATTTTTCAGATACGGGCGATATTACACAGGCCGGGGATGCGGCACGGCTGGCTCAGGCGGGATGGGTCGCGTTAAGTCCCGCAGCACGGGGAGCTTATTTGTTCAAAGCAGCCGGGTTACTGGAGGCAACTTTACCTGAATTGGCTGAGCTGGCTAGCCGTGAGATGGGAAAGCCGATTACCGAGATGCGCGGAGAGGTCATGCGCGGTGTCCATCTGCTCCGATACTATGCGGCAGAGGGCGTACGTTCCATCGGTACAGTCATTCCTTCGAATGAGCCGGGAGTGCTGCAATATACGAAGCGCATTCCGCTGGGTGTAACGGCTGTTATTACGCCATGGAATTTTCCGGTAGCCATTCCGCTGTGGAAAATCGCGCCTGCACTCCTGTGCGGAAACACGGTCATCTGGAAGCCTGCCGAACATGCTTCATTAACCGCAGTACGGGTCGCCGAGCTATTCGAGGCGGTACAGCTTCCGCCCGGGGTACTGAACCTCGTCATTGGGCAGGGTAGCCGTATTGGCGATGCCTTACTGGAGCATCCGGTACTGGATGCGGTCAGCTTCACGGGTTCTACCGCCACAGGTTTGGGCATTGCGGAGCGATGCGCGCGCCGTAACATCAAGTACCAGACCGAAATGGGCGGTAAAAATGCCGCCGTTGTGCTGAAGGACGCGGATGTGGCGCAGGCGGTAGCGATGATTGCCAGCGGTGCCTTTCGGTCAGCCGGGCAAAAATGTACGGCCACCAGCCGGGTGATCGTCGAGCGGTCTGTTTATGAGACGTTCACGGAAGCCTTACGCCAAGCGGTGGAAAAAATACAGATCGCCCCTGCGCTCGACCCCGGTGCGTATCTTGGACCTGTGGCATCCATAGGTCAGTACGAGAAGGTCATGTCCTATGTTTCGATGGCCCGCCGGGAAGCTGACATTTTGGCCGAAGGCGGAGCCGCCACCGGGACAGATAACGGGTATTATGTGCGTCCACTGGTGGCAACTGGACTGGATTCGTCCCATCCGTTGATTCAGGAGGAGATTTTTGGACCCGTGATTGGTGTCGTGCAGGCGGACGACTTCGAGGATGCGATTCGACTGTGCAATGATTCTATTTACGGGTTAAGCGCCTCGCTGTTCACCCGCAATTTGCAGCTCGCTCATCGTTTTCTGGATGAAGCGAACGCCGGAATGGTACGGGTTAATCAGGAGACGGCCGGTGTTGAATACCAGGCTCCGTTTGGCGGTCTCAAGCAATCCAGCTCACATACCCGGGAACAGGGCCAGGCGGCGCTGGATTTTTATTCCGCGATTAAAACCTGCGCGATCAGCTATGAGTAAGCGGGCGACGGGACGAAGTGAGACGGTTGGCGCGTCAGGTCATTTGCTCGTATGTCGCTGTGAAGAAGTGAGTATCGCACAGATGGAACAGGCCTGCCGCATGGGAGTGGGCACGGTGCGCCAGCTTAAAATGGCTACGCGAGTGACAATGGGAGCATGTCAGGGCAGGGTATGCCGACAATTGGTGGAATCGTGGTTTTACAATCAGTATCCTGCTGCCCGCCGGGAGGCGGAGCTGTTATCGCAAAGACCCCCGGTACGTCCCGTAACGTTCGGTCAGCTGGCAGAGGGAGGTTCCCTATGAGCCGCGCGCGTATTGTGAATCATCCTATTTTGGGACCGAAGCCGGAGCGACGGCAGGTATCTTTCATTTTTGACGGTCGTCCCATGCAGGGATTGGCTGGAGAACCGTTGGCGGCAGCGCTGCTGGCCAGCGGGGTCCGTATGCTGAGAAGACATGAGGAATCCGGCACGGCCAGGGGCGTATATTGCGCCATTGGGCATTGTAATGAATGCCGCCTGACGGTCCACCCGCTCGGCACCGTCCGTTCCTGCCTGACCAAGCTGGAGGAAGGTATGGTGGTGGAAACTGGACGGCAGCTTTCGAATGAAATCACAGGGAGAATTGTGACATGAATAAAATGGCGCATCTCATCGTCATTGGCGCAGGTCCCGCCGGGTTGTCCGCAGCGGCATCGGCTGCTGAGCAAGGATTGCCAGTCACGGTATTGGATGAGTTTACGGAACCGGGTGGACGTATGCCCGGGCAATATCATGAAGAAGGCGGTAAAGGCTGGTGGGTTGGAAAACACGTTTCGGATGAGCTAATTACCCGTTGCGGGGAGCTTGGGGTGGACATTCGCTGCGGCGTTTCCGTACATGGTATGGAATATACGACAACGTGGGAAATTTCCACCTCCTGTGGATTGTTCACTGCGGATTACGTACTGCTGGCGACTGGAGCCGCCGAAATCCCCGTCCCACTGGACGGCTGGACGTTGCCGGGCGTGATGTCTATCGGGGCCGCCCAGGTGATGACCAACGTTCATTACGTCAAGCCGGGAGAGCGCGGCATCATTGTAGGCATGAACGTATTGTCCATGGCGATTGCCCGCGAGCTGTCCGTCGCCGGGGTGAAGGTGGCGGCGATTACACTACCGTGCGCTAATCCGCTGGCTGGCGCGGCAGCAGATCCGACAGCCTCCGCGAAGCTGCTGCTTCAGCTGTCGGGGCTGGCCCCTGCCGCCTGGATGCGTGCAGGCGGCAGGCTGGCAGCGGCGATGCGGATGGAGAAACTCATCGCGCGCTGCTATCCCCACAGAGGCTTCCGTCTGTGGGATATCCCGATCCGTTTGCGGACGGCAGTGCTGTCCGTCAACGGGCAGGACCGGGTCGAATCCGTGACCCTGGTCCACGTTAAACCGGACGGCTCACCTATTCCCGGCAGCGAGCGCGTCGAACCCGCCGACTTTGTAGCGCTAAGCGGCGGCTTGTATCCGCTCGCCGAGCTGGCGGCGGTAGCCGGGTGCAAATTCGTGTACAGCCCTGAGCTGGGCGGGCATGTTCCACTGCATGGTGAGCGAATGGAAACCTCGCTCAAAGGGCTGTACGTTGCCGGAAATATTACCGGCATCGAAAGCGGGCTGGTCGCGGTGGCTCAAGGGCGATTAGCCGCCGCATCAATACTCCATGCCGCTGGACTCGGCGGAGCAGGCGGGGAGCAGCGGGTACAGGAGGCGATCCGTGAGGTCCATTTTACACGGAAGAATGCGCTGATTCAGTTTCATCCCGGCATTACAGAGGCGAGAACACAGCTGTACCAGCAGTGGGGGCAAATAACTGGCAGCGGCGTGTAACGGTTCGCTGTACTAGAAATGCGCTTTTTTCATCCCAAATTCGCCTTAAAGGAGGAACGGAATATGACTCTTAAAGCAAAAGCCCATATGAAAGCAAGACCGTTCGCACTGAACGAGGTGGTCTTGGCTGAAGGTCCCTTCAAACAGGCGATGGAGCTGAACCGATCTTATCTGTTGGAGCTTCAACCTGACCGCCTGCTGGCGCGTTTTCGGGAATATGCCGGACTCACGCCCAAAGCACCTCAATATGAAGGCTGGGAAGCCATGACTATTTCTGGTCATACACTGGGACATTATTTGTCCGCTTGCTCCATGATGTATGCTTCTACGGGCGATGATCGCTTTAAAGAAATCGCACACTACATTACGGATGAACTGGACGTTTGCCAAGAGGCGCATGGTGATGGATATGTATCTGGTATCCCGGGGGGAAAGGAACTTTTTGAAGAGGTGTCTGCCGGAAATATTCGTTCGAAGGGGTTTGACCTGAACGGTGCCTGGGCTCCCTTGTATACACTGCACAAATTATTCGCTGGTCTGCGTGATGCGTACCATTTGACAGGCTGTGACAAGGCATTAGGTGTAGAGCGCAAGCTGGCTGACTGGCTCGAAGGAATTTTGAAGCCGATGAGCGATGAGCAGATGCAGCAGATGATGTTCTGCGAATATGGAGGCATGAATGAGGTATTGGCGGACTTGTATGCGGATACCGGGGAAGAGCGCTACTTGCGGCTGGCTGAGTGCTTCTGGCACAAGCTGGTGCTGGACCCGCTTAGCTCGCAGGAGGATTGCTTACAGGGCATTCACGCCAATACGCAGATTCCGAAGCTGATCGGGCTTGCCAAGGAATATGAGCTGACTAATGATACGAAACGCCGGGCAACGGTGGAATTTTTTTGGGAGCGGGTGGTGGATCATCATTCGTATGTCATTGGCGGTAATAGCTTTGGAGAATATTTTGGAGCGCCGGATGGTTTAAATGATCGCATCGGGCCGCATACGACGGAGACATGCAACACCTATAACATGCTTAAGCTGACTAATCATCTGTTTCAATGGAATGTTTCCGCCAAGGAAGCGGACTTTTATGAGCGAGGTCTATTCAATCATATTTTGGCCTCGCAGGACCCTGTTCACGGGGGCGTAACGTATTTTCTATCGCTGGCGATGGGCGGGCACAAGCATTTTGAAAGCAAATTTGATGATTTTACGTGCTGTGTTGGTACAGGGATGGAAAACCATGCGAGCTACGGCAGCGGTATTTATTTTCACGATCACGATAAGCTATATGTCAATCAGTTCATCGCTTCCACGCTGGAATGGAAGGACACAGGCGTTACGCTAAAACAAACCACATCCTATCCAGATACGGATCATACGACGCTCGAAATTCAATGTGATCAACCTGCCCCATTTATGCTGCTCATTCGCTATCCATATTGGGCTGAAAAAGGGATCACCATCCGTGTAAATGGCAACGAACAGTCGGTCGTATCCGAGCCGGGCAGCTTTGTCTCTATCGCCAGAACGTGGATTGATGGTGATGTCGTAGAGGTGAAGATTCCGATGTCGCTGAGACTGGAGCAGATGCCGGATAACCCGGGTCGGGCGGCTGTCATGTATGGACCGCTGGTGCTGGCAGGCGACCTGGGGCCCTTAGAAGATCCTAAAGCCAAGGATTTCCTGTACACACCAGTATTCATCCCCCAAACGGAAGAGCTGGATGCCTGGATACAGCCCGTGGAGGGTAAGACGAATACGTTCCACACCTTGAATGCAGGACATCCCCGGGATGTGGAATTATCTCCTCTTTATAAAATGCATGACCGTACTTATTCGGTATACTGGGACATTTTTACGAAGGAAGCGTGGCAGGAGGCGGAAAAGGAATACACAGCGGCACGCGAAAAGCTGGCCATTCTGGAGCAGTGCACGATTGACTTTGCCCAACCTGGAGAAATGCAGCCGGAGCGGGATCATAACTTCCAGGGAGATGCTTCGACTCGCACCGGATATGTGAATAACCGACCTTACCGGAATGCGGGAATTGACGGCTGGTTCTCTTTGGATTTGAATACGGACCCGGATGTTCCGATGCTACTGGTGATCACCTACACGGCTACGCTGGAAATGCCAAACTGCGGTTTTGATATTTTGATTAACGGTCATCCGCTTGAGCATTTTAGTGAAGGTTTTGATGAGGCCGACAAGTTTTACAACATAAATGCCGCTATTCCGGCTGCATATCTCGAAGGTAAGGATAGAGCGACAGTGACCTTCAAGGCCAAGCCGGGACAGCGTATCCGCAGACTGTTTGGGCTGAGGATGGTCAACAAGGACGTGTATGAGCAACTCTATCAAGCTGGAAGTTCAGGTATACATGAATGATCTTTGGAATGTTTCGTCAGAAAAAAGTAACGTTTGATTTTTAGTCCGGTATGATTTATGATGTAAGAAATATTGGATGATGCTGGAATAATGCATATGGTGGTATGAGCTGATATATTCATAGTTTTGTTGCGCGTGAAGCACACGGGCTGTTTCTTCCTTCATAGGGGAGAGGCAGCCCTTTTTTGTTGAGATTTCCAGAAATATAACTTTTTTAAGAGTTAGTTCTATAATTTAGGAGAGGGATTGCTCAATAGAGTCTATTTGTTTGGATTGCTTTGTATTAGAAGTTTTTCTTATAGATTTTGTAATAGGGAAACCCTATAATATATAAGTTGTATCCAGTATTTTCCGAAAGTGGGGATGCGATAAGTTTATGAGATTAGAGATGATATACATAATTTAAAGTTTAAGCAGACAAAGGGGATAGAGAGATGAGTATGAAAAAATGGATGTTGAGTTTGACCGCAGTCACGTTGCTATGGGGTGCAACAAGTAGAATTCCAACGACGGAGGCGGCAAGCAACTCCAAACCAATTGAAGTCTTGTTAAACGCGAAAAAAATACAATTTCCGGACGCTAAACCTTTTCAGGATGGTAACGATTATGTGATGGTTCCGATCCGATTTGTATCCGAAGCGCTGGGGGCTAAGGTAGGCTGGGAGAAAACAGACGGTCAGTTGGCTGTGTCGATCAAAAATGATACACATGCGGTCAATATGACGGTTGGACAGAACACAGCTACCGTGGATGGACAGACCAAAACATACGAAACGAAGATTATTTTGAAGCAGAACCGTACTTTTGTGCCACTTCGTCTTGTAAGTGAAGGATTGGGGCAAACGGTAGAGTGGGATAAGGTCAGCCGCTGGGTCTGGATTGGGAAGAAGGAAATTGCTGCGTTGGAGGATACGGGGCATCAGGCGGTGAGTATTGAGCCGTATAAGAAGGCATTCACGTCTAACCCATATCTTTTAAAAGATGCGCAAGGAAAAGTATATGACAAAGTGATGATTTTCAAAGTTTCTGACCTGCCTCTAAAGCTAGTACGTGACGTTTACAGTATTGAACCTTATACCAACGCAAAAGGTACGCCTTACTTAAGAATTAGAGCTAAAACTAAATCTACCGCAGGGAATCTTTTCTATATCTCAAGGAATAATGACACACGCTATCGTTATGCTGTTGAAGAACTGACTACGGACAACGGCGATGGTACGAGAATGTTATATTACCCTATTTATTCATCAGGAGATGAGCTTTTTAACGGGATTAAGAACTATAAATCCTTGAAGTTGCGAGATATTGAATATATCGGATTTCGCTTGGCAGCAGATGACTTTATTCCGTTGATGGTCAATCCGTGGAAAGGAAACTAGGCTGATGAAGAAGGCCAAACGTATTATGGTCGTATTGCTGGCGGGGGTTCTGTTGCTATTGCAGCTCCCGCCTTTTTATTTTCCCATTGACAAAGTAGCAGCAGATACGGAAGTTACGCCGCTTTCCTATTTTGCAGATAAGAATGATCGCTACTTTGTTGGTATGATGTACTTTGACATGTGGAAAAATAGCAGTAATATATGGGTTACCGATCATAAACAACCCAACAAAGGTATGGATGGGGAGGCCACTTTCACATACAAGTTTCAATTTCCAGGAAGGAAGATTAAAAACGTCGAGGCTCGACTATATACGGCATCAGATCCATCCAAATATTTTAGTGAATCGCGACAAGATAGCTACGCAGAATACAGTGATTCTATAAGTCTCGGAACAACCGATGGAAATATTCGTCCTTTTCAAAAGAAAGGGATCGGCACGGACACTACAATTATTCCGATAACTGTAAACATGAAATTGAATGCCTTTAGGCCTAAAAATATCAAGGATGAATCCTGTCCGAATTGTGCTGCTAATGTTGAAGCATACCGCATCTACCAGCCCATTCTATTTAAGATCGAACTGGAGAGCGGTCTAATCGTCAAGCATTTTACCACTGATGGAAAATCTCTTAACAACGTATTTACACCAATAGAAGATGAACTAAAACCTGATCAACCGTATGATTTTACCCCGCCAACCAACCCAAAATATGAGTATGTGGGTTACAAGAAAAGTACGACAGGTAAACCGCCGAGCGGAGATATTTTGCCGGGAATTGTACCCGGGTTTACCTATGACGGTTCTTTTGAGCAGTTTACCGCTTATTTGTATTACAAAGAAGGTCAGGGCTGTCCTAAGCCTGGAGAAAGCCAAGAGGGAGCACCCGCAGATTGCCAAGGCGAGGAACAGCCGACCAAAGGTGTTGTCTGCTCCCGCCCCGTTCCTGGCCTGCGCTTGGAAACTACCGAACTGGACCCGTCAGTATCTGCCGTTATCAAAGCAGACCAGCGTGGTCAGGAACGATTTGACGTATCCAAAGGTATTCCTACTTCTGAGAGCCTGTATGGTCATGTGCAATCCAAGAGATACCTTTTTCAACATAAGTTTGTGAACATGTCTGGCCAGTGTACATATACGGTGAATGTAAAACGGGAATATCGGTTGACCTGGCGGCCTAAGAAAAAATCTCGGCGGAGTGAAACTGTGAAGCGAACCTATACTTACCAAATTGTTCGTCCGTACTCTTATTGGACGATAGACAATTTGGAGGTGTACGGCATCAAGGAGGCTACGCTCCGAAATTATGCGTTACCCAATGAAGCAATCACTATACGTCCGCAATCCTATACACCCCCTTCCTATATTGCAGCGACCACGGGCAACTTTTATCCGCCACCTGCACCAGGGACAGTGGATGGCGGTAGCCGTAGCAAAAACGGTGGCAGCAGCAAGCCGAGTGTGCCTGATGACCGCAGTGTACTGAAATCCAAGGCAGAGGGGGCTGTTAAGGAAATCGAAGTGGAGAACGACACCCTGACCTTTGAAAACAAAATCATTATGAATCCGGAGCGCGTCAAGGTGAATGGCCCTAGGCCGGGTGTTATTCCCTCTTCGGGAGCGATTGGGCCGGATGTGTTGTACAGTCCGGATCATGTGATTGATAAGCATAAGATGAATAAGTCCAATACGCCCAGCAACGGTGACATCACTTACGCTATTCTCAAAGGAAATATCAATGGAGGTGCTGATAAAACGTTCCCGATACAGGGAATCAATACGGTGACTGTCCACACTCCCGTAGTGAATCTTTCTAGTGTGTCGGACGATGCTGCTCATAACCAGAAAACCCAACCTACGAAGGGACGGTCGGCGCTTATTTTGGAGCGTCCTTTCCGGGTGACGATTTCGACAGCAGGTCCGCATTTGAATATTCCCGGATATGGTGATCGGGAGTATGCCAAATACGTACGAACCAAACAGGTGCGATTTCCGTTCGATGTGTACGACAAAGGGAAGACACAATTTTATCAGCGAGGTACTTGGATTGACATTCCGGTGCTGCAGTTGGATACAGACTTTTATTTGCCGGTATGGGTGGATGAAGGCAACTATACAGTTGAGTTCCGTACCATTGCTGAAAATGCACCGGATGGTTTCATCGAACAGCGCCATGCCAACACGGATATCGCCCATCATGTTGCCAATGATGTGGTAAATATTGAGGTCATCGGAAGGATGTATGATTTTCATATCACGGATATTACAGATTACCATTGGGAGCGGGTGTTTCGGCAGCGAAAAGGAAGCTCGACGCATAGCGGCCTGTCCTATTGGACGGGGCTTGGCAATATTGACGGGTTGCCTAGAGGGAACCAGGAGCCATTCACCTTGCCCGTTCGCCCCGGCAGTCACCCCTATGAAGGTTATGCAAATGTGGCGGTCAAGACAGGCTATCATTTCAAGTTTGACCTCAAAACCAAAGGTAATATGTTTAGCGCCCAGGATGGTATTCGTATCACGCCATCGTTCTATTGGGTGAGCAAAGATGGGAGACAGCGGGAAGAGGTGGATCTGTATACACATTCCGGCAGCCGAAAATTTATCCGTTTGGGATCGGCGGAGGATCGGGAGAAGCGATATGTTATTTTGAATGAACGGCTACGCAATGTGCCGATGGAGGAAATGCAGGACACAGCAGCCTACCACTATCAACATGAGCTGAGCGAAACGCAGAGGAATCAGTCGACGCTGGAACGTTATGTGGCGGTGTACGCCCAGCGTATTGCACGCAGCAAGACCTGGATCGGACGCTACGACTGGCTGGTGCTGCCTGCGGCTGTGCGTACCTTGATTGGTCCGAAGACAGACCTCCCGGATGGGGTCAGCGTGGATCGCGCTAATGCGTCGATTCAGCGCTGGTATGGCGAATATAGTCTGCCTGCCGATGTGTACGCCGTCACCAAAGGGACGGATTTACGTAATGAAAGCCGTAAACGGGAGCTAAACGAGCATACAGATTTTTTCAAGAAGACAGGCTTTATCGTGGTTCGCTTTAATTTGGAGTCGCTCCGTCAGGGGGACACCGAGCATCCACATTTGCAATATATTAATGGCCCACTACTGAACCAATGGCAACTAGAGGGATATCGCAGAGAGATAAAAGACCCGTACGGACACGTCTTTCATTTACAGGACGGAGATGTCGTGTTTTATCATGCAGACCAGTCGAGTCGGGACGATTTCAGTTCATTTGTCCCTCACTAATTGGGGTATACAAATTAAGGATAACCTAAACTTATCTTTGACGATGTTGTACAAGCTTGACAAGCTCCTGTGTAGAGCGCTCGGTCGCTTTCCAGCTTTTTTACCGATGCTCCCTTACTGGTGCAGGTGCAATGTGAGCGGATAATGGAAGCCACTTCGGCACTAGTATAACCAGTAGAACCAGTAAAGTAAGCAGGGGAAGGAATGGCTTAACGTAAAGTAAACAAAACGAGCAAGCCTGGATTCTCTTTCAGGCTTGCTCGCTTCTTGCATCGATGTTATTGGTCTGGCACGGGAATGGTCATTTCGAGTTCCTTAATGTATGTTTTATCTCCGTTTTTATATTTCCCGTCGGCTCCCTTGCCTTGACCGACAATACTCCAATTAGAGGGATCGACTGTAAATGTATACGGTTTGATCGTCACATATTGGGGTTTGCTGCCTATAGCACTGTACAGCTCATCAATATGATACTTCGTTCTAGGCTTGCTATTATAGAAGCCGACTTTCCGTTGCTGAAGCGTTTTCCCCTGATCATCTACGATGTCATAATACATCATGGATGGAGCGTATTTTCCTGTCTGCTTGGAAGATGCAGGCACTTGACCTTCGCTATCCAGCACCAGCCGGGTTGTACGGGAGGTAATATCGAGTTGTTTGACTGTGTAACTGAATTTCCCGCTCTTTTGGGTTTTATTCGGCTTGATACTCACCATATTACCGTCCTTTTTAACAGGGACTTTAAACTCAAAAGGCTTGCTGATTCCGGTAACCCCTACCTGGATAGTCATTTCAAACTCGTCTGGAAGTGCATCCAACTGATTGTATTCAGCTTCTACGGCGTTCTTTTGAGATACTTTGTCTCCGAACGAGCCAAAGCCTTTAAATGCCTTCCCATCAATCAGAATTTCAGGCCTCTTGATATAGCCCTTCTTTTGATCTTTCTCAGGAACCATATACTTCTTGAGGCTTTTACTGGCCTTGGCATCTACTGGGAGGTACAGGCTCATGACTCCCTCAGGTAAATTTTTGCCTCCACGTTCGATGGAGAAGGACAAGCGTTTGCCATCATAGAACACATCGCCAAGCTTCAGTGTAACCCCGTCCTGCGTTAGGCTCAGATTGGAAGAAGCGGCTTGCGCGGATTTCGCGTCACTAGCGGCTGCTGCAATGGGGGATATGAATTTTGGTATTGCTGCTCCTGATCCCAATATCGCGAAAGCCGATGTTGTAAGCAATACCCGTTTTAGAAATGTAAATTTTAAGTTTGTCTGTTGCATCAGACATACTCTCCTTTCATAGAAGCTTGTAATTTGAAATTCATGTATTGAATAAATTTGTGACTAGTTATTCAGGGGAATCTTCATTTCGAGTTCCTTGATGTATGTTTTATCTCCTCTTTTATGCTTGCCGTCAGCTCCCTTGCCTTCACCAACAATGCTCCAATCAGCCGGCTTGACGGTCAAGGTGAACGGCTTAATCGTTACGTATTTCGTGTTCGGCTTAAGAGCATCATACAGCTCATCCACATGGTATTCTGTCTTAGGCTTGCTATGGAAATATCCGAATCTGCGCTGCTCAAGAATGTTGCCCTGATCATCCACAATATCGTAATACATCATCGTTGGCGCATACTCTCCCGTCTGCTCCTGGGAAGCAGGTACTTCACCTTTACTGTCCAGCATTAGACGAGTCGTAGTTGAGGTGGATTTCAATTCCTTCACGGTATAGCTGAAGCTGCCGCTGGTCTTTGTCTCATTCGGCTGGACAACAATCATCGTGTTGTCTATTTTCACCGGAACCTTGAATTCATAGGGTTCATCAACACCTGTCATCGAAGTTCTAACCGTCAACTCAAACTCGTCCGGCAGGGAGCCCAACTGCATGAACTCCCCTACGATTGAATTCTTTTTCTCTGGATCATCACCGTATAAGTATTGGTGAGAGTCTACCTTCTTGCCATTAATCAGTACTTCCGGATGAGATTGAAAGTACCCCTTAAGCTGATCCTTCTCAGGCACTTTATGCTTCTTTACCCATTCCTCATCGCTATTTTCAGTTTTGGCATCCATAGGTAGATAAGGACTCATAGAGGTTTCCGGCATATTCTCGCCCTTACGCTCAATAGAGAAGGACAGGCGCGTGCCGTCATACAGAACATCACTCAATGTCAGTGTAATCCCGTCATGAGTCACACTTTCATTAGGATGACTGAGAATGCCCTTATCTACAGCAGTCTGAATTTCATCCACACTCAATCCATAAAAAATACTGCCAATTCCGGGAATATGCTTCAGTGTGGCCGCCATGGTCGGTGATATAAATCCGGCGCCTACCACTCCTGCCCCTAATACGCCGACTACGGATGCCGCCACGACAGCCCGTTTTGCGAACTTTGATTTTGGCGTCTTTCTTGGCATGGCTCTTTCTCCAATCTTCTTCATAATCTGATCACTCATACTGCCTCTGGGCATGACTGATTCATTAATCCAATTTTCCAACTGGTCCATTTCGCGCTCATAAGGTGGTGTTGGGTGTTTGTCCATTAACAAGTCCTCCTTTGCTTCTATGGTCCAGCAGCTTGCGCCGAAGCCGCTCATATTTTTTGCGGATGGTTGCTGACTTTAAACCCATAATGTTGCTAATCTCCTCAAAGCTGTATTGCTCAACAGCTTTCAGTAGCAGAATATGACGCTCTTCTGGTGTAAGATAAGTCAGCAGTTCTTCAATAACACTTTTATGAGGGGATACCTGAGCGATTGACTCTTGTTCCTTGACCTGCTGAACCAGTTTGAGCCAGCGGCTGTGTTTCCTTTTGATGTTCATTAAGTGATGATAGGCCATCTTGTATAGCCACGCCGAGAAGCTGGTCTGTCTGCTGTATTGATGAAGATTCTCATAGGCTCTGATGAAAATGTCCTGAACAGCGTCCTCTGTTGCTTCATGATTCCTCAAAATATAAAAGCAGTAGGTGTACAGCTGACGCTCAAATTGCCGAATAATGATTTCATAAGCCTGCTGTTCACCTGCCTTGACGCGCTCTACGGCCAGCTCAATCTGGCTGTATTTGTCCTGTGTATCCCCGGGGATGGTTGCCTGCAAGAGCTCACCTCCTTGTATTTATGTCTATATAACAATCGTAACTGGCCTTTTTGTGACATCATTTTTTAGAAAATTTGTTGGGTTCCTTTGAGCACAGCTTATACATATTTATCATATCTCATGGTTTTCACATATTCTCACATGGCCTTGGGAGTAAACATTCACAGCTGGAAAAGATGGATCGGGGACTGGTAGCTGCGGCTACACAAGAGAGAGTATTTTTAAGCCTGGCAATTATTGGCTTACGAAGCGAACGGTTATGGCCTAACAGGGCTGCAACCATCGACCATGACGGCTATTTGCTGTATAGCGTGATTTCCGGCGACAGCCATTGGGACACGAGAATGCACAATATATGACGAACATTGATCCTGATTGGCGACGTAGACCCTGAACAGCAGGGGCTGAAAAGATGCCGGACACCAATATTCAGCTTCAAGAAAGCTGCTTGGTGGGGCTTATTTCAATTGAAATGGGCAACAACACGGATTTGTGAAGAGAAATCATCGGATATTTAAACGCGTTCGGGAGAACTGCAAAACTATAATAATAAAGAATTTGAATTTTGTAAGCGCAATCATCTTGGCGTACTTGCTGTCATCACAACACAATTGAGGAGGACGACTTGGATGGCTCAAAGGAAAGGCGCATGGCGAAAGGGAAGCTTGACCGCCGCGTTGGCAGCGATGCTGGCGATGACGGGTACGACTGGAGCAGCGGCTGCGGAAGACTTGTCCGAACCGACGACGCTACAGGCGGAATCAACAATCGCTGCTGAACAGAACCGTAGTGGCAGCATCCAACTGGAAAAGCTGGATCGGGGACTGATAGCTACGGTGACGCAGGAGGGTGTATTTTTAAGCTGGCGATTGCTGGCCCAGGAAGTGAATGGCTACGGCTCAACAGGGCTGACGGGAGCGGACTTTAACGTATACCGTGACGGCAAGAAGATCGCGACGGTAACCGACAGCACCAACTATGTGGATAAGGAAGGCACCGGAAATGCAGTGTACAGGGTGGCTTCGGTCGTTAATGGGCGGGAAAAGGATCGCAGCGTCAAAGTGAAGCCATGGCAGCAGGGTTACTATGAACTTCCTCTCCAAAAGCCTGCCGATGGAGTAACGCCAGCAGGTGAATCCTATACCTATTCGGCCAACGATATGAGTGTGGGGGATGTGGACGGAGACGGGCAATATGAATTTTTTGTGAAATGGGACCCATCCAACTCCAAAGATGTATCTCAGAAGGGGTATACCGGAAATACGTATGTTGATGCATATACGGTCGAGGGTAAGCTATTATATCGGATCGACCTGGGTGTGAATATTCGATCAGGTGCGCATTATACACAGATGATGGTGTACGATTTTGACGGCGATGGGAAAGCCGAGCTGATGTTCAAAACGGCTCCGGGTACCAAAACGATTTCTTTTGATAAGAAGGGCAAGCCGAAAAAAGAAAAATATATTACCCTGCCTCGTGAGGATCGTAAAGCAGGGATTACGCACAAGGACGATTATCGTTTAAGCCGCTCGGATTATTATGAGCATGTGGTGAACATGTTTATGAACTGGACGAAGCATGAAGAAGTGGCCAAGGGACAATGGCCTGCTACGCTAGAGGAATGCTTTGGCATCGCTCCGAAGTATAATTATCCGTTATCCCGAAAGGATGCAGAAAGCCTGACAGACTACTTTATGGATGTATATGCGCCTGCACGGAGCGACAAAAACAAGCTGAGAGAGTTTGAAGGCTTCATTGTGGATGGACCGGAGTATTTGACTATTTTCAAAGGAAAAACGGGGGCTGAGCTGGATACCGTCCGCTATGAGCCGGAGCGTCATGACGATGGCCTCATGTGGGGGGATTACGCCATGGCCCGGATTGAACCCGCCAATCGCGTCGATCGTTTCCTCGCAGGAGTGGCTTATCTGGACGGCCGCAAGCCTTATGCTGTATTTGCACGCGGCTATTATACACGTTCTACCTTGGTCACCTACACATGGGATGGACACCATCTCCAAAAGCATTGGATGGTGGACAGCGGCTGGGCGCCGATGACCAATCCATTTAACGACAGCCCGCACGGGCGTGACGGAACGGACTCGCAATTCGGTACTTTGACCACACAGGGAGCGCATTCGTTTGGCGTCTCGGATGTGGACGATGACGGAAAGGACGAAATCGTGTACGGCGCCGCCACGATCGACCACGATGGCAGCTTGCTGTACAGCTCGTTTGATGTCATGCCTCCTGAAAGCGCGATTCCGGGCCAAACAGCTAGACTGGGACATGGCGATGCGCTGCATGTGACGGACATTGACCCGGATCGACCAGGTAAGGAAATCTTTATGGTGTATGAGGGCGGTACCTATGCTCCTTATGGTTATGCTCTAAGGGATGCCAAAACGGGCAAAGTCATTTACGGAGGATATTCCGGTAAAGATACAGGCCGGGGAATGATCGGTGATATAGACCCTGAACAGCGAGGGCTGGAAACCTGGGCCATGGGCTTGTGGACCGCTGCGGGTAAACAGCTCGATACGAAGATGCCGGGCACCAATATGAATATCAAATGGGCCGCCGATATGACCACCCAAATCGTAAACGGAGCGATTGACGTGACTCCAACCATTGAGGACTGGAGACGGGGCACACTGTTGACCGCAACTGGAACTAAAACGAACAATTATACGAAAGGAACGCCATCGCTGGTTGCGGACGTTTTCGGAGATTGGCGCGAGGAAATGCTTGTCCGTACAGCGGATAGCTCGGCGATCCGTATCTATGTGAGCACCGAACCTACAACACATAAATTATACACGTTGATGCATGATCCGCAGTATCGGGCGGACGTGGCCCGCCAGAATTCGGCCTATAACCAGCCATCCTATACAAGCTTTTACTTTGCATCCGATATGAATTGGGCGAACGTGCCGATTCCCAAGCTCTACACGCCAAAAGCAGCGATTGAGGAAGAGAGCAACGACAAAGCGGATGAGGTAGAGGCATCGGAGAAAGATGAAAAAGGAATAGATGGTAAAGAAATAGATGCAGAAGAATTAAAGGTAGAGTCGGCGGAATCAACAAAGGATTTATAAAAGAATAGCCTAAGACTTTCCCAGCATTAATAGTTATTAAATGTTTGGCTCTGTTAAATTTAAATGTTGATGTTTTAATAAATTAGGGAACTCCTAACGAAAAGGAGTTCCCTAATTTATTAAAAGTATCTATTATTATAATAAAAAACTTAATAAACTGATTTTACAGTTTCTAATAAAACTGTTTAGTAACATATTTTCCTACTTTAAATAAACCAGGAATTAAACTTAACAACATTCCTCCTACAATAAGTGTTGATAAAAATAACGCTCTAAATGTTAATTCATTGTTTTGAAAAAATTGATAAATAATAAAACTATTAATAGGAATAATTAATAAAATACCAGTTAAGAGTCCTGGTGCATATCTTTTTAACACAATGGTTGCAAGTAAATGCGGGAAAATAGTATTAATAATCATTGAACCAAGGAAACCAATAAGAATGTATTTAGCTATAGTTGAATTTGGGAAGAATAAATAAAAAAAGGTTGAAAGATAAGCCAAAGAAGTAATAAAAATTACTGCAAAATAAAATTCGCTTTTCTCCACAGGCTTCTGGAATTTTGAAGCTTGATTCGACCACGCTGGCAACCATAATGCTTCTTCTAGATTATGTAGTGTAATAGCAAATAAAAATAGAATAACTAATTCTCCCAATAGAAAACCTCCTCTATACAATCTGTTTTTTACTTTAAACCTTCTGTGTTACAGCGTTAATTCCGTGTTCAACATAAACTCCCTACATTAGCGTTTCATTCATTGATAGGCTTGTTCTTTCTTTGTATTCATAAAGCCTTAGTAGATAGCTAGAAAAGTTCTAAAATGAGGGGAAACGCTGAAAGTAGCGGAGAGGACGGAACGATTGCAAAAAAGCGTCAGCGGTCGCCTTTGTATCCGGATTTTAACCACTAAGCCATTAAATTAAATCCGGATACAACAGCGATTGGAGCAACGTTCCGTTCGCGGAGCGTCGTCAGAACACCTCTTTTACTCTTACCCTTCTATTTGTAAAGCTGGAGTGGACTCTCTAAATATCGGCTCTGTTTTGATATGCGTGATTTGGTAAGGTCTGGAGGGATCTTTGATCCGCGCCAATAGCATCTCAGCCGCCGTAATGCCCATTTCGTTGTTGTAGATATGCACGGTGGATAAATGAGGCTCCACAATCCGGGATTCAGGAGCGTTATCAAACCCAAACACAGCAATATCCGCAGGAATTTTCAAATTTTTATTTTTGAGCGCTTTCATGACACTGACGGCAATAAAATCATTGGCGCACACGAACGCAGACGGTAGCACGTTCATGCCCTCCAATTGTTTATCCATCCAATCCGATTCGGAGAAAAAATTTCGGTCTTGATCGACGATACAGCAAGATAAATCCACATTTAGCCCCGCTTCGATTAAAGCTCTGTTATATCCAACCCACCGCTCGTTGAAGCTTTTGCAATGCTTATAATCCCCAGCAAAACCGATCCGCGTAAATCCTCCCTGGATCAGGCTTTTGGTGACAGAATAAACGCTATGTTCATTTTCCATCAACAATAAATCCGCTTTCAAATCAGGGTAAAAAATGTCCACAGAGCAATCAATAAAGATCGTGGGCAGTCCCAAATCCGTAACGAGTTCACTATATTGTGGATCAAACATTTCAATACAAATGATTCCATCGACCTTGGAAGCTTCAAAATTGTTAGGAAGTGTTCCTGCATGTACTTCATTTTCCCGCACAATATGAATCGACAGGTTATATCCTTCTGCGCTTATTCTTTTCTCCAGACCACTGATGAGGAAGGAGCCAAAATGTGAGCTGTTCGGCAGATTGCATGTGAACAGGGCAATGTTACCTTGATTTTTCGGGATGATACTCTCCGTTTCCATATAGGCAAATTGCTTATATTTGAGCTCAATGGCTTTTTTTATGACCTTGTTTCGAGTATCAACCGGGATGTTGTCATTACCGTTAATCGCTTTGGATGCGGTATTTCGGGAGATTCCCAAAGCGTCAGCAATGTCTTGAATGGTGACTTTTTCTTTCTTCATAGACAGGTTCCACCTTCACTAATAAATGGATTGCCTGAGAGGTACAGTTGCCTCTTACGGCTCTCCGTTTAGACCCTAAATGTATCTTAAATGTATAATAGTTCGCATAAAATAGCAATGTTTACATTACAAATGAACAAATAATATTTACATTTGGAAAGTTTATTTGATAACTTATATTTATCTCCATCGGATCGGCAAATGAATTTAAATTCAATCTTATATAAGCTAGACAAAAAAAGTGTGCATGGGAAACAGAGAGGACAGATCGATGCTGTGTAAGTGAAGCGGTCATTGTTAATGGGTAACTTTCAAAGTTGGATTATATGTTATGACTGTTATCATTTCTTCTTATAAAAGCATAACTTATTAATACTATTTTTAGTCAAATGTAAATAAATTGTTTTACAAAAATAATTGACGAATGACATTTCGATTTGGTAAATTGAAGATGAAAATTGTAAGCCTTTTCAAATTTGTTGTACAGACGGTTTATTACAGATTGGGGGAATTGCGAGTATCAGACGAACAGGAGACGCTCGTCGTATGCTTCGATACGCAGGAAGTATATGTAGACCGGACACGGTCAGGCTGTTCGGATTTTCACGACACATTATTTTCCCTAAAGCTTTATACGCTGAAATGAGATGTTCTCCATGACGATCTAAACAGCGGATTTTCCAGTTATTTTGTAGTGGATGCGCGGTGTTGATCCGTACTAGAAGGTAGGGGATGAAGGTGGAGTTTACAAACACGCGAACGAACCTGACCGATTGGCAGATTAAGGGACAGGGGCACATGGAGGATAACGTCCAGGGTCTTTTACTGAGGTCGGAGCCACAGGAAATTGTGATAGCTATGTCTGGGACAATGTCAAAGGATTTTAGTTTTGAAGCAGATGTTATGGTCATAGACACACATGCAGAGGCTGCGCTTGTATTCCGTTCCAGTGAGGATGGACGCTCCTCCTACATGCTCCAGATCGCGCCGGATGCCGGATTGTTGCGATTGCGGGATGCTGCCGGAGACACTGAAAGACTGAAAGAGGAACGTCGGGTAGATTTTAAAAAAGGAGATATTTATCATCTCAGGGTGAGCGTGGAAGGATCTCATCTTCAGGTGTACTGGGATGAGGGCTATAGTCCAATCATGGATATAGTCGATACGACGTATACAGCAGGATATTTGGGGCTGAATGTTTGGAATGGCTCGGCCTTGTTTCAGAACATTCAGGTTAGTGATATGGATACCAATGTAAGTGAGCCGCTGCTGATCCGTGGAAAATGGGAGCCTGACCTGAGGGGACAGAGGGCTGAGGGAACAAGTGCAGAAGGTGCGTTGAAAATATATGGCTCCGCAGCTACAGACTTGGTACTGGAAGGGAGTATGACGCTGAATCCTTCTGAACCGGGAATGGAGGCAGGATTATTTTTGAGAGGGAGCCAGAACGGAAAGGATGGATATGTTGCTTCTGTGCAAGGCGAAGGCAATCAGGTTCGTGTACAACTGAAGAAGGCGGACGGAACGGTGATTACAAGGTCGGCGCAGACGTATCCGGGTACAACGGGCGGCAAACACAGTTTGGAAATCAACGCACATGGAGAGCGGATTCGCGTATTTATAGATGGCTATACTCCTGCGGCGATTGACATTGTGGATAACAGCTATTCCAGTGGTTTTACAGGCATGAAGGTAGCTGGGGGGACAGCTTATTTTCAGGATTTCTACCTCACCCCGGCCCCGGATTACTATACAGAAAAGTACCGACCCCAATATCATTATTCCCCTGCCAGAGGTTCGGCCAGCGATCCGAACGGATTGGTTTATTTCGAAGGCGAGTATCACCTGTTCCATCAGGATGGAGGACAATGGGCACATGCGGTCAGCACCAATCTATTGGATTGGAAAAGGCTACCGTTTGCATTGGAGTGGAATGATCTCGGCCATATCTGGTCAGGATCGGCTGTAGCAGACCTAACCAATGCCTCCGACTTATTCGGCGACTATGGCGGAAAAGGGCTGATCGCTTATTATACTTCTTTCAATCCCGATCAGCCCAGGGGCAACCAGAGAATCGGTCTTGCCTACAGCACGGACCGGGGGCGTACATGGCAATACCCGAAAGACCGTCCCATTGTGATAGAGAATCCGGGCAAAAGTGAAGACGACCCCGGCAACTGGGATTTTCGTGATCCGAAAGTGGTATGGGACGAAACCTATCAGCGCTGGATCATGGTCGTGTCGGGAGGCGATCATATCCGTTTTTTTACCTCCACGAATCTAATAGATTGGATATGGACGGATAATTTCGGCTATGGCGATTATATACGTGGCGGGGTGTGGGAATGCCCGGATCTATTCCGGCTTCCGGTCGATGATGAAGATGACTATGAAGATAATCATGAAATTAATTTTAAATGGGTGCTCATGATTAGCACAGGAGCCAGCACGAACACTAAGGGTTCGGATGCTGAATATTTTATGGGTCAGCTGACGCCTGATGGCAAATTTCTTAATGATCTTTCGCCTGGGAATGTGTTAAGAACCGATTGGGGCAAAGAATTCTATGCCTCCATGTCCTTCTCGAATATACCCGATGGGCGGCGCATTATGCTGGCATGGATGACGAATTGGGACTACCCGTTCAGCTTTCCGACCTCTCCCTGGAAGGGCCAGTTTACCCTTCCTAGAGAGTTGTCGCTAAAAAATACCCGCGAGGGTATTCGTCTTGTGCAGCATCCGATATCCGAGCTGACTTCGCTGCGTTCTGGTTTATTTTCGCTAGACAACCAGAGCGTCACGGAATCTTCTCCGAATATACTGGAAGGTTTGAACGCAGGCGCCTATGAGATTGAAGCGGAGTTCGAACTGCCTTCCGTTGGAGTTGCCTTGACTTTTGGTTTTTACGTGCGGGATGGCGGTGAGCAAAGAACGGCAGTCGGCTATAAAACAGACGTACAACAATTGTTTGTAAACCGTGCTGATTCAGGGCTTACTGATTTCTCCAGTCTATTTTCAACGCTTCATGAAGCATCACTTGCACCCGTCGGAAATCGAATCCAAATGAGAATATTCGTGGATGAATCCTCGGTCGAGGTGTTTGGGAATGACGGAGAAGTCGTATTTTCGGATATTATTTTGCCCGATTCGGCGCGAAGAGGGATGAGCTTTTTCGTCCAAGAGGGTGAGGTCAAAATCGTTTCCCTTCGTGTATATGCGCTACGAAACAGCTGGAGGCTGCCAGATGCTTCGTTCGCCAGAGTGATCATGGATCACACGTATGTGGAGCTTGCGAGGGAGCAGTCAAAGCGTTTGTATGCGAGTGTGGAGAATGAGCCTGGGGTAAAAGAAAACTTGCTGATTTGGGCTTCCAGTAATCCTGGAATTGTGAAGATCACCGCGTCTGGAGACGGAAGTGCATTAATGGAGCCGAGTTCGCTCGGAGAAGCTGTTATTACGGCTTCCGACTTGGAGGGTAAGGTGCGTGGCAGTACCTTGGTCAAAGTGCACGGCGGGGTGTTTCATACCAACCTGACGGGCTGGAAACCGGATGTTACCGCATCGCAGTGGATCGTGACAACGGATGGGATACGTGGAAGCTATATCATGGATGCGAATTACATGGCTAGTGAGCAGGCGAAAGATTTCACGTATGAGGCAGATGTGAAGTTATCTGAACATGGGAGTGCAGGCTCCATGCTCTTCCGTGCCAATGCTGACGGATCAAGCGGCTATTACTTGAATGTGGACCCCAATATGAAATCCATCCGTCTGTTTTATAAAAAAGACGGTCGATTCGAGGACCAGCAGGTGCTTACCAAGGTTCCGAGGTTCGTCCTGCCAGATATGTTTTATCATATTAAAATCGTGGCAGAGGGCCTGCGCATTCGCGTTGACGTAGACGGTGAGCCAGTCATCGACCTGGAAGACGGTACGTTTACTGAGGGATATTTTGGTGTGAATGTATTTGGGGGACAGGCTTTTTACCAACATGTCAGGAGTGGAAAAATTTAAATTTTCTTATTCATCAGGAGAGCCGTGTATACGGACTCTCTTTTTTTACGGCTTGATGTCATTGAGAAAATGAAATGTAACCGCACACATGTGAAGAGTGTGATATCTTATCTAACGCATAATTTGACACATATGTGAAATGAGGACAAATGTCAGGGATTTCATGGAGAAGTGAATTGACTGGATTTACTCCTGACTCTAAGATGTGATTATATTCCAGGCTAAAAAAGAGGTTTGTGTTAGGTAATATAACGTTGAGAGGAGGGAATGAATGGACTCTTTAGCTGATCTCTCGGAGACCCCCTTAGCATTAGAAATCCTCAGACGACATCCCTGTTATAACGAAGAGGCGCATCGCTATTTTGCGCGCATTCATCTTCCGGTGGCCCCGGCATGCAATATTCAGTGCCATTATTGCAACCGCAAATTCGATTGCATCAATGAAAGTCGTCCCGGCGTTGTCAGTGAACTGCTTACGCCGGAGCAGGCGGCGCGCAAGACCTACGGCGTAGCGTCACAGCTCATGCAGCTGTCCGTTGTCGGCATTGCGGGACCTGGAGATCCGCTGGCCAATGCGGACGCAACCTTCGATACCTTCCGCCGGGTCCGTGAGACAGTTAAGGATATCATATTCTGTCTCAGTACGAATGGCCTTACCTTGATCAGACATGTCGACAGGATTGTAGAGTTGGGTATTTCGCATGTCACGATCACGATCAATGCTGTAGATCCCGTCGTGGGGAGCCGCATTTATGGATGGGTCTATGATGAAGGAAAACGCTATACAGGAGAGGAGGCCGCACGGCTGTTGATTGACCGCCAACTGGCAGGCTTGAAGATGCTAGCTTCGAGAGGCATTTTGTGCAAGGTGAATTCGGTGCTGATTCCCGAAATCAATGATGCCCATCTGCCGGAGGTAGCCAGGGTGGTCAAGGAGCACGGCGCAGTGCTCCACAACATTATGCCGCTCATCATCGCTCCCGGCAGCCGGTATGAGCAGGAAGGGATACAGGCCCCCCGTCCCCGTCTGGTCCGGCAGCTGCAGCAGCAATGTGCTGACGCGGGAGCCGTCATTATGCGCCATTGCCGTCAGTGCAGGGCGGATGCGATCGGACTGCTGGGCGAGGATCGCAATCAGGATTTTACATGGGAGAACATAGCGGCTGCTCCCCCCATGGATGAAGGGGCAAGGGCACAATTTCAGACAGAACTGGATGAGAAGGTGAGAGTGAAAATGGAACGCAAGGAGGGACAATCGCATCGTAAACAATCGTCAACTGGGGCCGGCTGCAGCTGCCCGTTATCGGGAGATCAGCCTGAAGCAAGCTTTACCTCAAAGCCGGTTCTGATCGCTGTGGCCAGCCGTGGCGGAGGGAAGGTGAATCAGCATTTCGGCCGTGCCAAGGAGTTCATGATCTATGAAAGCGATGGGACCATCGTAAATTTCATAGGCATCCGCAAGGTGCAATCCTACTGTCATGGGAAAGCCGATTGCAATGGGGACAAGGCCGAGACGATGAAGGAGATCCTTTCCATGGTGCATGACTGTGCATTGCTGCTGTCGTCCGGCATAGGCGAAGCCCCCAAAGAGGCATTGCAGGAAGCTGGCGTGCTGCCTATTGTATGCGGAGGGGATATTGAGGAATCCGTTCTGGAATATGTAAAATTTCTACGTTATATGTATCCTGTACAGAGCAGTAAGGGAAGTAAGCATTCACCCATTCAACATTTTGGAGGCTGAGAAAATATGAGACAAATTGCATTTTACGGTAAGGGCGGTATCGGCAAATCGACAACCTCGCAGAATACACTGGCTCAGCTCGCGACCAAATTCAAACAAAAAATTATGATCGTAGGCTGTGATCCCAAAGCAGACTCCACCCGACTTATTCTCAATACGAAGGCCCAACAGACAGTACTGCATCTGGCGGCTGAAAGGGGTACGGTAGAGGATTTGGAGCTGGAGGATGTTGTCCAGAAGGGCTTCGGAGACATCCTGAACGTGGAATGCGGCGGGCCAGAGCCTGGTGTCGGCTGTGCAGGGCGCGGCATTATCACAGCCATTAATTTTCTGGAGGAAGAGGGGGCCTACGAAGGGCTGGATTTCGTGTCCTATGATGTACTGGGGGACGTCGTGTGCGGGGGCTTCGCCATGCCGATCCGGGAGAAGAAGGCTCAGGAAATTTACATCGTATGCTCAGGCGAGATGATGGCTATGTACGCTGCCAACAATATTGCGCGCGGGATATTGAAGTATGCCAACAGCGGCGGGGTGCGTTTGGGCGGCTTAATCTGCAACAGCCGGAATACGGACCTGGAAGCGGAATTGATTACAGAGCTTGCAAGAAGACTGAACACGCAGATGATCCACTTTTTGCCGCGTGACAATGTTGTGCAGCACGCTGAGCTGCGCCGTATGACCGTTACCCAATATAACCCGGAACATAAGCAGGCTGCGGAGTATGAAGAGCTGGCAGGTAAGATTTTGAATAACGATATGCTAACGGTTCCCACTCCCATTTCCATGGAAGAGCTGGAGGATCTGTTGATGGAATTCGGCATTATTGAGGATGAAGAGACCGCAATTAACAAAGCTGAGGCGTCGGGGCAGTAGACCGCAGCCAGAAGGCTTAATGACGGAGCCATTGTGTGATGATGGGGGAGCTGAGCGCGCAGCTTGCAGGAGGGAGGAATAGGCCAAATGAGCAGTATTGTGGATAAGGGAAAGCAGATCGTAGAGGAGATACTGGAGGTATATCCCAAGAAGTCAAAGAAGGACCGGACCAAGCATTTTGAGATCGCGGATGAGGAGCTTGTGAACTGCGGAACCTGTTCCATCAAGTCCAACATGAAATCACGGCCAGGCGTCATGACGGCGAGGGGCTGCGCTTATGCAGGGTCCAAGGGCGTGGTATGGGGCCCGATTAAAGACATGGTGCACATTAGCCATGGTCCCATCGGCTGTGGACAATACAGCTGGGGCACCCGTCGCAATTATGCGAATGGGGTATTGGGAATCAACAATTTTACCGCCATGCAGATTACAAGCAACTTTCAGGAAAAGGATATCGTGTTCGGCGGAGATAAGAAGCTGGAGGTGATCTGCAGGGAAATTAAGGAGATGTTCCCGCTGGCCAAAGGTATCTCCGTTCAATCCGAGTGTCCGGTTGGGCTGATTGGTGATGATATCGGAGCTGTGGCCAAGAAGATGACAGAGGAGCTGGGCATTCCGGTCATTCCTGTGCGCTGTGAGGGCTTTCGCGGGGTGAGTCAGTCTCTGGGCCATCACATTGCCAATGATGCTATCCGCGATTTTCTGATGGGTCGCCGGGAGCTGAAGGAGTGCGGACCTTATGATGTCTCCATTATCGGGGACTACAATATCGGCGGTGATGCCTGGGCCTCGCGCATTCTGCTGGAGGAAATGGGACTGCGGGTCATAGCGCAGTGGTCAGGTGACGGCACGATCAATGAGCTGGGGATTGCCCATAAATCCAAGCTCAACCTGATCCATTGTCATCGTTCAATGAATTATATGTGCACAACAATGGAGCAGGAATACGGAATTCCCTGGATGGAATATAACTTTTTTGGTCCGACCAAGACGGCGGAGAGCCTAAGGGCGATTGCCGCCCGCTTTGACGAGACGATTCAAGAGAAATGTGAACAGGTCATCGCCCAATATATGCCACAGATGGAGGCGGTCATCCGTAAATATCGCCCCCGGCTGGAAGGCAAAAAGGTGATGCTTCTAATTGGCGGGCTGCGGGCAAGGCATACCATCGGTGCTTATGAGGATCTGGGTATGGAAATTGTGGCTACAGGCTATGAATTTGCCCATAAGGATGATTACGAAAAAACGTTTCCCAATGTAAAGGAAGGCACTATTCTGTACGATGATCCAACGGCCTATGAGCTGGAGGAATTGGCCCAACGGCTGAATATTGACTTGATGGGCGCCGGAGTCAAAGAAAAATATGTGTATCACAAAATGGGCATTCCCTTCCGTCAAATGCACTCCTGGGATTACAGCGGGCCTTATCATGGCTTTGACGGCTTCAAGATTTTTGCGCGTGATATGGATATGACCATCAACAGTCCAGTATGGAGCCTGCTGTCGTCCCAGCAGACTGTGGAGGTGTCGATATGAGCGAGCGTCTGAATATTGTCGATCACAATCAGCTGTTTCGGCAGGATAAATATGTGCGCCAGCGTGAGGAGAAACGAGCCTTCGAGGCCCCGTGTTCGCCGGAGGAGGTTACCGCCACCCTGGAGTACACCAAGACCAAGGAATACAAGGACAAGAATTTTGCCCGTACCGCCGTAGTCGTGAACCCGGCCAAGGCTTGTCAGCCGCTGGGAGCGGTCATGGCTGCGCTGGGCTTCGAAAAAACGCTCCCGTTCATTCATGGCTCACAGGGCTGCACGGCCTATTTCCGCAGCCATCTTGCCCGCCACTTCAAAGAGCCTGTTCCTGCCGTATCCACCTCGATGACCGAGGATGCCGCCGTATTCGGCGGCATGCGCAATCTCATTGACGGTATAGAGAACTGCATTGCCTTGTATCAGCCGGAGATGATTGCGGTATGCACGACTTGCATGGCAGAGGTGATCGGGGATGATCTGTCTGCCTTCCTGGCCAATGCCCGTCAGGAGGGAGCCCTTCCCGAGGATATGCCGGTTCCTTTTGCCAATACCCCCAGCTTTTCCGGTTCACACATTACAGGCTATGACGCCATGCTGCGCTCTGTACTGGAGACGCTGTATAACAAGTCGGGACGGACGCCGCAGCCTGGTCATGAATTGAAGCTGAATGTACTGCTTGGGTTTGATGGGTATACGGGCAATTTTGCAGAAATGCGGCGCATACTGGAATTGTTTGGCGCTGCGTATACCATTCTGGGTGACCACAGCAGTAATTTTGATTCAGGCGCTACTGGAGAGTACAGCTACTATTACGGGGGAACGCCGCTTGAGGATGTGCCCAAGGCCGCAGATGCAGCCGGTACGTTGGCAATCCAGCAGCACTCTCTTCGTAAAACATTAGGTTATATGAAGCGAACCTGGGGGCAACAAGTGTCCTCCATCTCCACGCCGCTGGGCATCCGCGCTACAGATCGCTTGCTCGAAGAGATAAGCCATCTGTCCGGAAGAGAAATTCCCGAGACATTGAAGCAGGAGCGCGCCCGAATTCTGGATGCCATGATGGATTCGCATGCTTATCTGCACGGCAAACGAGTGGCTATGGCGGGAGACCCGGATATGCTCATCGGCCTGATTGGCTTTTGTCTGGAACTGGGCATGGAGCCAGTGCACATTGTCTGCTCCAATGGGGACCGGAAATTTGAGAAGGAAGTAGAGCTTCTGCTGAAGTCCAGCCCTTACGGTGCAGAATCGACGGTGCATTGTGGTCAGGATTTGTGGCATATGCGTTCGCTGCTGTTCGAGGACCCGGTGGACCTGGCTATTGGCAGCTCCCATCTGAAGTTTGCGGCCAAAGAGGCGAACATTCCTTTGCTGCGTGTAGGCTTCCCGATCTTCGACAGGCATCATATGCATCGTTATCCGATTATCGGCTACCAGGGTGCGCTGAATCTGCTCACCCAATTCGTGAATACCGTACTGGATGTCATGGAAGAGCAGGCTCCGGATCATAGCTTTGATCTGGTGCGCTAATTGCTGTATCGCGTAGAAGGAAGTTGGCAGCTTGGCTGGTGATTTCAATGGATTCTATCTGAAATAAGGGGGTTGTGCGGATGGAGGCGGCTGTGTCTAACGGAAGGCTGGAGGTATCCTGCGGCAACAAAATTCCCAAAAGTACGCCCTGTCCCCGGCCTGTGCCGGGGGAGGCTTCGGGTGGCTGCTCCTTTGACGGGGCCCAGATTACACTGGTCCCCATTGCAGATGCGGCTCATCTGGTGCACGGGCCGATTGCGTGTCTCGGCAATAGCTGGGAGAGCAGAGGCAGCCTGTCCAGCGGCCCGGAGCTGTCGGCGTATGGCTTCACTACTGATCTTGGAGAACAGGACATCATTTTTGGTGGTGAACAGAAGCTGCATGAATCGATTCGCTACATTGTCAGCCGTTTTGCTCCTTCCGCTGTGTTCGTCTATATAACATGCGTCACAGCCCTCACTGGTGAAGATATCGAGGGGGTCTGCAAGGCTGAATCGGAGCGGCTGGGGACGCCGATCGTTCCGGTGAACAGTCCGGGATTTGTGGGCAGCAAGAATCTTGGGACCCGGCTGGCCGGAGATGTTCTGTTCCAGCATATTATCGGCAGCACCGAGCCGGAACAGACAACCTCCCATGATATCAATCTCATCGGGGAATACAATATTGCGGGCGAGATGTGGCATATCGAGCGGCTGATGCAGCAGACGGGAATGCGTATCCTGTCCCGAATTACCGGGGATGGCCGGTTCCGTGAGGTGGGCTGGGCGCATCGTGCCAAGGTCAATATGGTCGTATGCAGTCGGGCTTTGCTAGGTCTGGCGGTCCAAATGGAGCGTAAATACGGCATTCCTTATTTTGAAGGTTCATTTTACGGGGCAAAGGAAACGAGTTATTCCTTGCGGCAGATGGCTTACCTGACCGGAGATCGTGATGTGGAGCGACGGGTGGATAAGCTGGCCGCACGGGAGGAAATGAGGCTCTCGCTGGAGCTGGAGCCTTACCGCAAGCAGCTGAAAGGAAAGCGGGCAGTGCTCTATACCGGAGGGGTGAAGAGCTGGTCTGTCATTTCGGCTTTGCAGGAGCTGGGCATTAAGGTGGTGGGTGTAGGCACAAACAAGAGCACTGCTGAGGATGTATCCCGGATTGCTGCCCGTATCGGGGATGATGCGGAATACATTCCAGAAGGCGGCGCCCGGCAGATTCTCAAAACCGTACGGAGCCGCAAGGCCGACATGGTCATTGCCGGGGGCCGGAACATGTATATGGCGATTAAGGAACAGATTCCTTTTGTGGACATCAATCAGGAGCGGCACAAGGCCTATGCGGGTTATGACGGGCTGTTGTCCCTGGCGAAACAGCTTGTGCATACGCTGCAGCATCCAGTATGGGAGCTGACCGCCAAATTGGCTCCATGGGAGGAGGAGACGGAATTTGCCGATTAAATCCACCACGAAGCCTGTCAGTGTCAATCCGCTCAAGGTAGGACAGCCTTTAGGCGGCGTGCTGGCTCTGCAGGGGATATATCGCTCAATGCCTTTGCTGCACGGCGCTCAGGGCTGTTCGGCCTTTTCCAAGGCACTGCTGACTCGCCATTTTCGCGAGCCGATCGCCGTTCAGACCTCTGCGCTGCAAGAGATGGACGTTATATTTGACGCAGACCGGAATCTGGAGGAGGCGCTGGATCATATTTGGTCCAAGCACCATCCAGATGTCATCGGCGTTATCAGCACGGCCCTCACCGAGGTGGCAGGCGTTGATTTTCAGTCCAGGGTAAAGGCATTCAAGCGAGAACGGGCATTGAAGGACAATCTGCTGTTTTCTGTATCGCTGCCTGATTTTCACGGTTCCCTGGAGACGGGCTACAGCAGCACAGTAGAGTCGCTAATGGATGCCATACTCGTGTCAAACGGAGGCAAGACCCCCAAAAAACAGCGCCGGACGCAGGTCAATCTGCTGCCGGCTTCTTATCTGACTGCCGGAGACGTCATGGAAATCAAGGATATTATCTCCTCCTTTGGCCTAGAGGTGATTACGCTCCCCGATATTTCCACTTCCTTGTCCGGTCACCTGCTGACAGGCTTTTCCCCTTTAACAAGAGGGGGAACTCCGCTGGATTCAGCCTGCCAGATGCTGGAGTCTTCCTGCACCATTGCCATTGGCGCAAGCATGGAGCGTCCCGCGCGCAGACTGGCTCATGCCGCAGGCATTCCCTACCACTTGTTCACTGGTCTGTCTGGCTTGGCCGCGAGCGATACGTTTATACATTTTCTGCAGAAGATCAGCTGCGAGCCTGCCCCCGTCCGCTTTCGCTGGCAGCGTGAAAATCTGTTGGACAGCATGCTGGATGCCCATTTCTATTTTTCCGGCGCTTCGGCTGTAGTGGCGCTTGAACCGGATCATATGCTGTCGACCGCAGCCTGGCTGAAGGAGATGGGAGTGGAACTGAAGCGGCTAATTGCACCCTGCAGCACGCCCGCGCTGCAAAAGACAGAACGGGAAGTCTGGATTGGTGATCTGGATGATGCAGAGGAGAGCGCACAGGGCGTGGATTTATGGATCAGTAATTCACATGGAAGAAAGGGAGCGGCACGGGCTGGTGCCTCCTTCGTACCGGCAGGCTTGCCGGTGTATGACGAACTGGGTGCCCACACATCCGTAAGCGTCGGGTACCGTGGGACCATGGAGTGGGTGAACAAGGTGGGCAATGTATTGCTTGCCGAGAGGGGGAAGGGAGGATGAAGGTTGCATTTGCGACGGAAGACGGGGTGCTTGTGAATGCTCATTTTGGGCAGAGTCCCATGTTCACTGTATTCGAAATCCGGCTCTCAGGTGTCCAGTTCCTGGAGCATCGGCGGTTAGCCCCGGGAAGTGATGAGAACGAAGCGGGCAAGATTGCCAGCCGAATTGGCCTGATCGAGGACTGTGCCCTGATCTTCCTGGTACAGATCGGTGCTTCGGCCGCTGCACAGGTGACCAAGCGGACCATTATGCCTGTGAAGGTGGCCTTCGGCAGCACCATTGAGGAGCAGCTCCAGCGTCTCCAGCATATGCTGGCTCGCAATCCGCCCATGTGGCTTGCCAAAATCCTGCACGCTGAGGAGGGCAGCGGCAAAGCCGAATCATGAGCCTTCTGTAAGGAAGGGCAACCATATAGGGTGTCAAGATCCTGCGGACCGAATATCTTAAAGGCGGGGCCGTACATGGAGGGGGTGGACGAATGGTACAGCTGCTGGAAGACAGCAGATACGGACGCCAGTTGAAGCTGCTGGGAGTGGAAGGTCAGAACAGGCTAAAGCAGGCTACTGTTATGGTTGCAGGCATCGGAGGATTGGGAGGGACAGCGGCCATGTACCTGGCCGCTGCCGGAGTGGGAAAGCTGATATTGGCCCATGAGGGCGTAATCCATCTGCCGGATATGAACCGGCAGATGCTGATGGACAGCGGACGAATCGGGGAGGAACGGATGGAGACGGCATTGCAGCATTTGCATCGTATCAATCCGGAGACCGAGCTTGAGGGCCACGCCGACAGAATCACGGAAGAATCCTCTGGACCATGGGTAGAAGCGGCGGATATCGTGATTGATGCACGGTATGATTTTCCGGAAAGATATGCGCTGAACAGACTATGTGTTCGACATGGCAGACCGATGATAGAAGCCGCCATGTACGGCTATGAAGTATCGTTGATGACCATTGTTCCCGGCAGGACGGCATGCCTGGAATGTCTCTACCCGGAAGGAGGACAGCTTTGGGAGCCTCTGGGATTCCCGGTCCTGGGAGCCACCTCCGGCTTGATTGGCTGCATGGCTGCACTGGAAGCGGTCAAATGGATTACAGACGCGGGCAATCTGTTCACTGACCGCATGCACCGTATGAATGTGCTGGATATGAGCAGCTGCAGCATAGCGGTCAAGCGCAACCCGCGTTGTCCGTGCTGCGGAACAGGAGGAGATGCAGATGAGTCGGTTACATGTTTGTGATACGACGCTTCGTGACGGAGAACAGGCTCCGGGCGTTGCCTTTTCGGCCGAAGAGAAAGCTGAAATTGCCATCATGCTGGACCTGGCGGGGGTGGAGCAGGCTGAGATCGGAATTCCGGCAATGGGGAAGGCAGAGTGCAGGTCTATTGCCAGGATTGCCGCTCTTGGACTTCAGATGAAGCTAATGACCTGGAATCGCGCAGTGTTCTCGGATATTGATGCAGCGGAGTCGACGGGTGTCGGCTGGGCCCATATTTCGGTTCCCGTGTCGACGGTGCAGATGAAGGCCAAGCTAGGGATGACTCCTGCGCAGGTGACGGAGCTGATCCGCAAGTCTGTCGATTACGGTCTGTGTAAAGGATTAACTGTCTCCGTAGGTTTTGAGGATGCTTCAAGGGCAGATGACCTGTTCCTGGAGCAGCTGACGAATCAGCTCTACAGGGATGGCGTACGGCGGTTCAGATATGCCGATACGCTGTCCGTTCATCATCCCGATGTTATAGCTGCCCGCATAGGCAGGCTTGTATCGCGCGTGCCGCAGGATGTGGAGCTTGAGATCCACTGCCACAACGATTATGGCCTAGCGCTTGCCAATACCCTGGCAGCTTTGCAGGCGGGAGCTGTATGGGCCAGTACCACGGTGTCGGGCCTTGGGGAAAGGGCAGGCAATACGGCGCTGGAGGAGGTGGTGATGTCTTGGAGGGACTTATATCAAGGAACCTGCAGCGTTCGCCCCGAACTGCTGAGCCCGCTGGCTGTACTGGTGTCCAAAGCCTCCAACCGAATCATTCCCGAAGGCAAGCCTATTGTGGGAGACATGGTATTCGCCCATGAATCCGGCATACATATCAATGGTCTGCTGAAGGAGCGCGCCGCTTATCAGGCCCTTGATCCGACCGAGCTGGGCACTGACCATTCGTTCGTGCTCGGCAAGCATTCGGGCAGAAGTGCAGTTCAATATATGCTGGAGCAGGAGGGAATCAAGGCAGGCTCCGATGAAATCAAATTTCTGCTGGAGCGGCTTCGCGTGGTCGGTGAAGACCCCAAGCGTGTTATCTACAGCGCGGACTTAAAGCGCTGGCTGCAGCATTATCCGGCAGAGCTACCGAAATAACCGAAAAAGCGTTCCCGTCCGGTAAGTGTGACCGTGACTGGAACGCTTTTTTCATGAATCTAAGAACCAAAGTCCCTCAGGGTCGACAAACATTAGCTGTTTTTTGCATATCTTTTATGGCGCAACCGAAGTCTCCAATTTGCTGGTTAAACGAAGTTGTTTGGAGGGGTATAATACAATATAGTGCTGTATAAAGTGCGTATAGATTGGTTTTACAGCAGGTTCGATTCATATAACGATTACACGCTGATCTGGACGGCAATTGGAGGAATGCTTGTGGGGATGATGTTCTCTTTTCTAAAAAAATATCGGATTCCAGCCATCGCAGCACTCGTGATGATGCTGCTGGAATTGACGGTAGAGCTATCGCAGCCATATTTGATCTCCAAAATCATTGATGAGGGCATCCGGCAGCAGGATTTGTCCGTCGTCTGGTTATGGGGCAGTGTACTGGTGGGGAGCGCCGTTATCGCTTTTATGGCGGGCATATCCAGCTCTTTTTTTGCTTCACATGCAAGTCAGGGCTTCGGCTATGATTTGCGTGAAAAGCTGTATCGTAAAGTGCAATCCTTTTCCTATCCAGTATTCAAACGGTTTGCTACCTCGTCGCTCATTACGCGCCTGACGGGGGATGTCACGCAAGTACAAGATACGGTGTTTATGAGCTTGCGGTTTATGACACGGGTTCCGCTTGTAGTCATCGGCAGTATTGTGATGGCACTGGTTGTACATTTCAGGCTTGGGCTGCTACTGGCGGTTATGGCCCCAGTGCTATTCGTGTTTGTGTTGGTGATGATGCGGCGGACGGTCACTTTGTTTAAAGGTGTTCAGCGTCGGTTAGATGATGTTAACGGGGTGATTCAGGAGAATCTGACCGGAATTCGGCTGATTCGGGTGTTTGTGCGGATGCGGCATGAAATCGAACGTTTTGCCCATTACGGAGGCGAATTGATGAAGGGGACGGTGTCCGCTCTACGTTGGACGGAAACGACAATGCCGTTCATTTTGTTTACGATGAATGCAGGGATTATTGCAGTACTTTGGTTCGGACGCGGTCAAATTTCCACTGGGGATGCCAGTGTAGGACAGGTGGTCGCAGTCGTCAATTATTCACTGCGGACGATTGGGGCCTTGTCTGCCTTATCTGGTATCGTTGTTGTATTTTCCCGGGCAACTGCTTCTACGGGGCGGATTCGAGAGGTATTGGAAACACATAATGAAGATGGGCGAGCGCTGGATTCTGTTCCAACACATAACACACGGATTGAGGGACAGGTGGAAATGGACCAGGTGAGCTTTCATTATCCGGGCAGTGATTTGGCTGTACTAAAGGATATATCTTTTAGGGCGCGACCAGGTGAGCGGATAGCTATTATGGGAGCCACTGGCTCGGGAAAATCCTCACTTGTGCAGTTGATTACACGTCTGTATGAAGAAGCTGAAGGTCATGTGCGTTTTGACGGAAAGGACGCTCGTGAACTGGATGCGTCCATACTACGTGAGGCTATTGGCTATGTTCCTCAAGAGGTGCTGCTATTCACCGGCTCGATTCGGGATAATATTGCTTGGGGGCTGGAAAATGCCAGTCTGGAGCAGATCCAGGAAGCCGCACGCATGGCGCAAATCCATAATATGATTGAACGCTTGCCGCAAGGCTATGACACCATGCTCGGACAGCGTGGCGTAAATCTGTCCGGCGGACAGAAACAGCGGCTTTCGATTGCCCGCGCACTGGTGCGCCAGCCGGCGGTTCTGATTCTGGACGACAGCACAAGTGCGCTGGATGTAGGGACGGAATCAGCATTACTGAATGCACTCGATGGCCTGTCCTGCACGACATTTCTCATTACGCAAAAAATCAGCTCGACCGCATCAGCAGATCAAATTTTACTGCTGGATGAGGGGCGCCTGATGGCAAGTGGAAGTCATGAGCATCTCATGGATAGTTCGGATCTGTATCGGCGCATCTATGAATCACAATACGGAAAGGAGGAGTCGCATGTTCAAGGAACTCATTGAACCGTTCCGTCAGCCTACACCGCCGTCCGGTGTGCTGCGAAATCCGACGGGAGCTGAAGGACGCCGCAAGGCCAAAGCGAAGAACTGGTCCAGTACGTTAGGACGGATATGGGCTTATCTGGCCCGTCGCAAGGCCAAACTGATGCTGGTATTGTTCATGGTACTGCTCAGCTCCGGGCTGGCTCTGCTGGGTCCATATCTGGTCGGTGTAGCGGTGGATGATTTTCTCGAAGGTCCGGGCGGACGCACGTGGATTTATTTTCTCATCGGATTAGGAGCTGTATATCTGCTCAACTCGCTGACCTCCTGGCTGCAAAATATCTGGATGATCGAGATTGCCCAAGAGACGGTGTACCGCATGCGTTTCGATCTGTTTTCACATTTGCATCGACTACCGATTCCTTTCTACGGCAAACGTCAGCAGGGAGAGATCATGAGCCGTCTGACCAATGATATCGAAAATGTCAGTTCTACGTTGAACAGCTCCGCCATTCAGATTTTTTCAAGCATATTGACGCTAATCGGTACACTCACGGTGATGCTGTGGTTAAGCCCGCTGATGACCCTGTTGACCTTTATCGTGGTACCGCTAATGGCTGCCGGGATGCGCTGGATTACACGTCGCACCGGGCCTTTATATAAGGAACGCCAGAAGAATGTGGGCGAACTGAACGGATACATCGAAGAAACACTGTCTGGGCAGCAGATTATTAAAGCATTTTCGCAGGAAAAGAGAGTCATCCGTGGTTTTGGCGAGCGTAATGACCGTATTCGGCTATCGGGTTTCTGGGCCCAAACGATTTCAGGCTTTATCCCGAAGCTGATGAACGGACTGAATAATCTCAGCTTTGCTATTGTAGCGGGGATCGGTGGGATTTTGGCCATTCGAGGTTCCATCACTATAGGTACAATTATTGTATTCGTAGAATATGCCCGCCAGTTCACCAGACCGCTGAACGATTTGGCTAACCAGTGGAACACCCTGCTGTCCGCCATTGCCGGAGCTGAGCGTGTATTTGAAATATTGGATGAAGATGAAGAGTCTAAGGACGAACGCGGCGCAGTGGAGGTAGGGCATGTGGAGGGGACGGTGCAGTTTACGGATGTTTCCTTCGGTTATGATGAGGGAAGCGCTACGCTGGAAGGTATCTCTTTTGAAGCCAAACCTGGTGAAATGATTGCGCTGGTTGGTCCGACCGGGGCAGGAAAAACGACACTGATCCAGCTCCTTTCCAGATTTTATAGCCCCGACAAGGGAATGATTACGCTGGACGGGCGCGATATCACCACCATACAGCGTGAAAGCTTGCGCTCCCGCATGGCATTTGTGCTACAGGACTCCTTCCTGTTTCAGGGGACGATTCGTGAAAATATCCGTTTCGGCAGGTTGGACGCCACCGATGAGGAGGTTGAACAAGCATCGAAACTGGCCAACGCCCATTCCTTTATCATGCGGATGAAGGACGGATACGACAAGGTGCTGGAAGCGAACGGCAGCGGCATCAGTCAAGGGCAAAAACAGCTGCTGGCTATTGCCCGTGCTATTTTGGCCAACCCTTCCATCCTTGTACTCGACGAGGCAACCAGCAGCATCGACACTATTACAGAGATAAAAATACAAGAAGGACTGGAGCGGCTCATGCAGGGTCGAACAAGTTTCGTCATCGCGCATCGGTTGAATACCATTCGCCAGGCTGACCGGATTTTGGTCTTAAAGGATGGCCGTCTGGATGAGCAAGGCTCCCATGATGAGTTGCTGGCTCACAGAGGCTTTTACAGTGATTTATATTATGGTCAGTTAAGAAAGCAAAGCTCTTAAGCTGGCTCTCGATAAACAGATTTGCAGGCATGATGGAGCAGCTTTATGATGCTAAAAAGGACTACCCTGGGGGTAGCCCTTTTTAAGTATGCCTTTTTACGGTACGTACTATTAAAGGTTTACATGGACATTTCTCAATCAATATTTGTGTCAAGAGGCGTTTGAAATTAAGATACTGCTTTCACAGCATTGAATATACCCATACCCCGTATATGTATGTTAGTATTGGTGTGCAAGAATAAAATCCCACTTCAAAGGAGAGATCATCATGAAAATCGCAATCATGCTTTTCGATGGAATTACAGCATTAGATGCAATTGGCCCATACGATGTATTTGCTGCTACACTGAAATGTGAAGTGAAGTTTGTCGCTAAGAAAAAAGGGTTAATCAAACTAGACTCAAATATGGGTTATTTGCATGCCGATTACAGTTTTTCTGAAGTTAATTCAGCTGATATTCTTGTTGTTCCAGGTTGCAGTCCGCCAAATTATAAAACTCCAATGAATGACGAAGAAACGTTAAATTGGATTCGCCAAATACATGAAACTACGAAATGGACCACGTCGGTTTGTAACGGCTCTTTGATATTGAGCGCCGCAGGCTTGTTAAATGGAACCGTAGCCACCAGTCATTGGGGTTCCTTAGATCTGCTCCAATCTCTTGGAGCCATTCCAACAGATGAGAGAGTGGTTCGTCAGGGCAAAATGGTTACAGCAGCCGGTGTCTCCTCTGGTATTGATATGGCACTTCAGCTAATAGCATGGGAATTGGGAGAAGATATGAGTAAAGGAGTCCAGTTGATTTTGGAATACGATCCTCAGCCTCCGTTTGACACGGGTTCACCCAAGAAAGCACCTGCTATATTGGTAGAACAAATAAGAGGTATGTTACAAGAGTTTGCGAAACGGGAGCCCAATGTGTAACTCAAGAATAAAAAGATCTCTTTCCGGTATTAGCTTGGCTTAAACGTTCAATATTGTTGGTGTTTGGTAATAGAAATATCTAAGGAAGGAGCGGTAAGTGCTCCTTCTTTTAACACATGTAATTGTTTAGTTACTAACTGATGCTTTAAAAAGATCGTTTGATCAAATGATTCGTAAAAGCGTTTATCAGCACGCTCCCGGTTTGTCATGAACTTCAATCCTGGAAAGCATTTATCCCTCCCTCTGTTAAAATCCTGTCCCGTTGAAACGAAAAAAGAGCCGTAAACCGGCTCTATCATAATGCGTGCATTAGCTATATGGATTTCGTAATCGGGCTGTTTAAGGGGCTGGTTTCAAGCTCAACAGGTGCAGAAGCAATTTCCGCCTGTCTATCGGGATGAAACTCATTTTCCGATTTGGCGACGATGACGGTAGCGACTCCGTTACCAATCAGATTGGTGATGGCGCGTGCTTCTGACATGAAGCGATCCACACCGAGCAGCAGCGCCATTCCCGCCAGCGGGATGGAAGGGAACGCCGCGAGTGTGGCTGCCAGCGTGATAAACCCGGAGCCAGTGACGCCCGCTGCTCCCTTCGAGGTCAGCATGAGGATACCAAGCAGTGTCAACTGCTGCCATATGGTCATATCGACGCCGGATGCCTGAGCTACGAATATGGCGGCCATGGACAAATAGATCGCCGTACCATCCAGGTTAAACGAATAGCCCGTTGGAATGACTAGGCCGACCACTGATTTGGAACAGCCGTATTTCTCCATTTTGTCCATCATACGGGGCAGGGCAGACTCGGAGGATGAAGTACCGAGTACAAGCAAAATTTCTTCTTTGATATAGGCGATAAACTTGAAAATGCTGAAACCATACATGCGAGCAATCAGACCGAGCACAATGATAACAAATAGAGCCATGGTCAGGTAAACGGAGCCCATCAGCTTGCCGAGAGAGGCTAACGACCCGATGCCAAATTTCCCAATCGTATATGACATGGCACCGAATGCGGCGATTGGCGATAATTTCATGACCATATTGACGATGCCAAAGAAGGCGTGCGACAATTTGTCAAACAGGACAATGACGGGTTTGGCTTGCTGTCCCATGGCCGTAAGTGACAGCCCGAAGAGGATGGCAAAGAACAGGATAGGCAGTAACTCTCCGCCTGCCATAGCGCTTACTACATTTTCAGGAATAATGCCGACGATAAAATCAACGAGCCCATGACTTGATTCCGCTGCTTTTTGAGCATATTGAGATACGTCTCCGGTTGCTTTGCTCACATCAATGCCCGCTCCAGGTCTTACCAGATTAACAACGATTAGACCAATAGCCAGCGCAATCGTGGTAACGATTTCAAAATAGAGAAGGGCCTTTCCGCCGATGCGACCGACCTTCTTCATATCTCCCATGCTGGCAATCCCGTGTACAACTGTAAAAAATACAATGGGTGCGATGACCATCTTAATGAGCTTGATAAAGGCGTCTCCGAGTATTTTGAGCTTTTCGCCTGTTGTAGGGAAAAAGTGGCCTAGAAGAATACCAAGAACAATAGCGATAACGACTTGAACCGTCAAGTTTTTAAAATTAATTCTCAGTTTCATAGGGATACGCTCTCGCTTTCTTTTGGTTTATGAAAACGCTTTATTTTTGTATCCCCAGTGTAAAAGCTACGTTCTTGGCAAACAAGAATACGGTCATAACGTTCTTTTTGGTCTTTATGGTCCTTGAATCATATCCATCAGGTCCGACCCGATGATGGGAGTGAACTCCTGATAGAGCACGCGCAGACGTTCCCTCCAGAGCGTATATTCACCCTCGGACAGATGGGTAATTTTAATGTCTCCGGTCTGTTGCAACTGGCTAAGCCGATTAGTATTTTCATCTGTTTCCCGTTTGTTCCAACGCGTCGTTTCCTCAAGTGCCTCCTGCAGCACCAGCTTAGCGTCACTTGGGAGGCTATCCCAATAGGATTTGTTAAATACAACAGCATAACCCAGATAGCTGTGGTTGCTGATGGTCATATAGCGTTGCACTTGGTAAAACCGTTTGGTAAGGATATTGGATATTGTGTTCTCCTGTCCGTCTGCCGTGCCCGTCTCCAGGCTGTGGTATATTTCATTGAAAGGAGTGCTAATGGTCGATGCTCCAAGCGCTTCAAACTGACGTTCCAGCACCTGGCTTGGCTGGATACGGAATTTCAAGCCCGTAAAGTCTGCGGGTTTGCTAATTGGATGGGCGTTGTTAGTGATCTGTCGAAAGCCGTTTGACCAGAAAGCGACGCCTTTCATTCCAAATGGTTCGAGTGTTTGCGTTAAACGCTTGCCCAATTTTCCGTTCAGTGCTTGATCGACTTCAGTCTGATCCTCGAAGGCAAACGGGAGATCCATCACTAGCCAGGCTGGGTCAATTGCATTCAAATTGGAAAACGAAGGAGCTATCATCTGGATTTCTCCTCGTTGAAGTGCAGCAACTTCCGTGGTTTCTGAATAGCGCATTCCATTGGGGAATACTTGAATCTCAATCCGATCATTGGATTTTTCTTTAACCCGCTGTGCAAAATGAGCGGCGGCCAGTCCTTTGGGCGAGTTTTCGGCCACCACATGGCTAAATTTGATCACGATCCGATCTTTAAGACCAGTAAATTCATTATCATAAGGGAGCTCTTCACCAAAATTCTTTTGAAAACCGATTACATAAGCCGTAAGGATACCCAGTACGAGCAAAACACCGAATCCAGCAGCTCTTTTCACAAAGAAACCTCCCACCTGTTGCTATTTTAGACCCATTATTCCACAATGATATTCAAAGGTAAACGGTTTAAAGGGAAGGTGAAGAGGATGAACAGACTTCGTGTGTATTGGAAAATAATGATACTTTCATTTGGAGTCGTTCTTTTTTCTCTTTTGATCGGCGGTCTTTTTCTGTTTGGTAGCGCCACCCGGCTCAAGGAAGAAGAACTCAAACAGCGGCTTACGATTACGGCTCAGACGGTTGCGAACCTGCCGGACGTGGTGGAAAGAATTGACGATCCGAATGCTTCTGCCGTGATTGCGCCTATGGCGGATAAAATTCGGATATTAAACGATGCGGCTTATATCGTCGTGCTCGATATGAACCGCAAACGGTTGTCTCATCCACTTTCAGAGCGAATCGGCGGAACGTTTGAGGCTCGGGATGATGATGCAGCTTTTGCTGAACATACGTATGTCTCCAAAGTGCGCAGCGAAGCGGGCATCGGCTTGCGTTCCTTTGTGCCGATTATGAATGCTTCCTCGGAGCAGGTGGGCGTCGTCGTGGCGGGTGGTCTGCTGCCAAGTGTGACGGAGATTATCCGTCAGGAGAAACAATCTATCGTCATGACTTCGTTGCTGTCGCTGATGTTTGGGGTGATTGGCTCTGCATTGCTGGCCCGTCATATTAAGCTCCAGATGTTCAACCTGGAGCCGCAGGAGATTGCGAGAATGTTTCGTGAGCGAAGCGCCGCCTTTCAGGCGATGCACGAGGGTGTTATTGCCATTGACCGCAACTGTATCATTACGATTTTCAACGAACGAGCCAAACAAATTTTCGATGTGCACCGCGATGTAGCGGGATTGCCGATCCGTGAGGTCATCCCGGATACCCGTTTGCCGGAAGTGCTGGATTCGGGAGTTGCGATTCTGAGCCAGGAACTCAAAATTGGCGGAACCATTATTTGGAGCAACCGAATTCCCATTCGCGAACAGGGAGTTACTTTGGGGGCAATCTCCATATTTCAGGACAAGACCGAGGTGACGAGAATGGCTGAGGAGCTCACAGGTGTCAAAGAGTTTGTTCATGCGCTTCGTGCACAAAATCATGAGCATATGAACAAAATGCATACCGTCGCCGGCTTGCTCCAGCTTGGGCAGCAGAACGAGGCTTTGAGCTATCTGTTTGAGGTGACCGAACAACAGGAGGAGATTACACGCTTCCTTCAACGGCATTTCGATGATGACGGAGTTGCAGGTCTGCTATTGGGTAAAATTAGCCGTGGTAAAGAGCTTGGCATTGATATTAGGATTGATCCTGACAGCAGAATGAATCAGTTTCCCCGGTTGATTGACCGACATGATTTCGTTCTGTTACTCGGGAATTTAATCGAGAATGCCTTTGATGCACTCGCGGATACAGAAGTCGGCTCCAAGGAGATTTATGTCAGCATTCAGCAGGATGACGAATATATGTCCATATTGGTCGAGGATAATGGCTGTGGCATGTCGGAGACAACGAAAAAACGAATGCTCGAACGCGGATTTACGACCAAGGACGGAGAGAGCCGCGGCATGGGGCTGCATTTACTGAGCGGGATTGTCACTAAGGGGAACGGCCGCCTGACATGCGAGTCTTCACTTGGCTTGGGAACTTCGATAGAGATTCTATTTCCGTTGAAGGAGAGAGGGAGCGACGATGAGTAAACCTATTAAATCACTTTTTCGTGTGCTGCTGGTCGAGGATGATCCGATGGTACAAGAGGTGAATCGACTTTTTATCGAACAGGTTGACGGGTTTCAGGTCGTAGGTCTGGCTTCCAATGGGCTTCGGGGGTTGGAGCTGATCGAGGAGCTAAAGCCTGATCTGGTTTTTCTTGATGTGTTCATGCCGTCGCTGGACGGGATTACGACCTTGCAGCGCATCCGTTCCATGGCATTGCCTGTAGATGTAGTTGTCGTGACCGCCGCGAAGGATACGGAGACGATCCGCGAAATGATGCGAAACGGAGCTTTCGATTATATCATGAAGCCGTTCAAGGTAGAGCGTATCCACCATACGCTGGAGCGTTATCGGGAGCAGCAGGCTGGATTATGGGCGGAAGAAGTGGGAACACAGGAAGAGCTGGATCTCATTATACAAAAAGGAGAAGCTGCTAAGGAAGTGGTAGTCCCTACTCCATTATACGAGGAATGGGCGATGTCTTATGATGAGCTGCCAAAGGGCTTGAATGCTGCCACTCTGAAGCAGGTGCTTGCGGTCATGGAGCAGCATAGCGGCAAGCTATCTGCGGAAGAAACCGCGGAGGGGGTAGGTATTGCTCGTGTAACGGCAAGAAGGTACCTGGATTATCTAGAGAAAAGAGGGATCGTGCGTCTTGTCGTAAATTACGGTGGAGTCGGTCGTCCGGTTAATCGGTATGAGCTGCTGCGTGATCAAAATGACCATAAGTAACAATATGGACAAAAGCTTCCCAATGCTTTTATGAAAGCGGTAACATGTAAAAGCCGGGGAGCTACATGATTATGCACAGATGAAAAGGCGAGTGCTGAGGTGCGGCTGGGGGCTACCTGAGTACTTGACATTTGACTGTACACAAATTTTGTGTCTGTTCCCGTCTGGACACGAACAACGCACGTGTCTGCCTTTGGGAAGCACACGTGCTATCAATAGAATAGGAGCGGATGTACCGTGGCCTTTAACAGTCTGATTCTTCGATTGGAGCTTGTTCATTCCAAAGTAAACTTTGGTGATGTCGCATCAACCATCAGCCGTGCTGGGGGAGATATTACTTCCATTGATGTTATTCGTCCCGGACAGGATTCGTCTGTTCGTGACATCACCGTCCACGTCGCTGAAGTAGCAGAGACTTCACTCATCGAATCACTTAAGTCGTTAGCAGGCATTCAACTCATTAACGTTTCTGACCGCACGTTTCTCGCGCACCTGGGGGGCAAAATATCAATCCAACCCAATTTGCCGATCAAAAATCGCGATGACCTGTCGCGGGTATATACGCCGGGAGTAGCCCGGGTCTGTATGTCCATTCATGAAAATCCGAAAAAAGCGTATTCCTTGACCATCAAACGAAATACGGTCGCGGTTGTAACCGATGGTACCGCAGTGCTTGGGCTTGGCGATATCGGCCCGCATGCAGCTGCACCCGTGATGGAAGGCAAAGCGATGCTGTTCAAACAGCTTGCCGGAGTCGACGCATTCCCCATTTGTCTGGATACGAAGGATACGGAGGAAATCATTCGCACGATTAAAGCAATCAGTCCGATTTTCGGAGGAATTAATTTAGAGGATATCAGTTCTCCGCGCTGTTTCGAGGTCGAAACCCGCCTGGCGGAAGAATTGGATATTCCCGTCTTTCACGATGATCAGCACGGAACGGCGGTGGTCGTGATTGCCGGGCTGTTGAATGCGTTGAAGGTGGTTGGAAAGCGAATCGAAAATGTGCGGATCGTTGTAAACGGAATAGGGGCCGCAGGCGTGTCGATATGCAAAATGCTGCTCGCCGCAGGGGTAAGCCGCCTTGTTCCGGTAGATCGGGATGGAGCCATTGTACGAGGCGGATCCTATCCCTATCCCATGTGGCAGTGGCTGGCGGATCAGCCGCAAGTAGAGTCCCAGTCAGGCACCCTAAAGGAGGTCATCCGGGATGCGGATGTGTTCATCGGAGTATCACGCGGTAATTTGCTGAATGCCTCAGATGTAAAGGGTATGGCGGTGGACAGTATTGTTTTTGCTATGGCCAATCCACAACCGGAAATTGCTCCCGAGCAAGCCATTCCGCATGTCCGTGTATTTGCAACGGGGCGTAGCGACTATCCCAACCAAATCAACAATGTGCTTGTGTTTCCGGGTATCTTCAGGGGGGCACTCGATTGCCGAGCGCGTCACATCAACGAACCGATGAAATTAGCCGCCGCCCGCGCCATTGCTTCTGTCGTAAGTGAACGGGAATTAAACGAGCAATACATTATTCCGAGCATATTCAACGAACAGGTCGTTACTGAGGTGAGGAAGTCTGTGATTGAAGCGGCTATTCTCACGGGAACCGCCCGGCGTATTCCAAAGGATTTTAGATAGTCAGGTGGAGCGAAATAGAATAACACGGCCGGGTCTGTTAAACTGTGAAAATAGAACGGTTACAGATACGTTGCCGTGTTAGCCTTATCTATTTTGCGGAGGTGCGGGGATGAACGGAAGTCTGTTTGAGCCACGGCTGCGTGACGGGGATTATACTCCCCGTTTTTTTGCTTACTATTATAAGCAATGGCATGACTATACCATGCCTTACCACGATCATCATTCCACTGAAATTATGTACATGATTTCTGGTCTGTGCCGGGTGGATGTGCAAACGGGAGGGAAGGCGGAAAGCATTACGCTGCGTAAAGGTGAGTTTATTATGCTGGACGCAGGCGTACCACACCGACTGGTGGTGGAGGGAGAACAATCGTGCCGGATGCTAAATGTAGAGTTTGGTTTTACAGAGGGAGTGAGGGTAGGACCGTCAATCCGACAAATGGCAGCGGAGGAGCAGGGGATCACGGCCCTTATGTCGCGTCCATTCCCGTATCTTGTCCTATCGGACCCGGAAGAGGTATATTATGCGCTGAAAAGTCTCGTGCTGGAGCTGGATCAACGAAAAGAGCATCCGGGTGCAATGGCAGAGCTGCTTTTTATGCAAATGCTGGTCCGAATTGCGCGTCTACGGGAAGAGGCAGAGCGCAACAACACGCAGCAAACAGATATGTACGTCAAACGATGCATTGAATTTCTCCATCTGAACTATGACCAGAATATTGTGGTCAAGGACATGGCAGCAGCTGTGAATCTGCACTCAGGGTATTTGCACCGTATATTCAAAAAACATACTGGGCAAACGCTCACCGCGTATTTAACGATGCTGCGAATGGACAAGGCCCGAATGCTGCTTCAGCAAACGGACATTCCCATTCAAGAAATTGCCGATTATGTAGGCGTGGCCAGCAGGCAGTATTTTCATATGTTATTTAAAAAGCACACAGGCAAGACGCCTGTTGAATACCGCTCTGCTGTAGAACGCCATGTGTGGAACTATGCGGAGGAGGAGGGGGATAATATATCCAGACGTAAAAATATTCCGGACGCGGGTAAATTACAAATAAACAATAAGAAGCCTCTGAAGCATTGCCGATTTTAAGTCGGTATGACTTCAGAGGTCATGTGTTTTTAAGCATTATAACACGTGTCCGGGCTTCTTGAGAGCTAAAGTCGTGTCATTTCCCGAGCCACATATTTTCCATCTGTTCAAGTGATCTCCCCTTGGTTTCGGGAACCTTGCGCCATATAAAGACTACGACGAACAGCGAGATGGCTCCGAATGTCCAGAAGGTATTGGACGGACCGGCTGAACTCAGCAGGGGAGGGAATGCCTGGGATACCAGATAATCGCCGGCCCACAATGCCATCGAAGCGATGGCGACCGCTTTGCCGCGAACGCGGTTTGGAAAGATCTCCGAGATCATAACCCATACGATCGGCCCAAGCGATATAGCGTAGGAGGCCACGTAGATCAATATCATGATGAGCACGAGCGGTCCGGTGGTCAAACCCATTTTGAATGCGGCTCCGATAATGACCAAAGAGAGGGTCATCAACGAGGTGCCGATCATCAGCAGGACTTTTCGTCCCGCTTTGTCGATCAGCCATACGGATACGATGGTAAACAACACATTGATCAACCCGATCCAGATGGTCTGGGTCAAAGAGGCGTCCGTACCGAGTCCCATTCCTTTAAAGATAACCGGCGCGTAATACAAAATGGCATTGATGCCGGTAATATGCTGCATAATGGCGAGCATGACACCGATAAAGAGAGCGACCCGAATACCGGGAGCGAACAATTGTTTCAATGAGTCGTTCTCATTTTTGAACGATTCCTTGATATCAAGCACTTCCTGTTTAGCGGCTTCTTCACCATGAATTTTCAGCAGAATTGGCAGCGCTTCATAAGGCCGATTCCGTTTAATAAGCCATCTCGGGCTTTCGGGTATGAAGAGCATCAAGAGCATAAAGATCAGTCCCGGAACGGCTCCCACTCCGAACATCCAGCGCCAGGCCGTTGAGACACCCCAGGCTTCATCCCCCATGCTGACGATCCAAGAATTCTGAAAATAAACCAGGAAAATGCCTGTTACGATCGCCAGCTGATTTAAAGCAACCAAACGGCCTCGGTATTTGGCGGGAGCGATCTCCGCGTTGTATACCGGACAAATGGTGGAAGTGATTCCTATGCCAACGCCGCCGATCATGCGAAAGATAACATACCCGGTGAACGTATCTTGAAGTGCAGAGCAGATCGAGCCGACGACGAATAAAAATCCGGCGGCCAGCAATACCTTTTTTCTGCCGATCCTTTCACTCATGTAGCCGGAGAGAGCCGCTCCCGTGACACTCCCGACAATCAGACTCGACACTGCCCAACCAACCTGAAATTCGTTCAGCGAAAAACGCTGCTGTAGGAATTCGACTGCTCCCGAAACAACCGCGATATCAAAACCGAATAGGATACCCCCGAGCGCAGCTACGATGGATACTAGCGTCACAAAAAGCATATTGGGTTTTTCTAACTGAAGCGCTTTCTTTTGAGCGCTTTCATTATTGATGATTACTCCCATTTTACCGTCTCCCTCCAGATTCCTAAAGCCTCAATCCGTTCTTCGAGGAGAAGTATAACATGCGCTTATAAAAGAAAGGCCGGTTATCGTCTTCAATAAACAGACCTTTTCATGCACGATTTTGGCTTTGATTCCCGAATTGGAGACGGAGGGGCTGAACCTAGCATTACCTTGTCATTCGAGCTTAAAAAAATCCATGCCGATGGTCGGCATGGATGAATCTCTACTATTTTTGGCCTTTGAACTCAGTGGGAGGAACGCCCGTTATCTTCTTAAAGACGCGGCTAAAATAGTTCGGATCCTTATAACCCACTTCAAAGCTGATTTCCTTAAGAGTAAGGTTAGCGGCCTTAATCAGAGAAATGGCTTTATCAATCCGCAGTCGGGTTACGAAGTCGATGAACGTTTCTCCGTATTCCTGTTTGAAAATTTTGCTGAAATAGTGAGGATTCAAATGGACGAAATCAGCCACTTCTTCCAGCGAAAGATCATCGTTGAACCGTTCCTCGATATATCTTTTCGCCCTGCCCAGCATAGTCAGGGTTTGAACCTCCCGCTGTTCGCGTATCCGTTGCAGTGCTGACATGACGTACGTCTGCTGAAGCATTCCTTTCTCTGCTTTGACGGCAAGCAAAGAAGCGTTTCCGGCCTCTGACGACTTCAGTTCGTCAAAGTGGCAGTAACCCCCATCCCGCTTGCGTAGGGTGGAGGCAAAAACGGCTTCGAAATAGGACTTGCGAAGTCCTTCCTCGCCGCTATGCAGCGATCCGATTCCAATGGCCGTCTTTATGCCAAGTTGCTGCCGGGCAAGCTCGGAGAGCTGCTGGACAAGGTGTTTAACCAATTGCCGCCAGTCGTTTTCGCCGATGGTAGACGGCTTTCGTAAAAAAGTGGCTACATGATGGTCGATCAAGGAGCTTACAATGGAATTCGGACCATGCGTTTTTACAAAGCTACGGAAATGATCGTAAATTTTCTTTTTATCCTGCTCGTCCGTATATCCGTCAAAGGCGGCAATGATGGCGCTTCCCTGATCAAGAGGAAAGTTCAGCCATTCCGACAGCTGGGAAGCACTCGAATCCACCGTCTGGTCGACCATAAGCATTAAAGCCAGCTCATTTTCTGCGAGCGGCATCAACTGTGAGATTTTGTGCCTAAGCTCCAATTCTTCCGTACGTGCCCGCTTTTCGCGCTCAATTTCTTCAATCAGTCGTTTCAGTGTACCGATGACTAGTTCTCGCTTCGCCGGCTTCAGAATATATTCTTTTACGCCCAAAGAGAGCGCCTCCCGGGCATAGGCAAAATAATCATAGGCGGTGACAAGCATGAACCGGGTATCGGGAAGCCGCTCCTTTAATTCACGAAGCGCTTCAAGCCCGTTGATTCCGGGCATGTTGATATCCAGAATGGCAATATGGGGACGGTGCTCTTCCGCGCATTCGATCGCCATGCGGCCGTTGCCGGCATGAATAAACCGGAATACCCCCGGCATCGCCCGTTCCACTGTCAATTCCAGACCCTCCCTCTCCAAGGCCTCGTCATCCGCGATCAACAACCGATACATCAGTCCGCTCACTCTCCTTCTTGACTGGAATTCGTATTGTTATGGCAGTACCTAGTCCGGTATTGCTGCTGATTTCAACCATTCCTTCCTTTCCGTAGAACAACTGTAGCCGCTTAAATACATTTTGCATTCCAAGTCCCGTTGAACTGTCGCTTTCGGCTCCGCCTTCAAGACGGAGCACGGACAGTCGGGTTTCCTCAGCCATGCCCTTTCCGTTGTCCGAAATTTTAATTTGCACATCCTCGCCCGCTCTCGACAGCGTCAACGCGATAATGGCTCCGTTTTCCATATCCGCCACACCATGAAGAAAAGCGTTTTCAATGAACGGCTGGATCGTCAGGGCCGGAATTTGCTGCTGAAGTACGGAAGCGTCAAAGTGAAGATCAAAGCGAATTCTGTCCCGGAACCGCGCCTGCTGGATTGTTACGTATTCGCGGATATGATCCAGTTCCTCCTGGAGAGTTACGGGCTTGTCCAGCTTCTGCAGGCTGTACCGTAGCAGATTGGACAGCGAAACGATCAGGTCGCTGGTTTTTTCCGCCCCTTCCAGGATCGCCAGTTTGGAGAGCACATTTAAGGTATTGAATAAAAAGTGCGGGTTAATTTGACTTTGCAGAGCCAGAAGCTCCAGTTCCTTCACAAGCCGCCGCATTTCCAGACTCTGTTTATCCTTCTCGATGAGGATGCTCAAATCGGCGGACATTTGCGAAATGGCGTCCGACAGTACGCCTAGCTCGTCATCCCGTCGCGGTTGGGGCTCGATATTCAGATCGCCTGTGGCGATTCGCTTCGCCAGTCCGACAAGTCTGCCGACAGGGCCAGTAATGCTGCGCGAGACCCAGATTGCAAGCAAAACCCCCATCAGCGCGTTCATGCCGAACAACGCCACTCCCAATCCGTTCATTCGCTCATTCTTGCTGCGGATGTTCTCGATGATCGGCCGGTAATAAGCTAGTTCAGCATCGATCAGTCGTTGTCCCTCCTCGTGGATATAGCTGACGGTTTTCTCCGCTTCAATATAATGTTCAAAAGCCGATTGAGGATCTTGTGCATTTGCGTCCAGAACTGCGGCCAGTTTCTGTTCAAGAAATGTGGACAACAGATTCACGTAGTCCTCCTCCGCGAAAGAAGGGTCGGTCGAGTCGGCAACTTCCTGAATTCTGCTTTTCAACAGCATCAATTGGCTTTCTGTCGGGCCCTGCACAGCCTTATCGTCTCTCGGATTAAGCAGATAGGCGTATAGGAGCTTTAAGTTGCTCTCCGCCGATTCGGAGGTTTGCTCGATGAGCAGAATTCGGCCAAGCATTTCATCGTAGCTCTGTTGTACGACCTTTCCGCTTTGGAATACAAAATAAGCGATGATATTGGCGAACACAACTAGGAGGGGGATGAACAGAAGCAGCTTCGTTCTGATCGTCATCGTCCGTCATCTCCGGCCATGTTGTCGGGAGTGTCCGCATGCACTTCATATACCCTGGTGTACGTTAATTCCTGGGGATCATTCCCCTTTAAATAATCATTCAGCAGTTTTATAGCCTTAGCGCCCATTTCCACAGGCTGCTGAACAAGGGTCAGTTCGATTTTGCAATCTCTGACGGCTTCCAACGTATCGGCCATATCGTCAAAAGCGAAAATCTGCAAACTCCGCGCTCCGCTCCGCTCCGAGGCTTCCAGAATGCCAGGGCCGTCCAGCGCACTGAATCCGACGATGTAGCGGATCTGCGGATACCGGATGAGCATGTTCTGAGCTTGCTGGGCTGCCTGAAGCCGCGAAATGTCCGAGGAGCGGATCTCCACAATGCGGAGCTTGGGATAGCGACTGATCACGGAACGAAAGCCGGCAAGCCTGAGCCGCTGGTTCTCGACGCGCTCGTTGCTGATCATAACTCCAATGTCGCCACGCTCTCCAGAAGCTTTTGCCAACAGCACGCCCATCCGCTTTCCTGCTCCTTCGTTATCCGTTCCGACATAAGCCAGTCTTCGGGAGTCCGGCTCATCCGTATCGATCGTGATGACGGGTATGCCAAGTCCGGCCGCTTTGTCGATTAATCGGCGATACTCCGGATCATTTATCCCTTGAACCAGAATTGCATCCGCCTTGGCGGCGATCGCTTTATCCAGCAGTTTGATCTGCTCGGACGGATTAATGCGGTCCGGCCCGATATAATCGAGCCGCATACCGTACTGTTCCGCTTCCTTTCGGGCTCCTTGTTCGATTGACCGCCAGTAATAATTGTCTAACTCCTGCGATATCAATACCACTTTTGTATCGGAAACCCCGTCTTTTGGTGAAACCGTCTTCAATTGCTCTGCAAATTGGTGAATTTGAAGAGAAGACAGAGTGAACTGAAGCAGCAGCCAGGCAAATGGCAGGAAGACGGGGATAAGGATAAATGTCCATTTACGGTTTGACATGTCTTGCTCCTTTGGGAATATTTACAGACTCAACTCATTATACAGCAACAAAACAACCGCACGCAGCTATCGTCAGCATAAGGCGGTTATTGAGGAGGAATTCCATATTGTAATCAAGGTACATGATCAAAGTAGAAATCTTGAAGGGTAAGCAACAACAGACATTTGAAGAACGGATTGAAAAAACACTTCCAAGATGCAGTGTAGCAACCAGGAAAATGTTTGAGGATTTTATTGGAAAAATACAAAAATAAGAATATTGGAATTTAGATTCCAATATTTAGAGCTATCTTAATTGAATTTTGGTGGGCTACCGAGTGTCAAATGAAACGGATCAGGACATTTTTAAGTCCAGAAACTGCTGTAGGGGCTTAAGTATAAAAAATAACCTCACTAAATCAGACCATGCTTTTTAAAGCTATGAAACAGTCCATCTTCATCTACAGCATCCGTAATCTCATCGGCCATGGCTTTGAGGCCCGGCTTGGCATTTCCCATAGCAATTCCTAGCTCACAATATTCAATCATTTCAGCATCGTTCATGCCATCCCCGATTCCAATCGTATCTTCCCTGGATATGCCCAAATGCTGAATAAGCTTCTCAATGGCGACGGCTTTATGAATACCCGGAACCATTAGCTCGCCGCTGTCTTGCCCGAAAGCAGATACAGTACATTGAATAACCTCAAATTTCCCCGCGAATTCCTTTTTGATTTGTTCGAAAGGAACGTTTTTGTTTTCCAAAAAACACGCTTTGTTCACGTCACTACGGTACAGGTTGTCCTCTCCTATAGTTAGGCCGGTGATAAAAGGGTGCGGGCGGTGTTCTTTTTTTTCTCTGGCTACGGGATCATTGTCCACATCACCATAAATAAGCCGTTCCACATGGGGCAAAAAGTTTTTACTCGCAAACAGTCCCCCGTTCGATTCCAAATAAAAGTCCAAATCATGTTCATCAAAGTAATCGACCATATGTTTTACATCTTCATCCGATACTTTGTGGTGATATAACATCTCTCCTTCGATTTCTACAAAGCCCCCGCCAGCTCCTATGATCCCGTCGAAACCGACTTCCATGATAAAATCATAAATCTCCGCTTTGGATCGGCCTGTGCATAAATAAATGAGATGTCCGTTCTTTCTCGCTTCGATACATGCTGCTTTTGCAGATTCGGGAATCATACCGTCATCATCCACTAGCGTTCCATCTATATCTAAAAAGATTATCTTTTTGTTCATCTTAGGCTGCTCCTTGCTGTCGAATGTTTTCTTTTATGTTACTACATATACTTAACTTAAAGTATATATTGAACTGAAAAAATACAACAAAGCAACGAGAAAACGAAATGGAGCGAAATGTAAATAGACAACCATCTGTTGGCATGAAAGTTAGGATTTTTGACACCTAAATACGAATCTAGTCATGATTTTGATAACGCTTTCCACAGACATGTTGCTACAATGACGGTATATTACAATTCTAATACCGGAGGTTGAATGCCGTGTCATTTAAAGTGGCTTTTATTGGAGCGGGAAGCATTGGTTTTACCCGTGGAATTTTGCGAGATCTGTTATCGGTGCCGGAATTTAATGATATTGAAGTGGCTTTTACGGACATCAGTAAGCACAATCTGAATATGGTCACTGAGTTGTGCCAGCGGGATATTCGAGAGAATGGTTTGTCCATACAAATACAGTCCTCTACGGATCGCAAAGTTGCTTTAAAGGATGCCAAATACGTCATTTGTACGATCCGGGTTGGCGGGCTGGAGGGCTTTGCAACCGATGTGGATATTCCGCTGAAATATGGCGTGGATCAATGCGTTGGCGATACACTGTGTGCAGGAGGGATCATGTACGGTCAGCGTGGTATTGCTGAAATGCTGGCCATTTGCAAGGATATCCGCGAGCTAAGTGCTCCAGATGTATTGCTGCTGAACTACTCGAACCCAATGGCGATGATTACGTGGGCCTGCAACAAATACAGCGGTGTGCGTACGATTGGTCTATGTCACGGCGTACAGCATGGGCATCACCAAATTGCTGAAGTGTATGGCCTGGAGAAGCGGGATGTGGACATTGTGTGCGCCGGAATCAATCACCAGACGTGGTACATTCAGGCGTCACATGAAGGCAAGGATCTGACAGCCGGACTGCTGGAGGCTTTTGAAAAACATCCCGAATATAGCCGTACCGAAAAGGTACGCATCGACATGCTTCGTCGTTTTGGCTATTACAGTACAGAGTCGAATGGTCATCTAAGTGAATATGTACCTTGGTACCGGAAGCGTCCGGATGAAATTCTGGACTGGATTGATCTGGGCAGCTGGATCAACGGAGAAACAGGCGGCTATCTGCGTGTATGTACGGAAGGACGTAACTGGTTTGAAACCGATTTCCCCAACTGGATGAAAGAAGACCCATTGGTGTATAAGGCGGAGAATCGCGGTGAAGAGCATGGCTCATACATTATCGAAGGTCTGGAAACCGGACGTGTATACCGGGGGCATTTTAATGTGGTTAACAACGGAGTGATTTCCAATCTGCCGGACGATGCGATTATTGAAGCCCCTGGATATGTGGATCGCAATGGTATCTCCATGCCACATGTAGGGGACCTTCCCCTCGGTCTTGCCGCCGTCTGCAATGTAAGTATTTCCGTCCAGCGTTTGGCTGTCGAAGCAGCTGTACATGGAGATGATAAGCTGTTGCGGCAAGCGTTTATGATGGATCCGCTGGTGGGTGCGGTTTGTAACCCGAAAGAAATTTGGCAGATGGTCGATGAAATGCTGGTAGCGCAGGAAGCATGGCTTCCACAATACGAAGCAGCGATATCCGCAGCTCGCCAACGTCTGGCTGCAGACGATCTGATTCCAACCCGATCTTATGAGGGAGCAGCACGGCTTAAGGTGAAGACGGTTGAAGAAATGCAACTGGATCGGGATGCGGCAAACAAAAATGCGGGGCAATCCGATAAAGGCAAGGATCGCGAAAAAGTGCAGAACAGCAAGGCCTAACAGCTACTTAGCACAATTGCTGTAACGCTCACTCCATTTACTTGATTGATGAGCAGAGATTGATTGCACAACAATAAAAGGGTGTTTTCATGGTCATGAGGGCCTGAAAACACCCTTTTGCTGTCGATAGATCTAACGATTTGCCATAGATGGCAGCCTGGAGTTTATCATTGTCGATTTGAGCTGACGGAAATTAAAGAATGTACCCTTATTTTTTCTAAATCCGCTCCTTTGGTGTCGATTCCGAGTCTTGGGAAAGCTTGTCACAGCGGGGTTATTCATCATATGAAGGACTTGGTTCTCGGAAATGGGGAGAGCGAAAGAAATGGAAGAGTGGTAATTCATGTGCCTAATTAATAATCTAGTCCTTAATTTATTCAATTTACAGCAGATTTCCAGCTCACTATAATCTAACATAGGAGGTGACAAAAAGGGGAAAATGTGAGCGCAGTATAAAATGGAAAGCGCTTACCTTTCGCAACTATGAACGCCGCTTTTGTTGGAGGAAGTAGGCGTAACACACATTTAATCATGTAACAATCAGGTGCCGACATAGGAAGATTCAATAAAATTTACGGAAAGATAGGTGAAGCAATTGAAAACAAACCAAGTGCTTCGTAAAGGCATGAAGTATGCTTTTGCGCTATCACTCGTCGCAAGCAGCTTTCTACCAGGTGCAGGATTTACGGATAAAATACATGCAGAATCCCATGTGGACAATCCTTACCAAGGGGCGACAAAATATGTTAGTCCTGATTATGCGGCTAGTGTTGACACATCGATTGCCAAAATTACTGATGCCAATCTGAAAGCTAAAATGCAAACTGTCAAAACATTCCCTACAGCCGTATGGCTTGATCGTATCGCTGCCATTAACGGCGGTGGAGGTAAGCTCGGTTTGGAAGCGCATTTGGACCAAGTATTGGCGCAAAAGAAAGGTAGCACACCGATTACGGCAGAGTTTATTATATATGATCTACCGGGGCGGGATTGTCATGCCTTGGCTTCCAATGGTGAATTGCCGCTGACCCAGGCAGGTCTGGAAACGTATAAAAAGGACTATGTCGACAAAATTGCTTCTATTTTTGCAAATCCCAAATATAAGGATATTCGCATCGTAGCGATCATTGAACCAGATAGTTTGCCAAACCTGGTAACCAATCTGGATGATCCTAAATGTGCGCAAGCCAAGTCTACAGGGATTTATGAAGCTGGCGTTAAGTACACAATGAATAAGCTGAACGAGATTCCGAATGTGTACAAATACGTAGATATCGGTCACTCTGGCTGGTTAGGTTGGGATAACAACCGTGCAGCAACTGTATCCCTGTTTACAACTATCTTCAGAGACACTAGCAAAGGTCTGTCCAGTGTAGATGGCTTTATCACGAATACAGCCAATACTTCACCGCTGACAGAGCCTAATTTGCCTGATCCAAATCTGAATATCGGTGGACAGCCGATCAAATCGTCCAAGTACTATGAATGGAATCCTAATTTCGATGAATCGGATTTCGCAGAGTCATTGCATAGAGATTTTGTCAGCGCAGGCTGGCCGAGCTCACTCGGTATGTTAATTGATACAGGCCGTAACGGATGGGGCGGACCTAACCGTCCGACTTCCGCAGTCGGCAATGATATTAACTCCTATGTAAACTCAGGCCGTGTTGACAAACGCTCGCACCGTGGTAACTGGTGTAATAACAGCGGAGCAGGTATGGGAACACCGCCACAAACGGCTCCAGCTGGCCATATTGATGCCTATGTATGGGCGAAACCTCCGGGTGATTCCGATGGTTCCAGCTCACTCATTCCGAACGATGAGGGTAAAGGCTTTGACCGTATGTGTGATCCTACCTATACAACCAAGGATGGCACATTAACAGATGCTTTACCGAATGCACCTATTTCAGGAGCATGGTTCCATGATCAGTTTGTGATGCTGGTACAAAATGCGTACCCTGCAATCGTGCCTTCCACTGGTGGTGTGGACCCAGCGCCTACAGCTCCAGCTGTACCGTCAGGTTTAAAGGCTGTTGTGGGCAATGCTCAAGTAACGCTGACTTGGAATGCGTCTACTGGTGCCGATAGCTACACGGTAAAACGTGCCACTAGCGAAGCAGGTCCTTTTACAGCCGTTGCGCCTCTTGTAACGGAAAGAGAGTACACGGATAAGGGACTGACGAACGGAACAACTTACTTCTATGTTGTAAGTGCTACGAATGCGAAAGGAACAAGTAAGGATTCCGCAACGGTAAGCGCTGAACCTAAAGGTACACCGACTGATCCAACGGACCCTACAGACCCTACAGAACCAGCGGGTGATCTGGCTGTAATGTATCGGGCCGGGGACACTGATCCAGCGAATAACGCTGCCAAGCCTTTCTTTAACCTGAAAAATAAAGGGACAACACCAGTGAAGCTGAGTGAGCTCAAGATCCGCTATTACTTCACGAAAGATGGCAGCCAAGAGCTGCAATCTGCAGTAGACTGGGCGCAAGTAGGTAATGATAACGTGCTGCGTACCATTAAAGACAACTATATTGAAATTGGTTTCAACGCTGCTGCCGGTACACTTGCGGCTGGAGCGCAAACAGGTGATATCCAGATCCGCATGAACAATAGCGACTGGTCTAACCTGGACGAATCCAATGACTACTCCTTCGATCCAACCAAAACCTCTTATGCAGAATGGAACAAAGTAACGTTGTTCCACAATGATAAGCTGGTATGGGGAATCGAGCCTTAGAATATGTGCGTTTGAGCAAATTGAAAAGTGTTGAAGGAAGGCTACGGCACAACTGCCGTAGCCTTTTTTGAGTGTCTTCGGATAAAGAATCTGATGACCAAGGGAATAATCATTCAAATTGTGTATAATGAAAAAAAGAATGCTGTTCTACTGTGGAGGGTCATCATGAGCAAAAAGTTAATTCTAGATGTAGATACTGGCATCGACGACGCGCTTGCTATTGCGTACGCGGTCCATTCGCCGGAATTGGAACTACTCGGCATTACAACTACCTTTGGCAATATCTCGGTGGAAGAGGCAACACGTAACTCACTGATCCTGCTGGAAAAACTGGATGTAGAGACTCCGGTTGTATCTGGCGCTCACAAGCCGTATGCTCGTGAGCTGTTCAAACCTTATTCCCGCCATATTCACGGTGAAGACGGTATTGGCAATCAGTTGAAAGGGACACCATCCCGTCAGGCTGCGTCTGGGGATGCGGCTGACTTTATTATCGGACAGGCTCGTCGCTATGAAGGAAAGCTTACCCTGGTAGCAGTGGGACCGCTGACTAATCTTGCGATTGCGCTGGATCGCTGTCCGGAATTGCCCCAATTGCTTGACCGCCTGATCATCATGGGCGGCGCGGTAACAGTGAAGGGGAATGTAACTCCGACGGCTGAAGCGAATATTTACGCCGATCCAGAAGCCGCAGCCTATGTGCTTGGAGCGGGCTTTCCGCTTACACTCGTTGGACTGGACGTCACGATGCAAACATTGCTTCCTCAGCAAGATGTGGACAAATGGCGTGAGCAAGGGAGCGAGCTGGGCATGTTTATGGCAGATATGACGGACTTTTATATGGAAGCTTATCGCAATTTCAGACCTGGTATTGCAGGATGTGCATTGCATGATCCTTTAGCCGTAGGGTTGGCTATTGATTCCAGTTTTGTGGAGACGCGTCCAATGCGCATTGCCGTCGAGGTGGGGGATTCCGCCGAGGTCGGTCGCACCCGTGAGATGCCAAATGAGAATGAAGCTCATGCACAGACAAGTGTCGAAGTGGCACTTAAAGTAGATGCGGAGCGATTTTTGCGTCATTTTCTTAGCCGGGTGGTATAAAAAAAATAATTCAAAGATTGCCGATGAACCTACATCGGCAATCTTTTGTGCATCCATGTTTTAGCGGCTCTCACACTAGAGGCGGACTCTTCTCTATAAAAATTCCATCATGTAGAATAGGTATAGTTAGAAAAATTGCCGGACCACAAAGGAGGAGATTCATTGTGTTTTCTGCTGCTCAACGACTGCCTTTGCTGGAACATATGTATAATCATGCCCCGACAGGGATAGTTATTTTGTCGAGGGAGGGGAAGTGCCTGTACGTCAATCCCGCCTTTTGCAAAATGGTCGGATATGAGCAGGAGGAATTACTGGATATCCGATATTACCATCTCTTGTATAAAGAAGCTCAGGATCAACAAGGGTTGAGAGAGGCCTATGCAGGTTGGTTAAAGGCTACGGATCAAGTCTACAAGACAGAGCTGCGTTTGAAACATAAAAGGGGAACAACCGTCTGGCTATCGCTGGAATTAACCATATTTGATGATGAGGCTACCGATCAATCTTATTTGATTGCGTATGCAATGGATATCACGGAGAAAAAAGATATGGAGCAGGTGCTCTCGGATAATGAGGATTTGTACATGCTGATTACGGAAAATACGCCGGATGTCATCTCATACAGCACGCCGGACGGCAAGCTTCAATATATTTCTCCTTCAGTGGAGAAACTCCTTGGCTATACGAAGCAGGAAATGCTCGGCAAAAAAAGGCTCGAATTCTATCATATCGAAGATGCCGATTATATGCGTGTACATGGAATTTTCAAGGAAACAGGCATCATGAAGCGGCGTGTTCGTCATAAGGACGGGCACTATTTGTGGCTGGAAGTATCGTTCCGCATTATTCGGGATGAACAGGGTAAGATCAAGCGAGTTCTATCCATCGGGCGCAACATCACAGAGCGCCAGAAGAGCGAGGAGAATCTGGCGAAAGCTCAGCAGTTGGCGATGTTTGGCTCATGGGACTGGGATCTGGTCAACAACGTTATGCATTTTTCCAAGGAATTTCGCAGCATTTTTGGCAATCGTGTCAAGCCGGTTGAAACAAGTATTGACGCCCTCATGGCGGCTGTTCACCCAGAAGATACAGAGCGGATGAAACAGATCATTACCAACGTTATATTAAAGGGAATTCGCGAAGAAACCTTTTACCGAATTGTATTGCCCAATGGTGAACAAAAAGTGCTGCGTTCGATCTGGGAAGCTGAAATGGACGAGCATGCAGGTAAGCCCGTTCAAGTGGTTGGTATGATTCAGGATGTTACAGAGCACCGGAAAATAGAGCAGCGCCTTCGTGAAAGTGAAAACCGTTATAAGTCACTGTTTCAGCATAATCCACTCGGGATATGCGCCGTGAATATGGAAGGTCATATCATGAGTGTGAATCCGAGTTTGGAGGAGCTTACGGGTTATACGAGGGATGAGCTGCTTGGGGCCGACATACTTATAATGGCTTCCTCTGAGGAACAGGACAAAATCAAGCGTCACATGGAGTTGGCCAAGCAGGGTGAGACGCAAACCTATGAATCGGAATTCATACATAAGGAGGGGGAGCGTCTATTCATCAAGATGACCAATATCCCGATTTTCGTGCAAGAGGAAATTGTAGGCTGCTACGGGATTATAGAAAATGTTACCCCTCTCAAAAGCTACATCGCTCAAATTGAAAAGCTCAGTAACGAGCATTCGCTTATTTTGAATGCGGTATCCGAAGGAATTGTGGGTTTAAGTACCGAAGGACATGTCCGCTTTATGAACCCGGCAGCTGCCGAGATGTTCGGCGTTGGATCGGCAAATCTGCTGAACAGCGCATGCATAGACATGATTCGCCATGCTGACGAAATTGGTAGTCATTTTCCGGACGAACAGCCCTCTATTCTTAAAGCGATTCGTAGCGGAGCTTCTTATCAGGCAGAGGAAGCTGTATTTTGGAAAAAAGACGGGTCCAGCTTCCTGGCCTCCTATCGGATCAGTCCTCTGATGGATAATGGCGAGCGAAAAGGGGCTGTGATGGTTTTTGTAGACATGACGAATGAAAAGGAAATTATTCGGGCCAAGGAGTCCGCCGAACGCGCCGATCGGGCCAAGTCAGAGTTTCTTTCTGTGATGAGTCATGAGCTTCGTACACCGATGAACGGCATTATAGGCATGGCAGGGTTACTTGCAGATACTGAATTGGATGAGGAGCAGCGTAGCTATATAGATATTATTACCAGCAGTAGCGGTGCTTTAATGCAGATTTTGAACGAGATACTGGATTTGAGCAAAATCGAAGCTGGCAAAATGTCGTTGCTGCACGAGTCTTTTGTGCTAGATGATGTGATCGGCAGTGTGGCTGACCTATTCATGACGCAGGCTATGGAAAAAGGCATTGAGCTGAAATGGCATGTGGATCAGGAGATGCCAGGGATGCTGGTCGGTGATCATGTGCGTATCCGGCAGGTACTGGTGAATTTGGTGAGCAATGCGATCAAATTTACGGAGCGAGGGCGTGTAAATATCTTTGTGGAGAGAAAGGCTTACAGCCGTCGTAAAAAGAGGTGCCTGATCGAGTTCAGTGTAACCGATACTGGCATCGGTATCCCTGCAGACCGCCAGCATCTATTGTTTCAGCCCTTTTCCCAGCTCCATCCGGCACTGAACCGGAAATATGGAGGGACAGGTCTGGGGTTGTCCATCTGCAAAAACCTGGTTAACCTGATGGGGGGTTCCATTGGTGTGGATAGTGAGGAGGCCAGAGGAGCGACGTTCCGGTTCCAGCTGGATCTCATGCTGCCGGAAGGGCAAACACTTGCGAATATAAGCCGTGACGAACCTTATGAGCCGAAGGAATGCTAAAAGATAGCCGTGATGCATGATGCATCACGGCTATTTTTGTAATAAACATCCAAAGAAAGATTGACAAACTGTTCTAACTGTACTATTAATGATAGTACAGTTAGAACAGTTGACATATACAAATGAATTTGAGCCAGTGTTGAAAGGAGGAAGTCCATGTTCGAGCTGGATATCCGCAGCCGCAAGCCGATCTACGAACAGCTTATCGAGAAGGTGAAGGAAATGATCATGTATGGATCACTTCAGCCAGATGAGCAGTTGCCTTCTGTACGGGTATTGTCCGCTCAGCTAACGGTGAATCCGAATACGATTCAGAAGGCGTATCGCGAGCTGGAACGCGAAGGATATATCTATTCCGTTCAGGGCAAAGGCAGCTTTGTCACGCCTACCCGACAGCAGCCTCAACAAATAAAGCGGGATGAGATTCGGGCGGCATTGTTAAAACAGATGATCGAAGCCGTCCATTTCGGTTTTACACAGCAGGAAGTGGACGATATATACGTGGAAGCTATGCAAACAAAGGAAAGGGGGATGTCCCTTGATTGAGTTAAGGGAAGTCACAAAGACATTTACAGAAGAAAAGGCTGTCGATCAGCTCGCCCTTACGGTGAAGAAGGGCTCCATTTTTGGACTGCTGGGCTCGAACGGGGCAGGGAAAACGACACTGCTCAAAATCATTGCCGGGATTTACCGACCGGATACTGGCAAGGTGTTAATCGGTGGACAGCCGGTGTATGAGCAGCCGGAAGTCAAGCAGCGCATTTTGTTTCTGCCGGATACTCCCTATTTTTTCCCGCAAGCGACAATTCGTCAGATGGCCCGGTTTTACCGCTCCATTTATCCAAGTTGGAGTGAGGAACGCTACATACAGCTTACAGACATTTTCAAGCTTGACCCGAAGCGTAAACTTCACCGTTTTTCCAAAGGAATGAAGCGTCAAGCCGCTTTTTTGCTTGCCTTGAGCTGCATGCCTGAACTGCTGGTTTTGGATGAGCCCATTGATGGTCTGGACCCGGTAATGCGTAGAATGATCAAAAATCTCTTGTTCCAAGAAACCGCTGCACGTGAGATGACCGTCGTGATCTCATCTCATAATTTGCGTGAGATTGAAGACATGTGTGATCATGTCGGCATTATGCACCAAGGACGGATGCTGTTGGAAAAAGAGGTCGACGATCTCAAGTCCGACACGCATAAGGTACAAGTTGCCTTTCGGGACAGCATGCATGAGGAAGCCGTGTGTGGACAACTTTCGGTTGTACATAAGGAGCGGAGAGGCAGTGTTCTGCTGCTTATTATCCGGGGTGAGCGAGAGCGGATTGCAGAGACGATTGAAGCGTATGAGCCGCATGTGTTCGATTTGCTGCCGCTGACGCTTGAAGAAATTTTCATTTATGAAATGGAGGACGCAGGTTATGACATCCAACCGATTCTTCTGTAGCGGCGGCGTAATTCGCCAAAGTCTGAGACAGCATGGCTGGATCGGTCTATTGTACTTGGCGGGATTACTGTTTACAGTACCGCTGCCATTGTTTATGAGCATTGGTGATGAACAACCTCGAGTGGTTTTAAAAAGCTTATTCGATAGTACAAACTCAGGTAATGAATTGCAAAAATTAATTTTAGTGACCGTACCGGTGCTGGCAGGTGTGATGCTGCTTCGTTTTATTCAGAGACAGGGGCCATCCGATTTGTATCATAGCCTACCTTTGCGTAGAGAGCATCTATTAACGGCACATTTGATTAGCGGTCTTATTCTTTTACTTGTACCTGTATGGCTGACTGCGGGAGTAACTGCCTGGGTTAACACGTCAGTCGAACTGCCTTATATTTTTCATATCCATGATATTGGTTCATGGGCACTGGTCGTATCCGTCCTTACGATTTTCTTTTTTACCTTTACCGTGTTTGTAGGTATTTGTGTGGGACAATCGTTGCTACAGACCGTAGTAGTGTATGTTTTATTGCTATTGCCTCAGTTTCTATTCATGATGATGGGGCGTTTTCTGGAGCGTAATTTATACGGATATGTGCGGGTGCAAGAAACCATTGTCCAATATATTAACGGTTCGGAGTTTCGCAGCAATAATAATATTTGGGAAAACTTATCGCCGTTTGTACGCATTATGGACAACTTGCCGAATCGCGCCTTTTCTTACATGGAGCTACTTGCCTATATAGGTATCTCCCTGCTGTTTGTCGCCTCGAGTTATGGTTTGTATCGTAAACGCTTGGTCGAGAAGGCGACTCAGGCAATGGCTTTCTCTTTCTTTCAACCTTTGTTCAAGGCAGGGGTTATACTATGCGCTATGCTTGTACTAGGCGATTATTTTTATAATGCAGGTACAAGAGGAGCTAATTGGTCGATTTTTGGGTATGCACTTGGAGCTATTTTAGGCTATATCATTGTAGAGATGGTCATCCGCAAAACGTGGCAAATTGTGCGCGTTCGCGCTTTGATAGAAATGGTCGTTTACGGTGTGATCATGGGGCTAGTACTATATATCCCGATTTCAGGTTGGTTGGGTTATGAGGGACGGATTCCAACAGCACACTCCGTAGAAAAAGTTTATGTGGGGCAAGAGGAGCCTTTAGGGGGAGATGCAGAAAAAGAAGCTTATTACTCCCAAGACAGGGCCTATATCGCCTCTGTGCTGAATTTACATCGTGAACTCGTACGTGCACATGCAGCTGGCGAGAAATCGTTGTCCAAAAACCTGGCCGTTGAAAGGGCAGTCATAGTCTACCGTTTGGATGATGGTTCCACCATGACTAGGCGTTATACATTCCCAGAAAAGCCTTTCAGGACAGAACTGACTAAGGTGATGGAAGCAGAGCCTTATAAAACGGTAAGATACGAGCTGGATAAGCTGCAAGGAAAAGCAGAGACGATTAATATCCAATCCATAGATGATAATGAAAGACGAGTGGTTTTGACCAATCCCAAAGAAACTCGTGAATTTGAAGATATACTCAGAGAAGAAGTATTAAATATGAGTTATAGCGAAATGCAATCACATCGATATCCTCTGGGGAATGTTTCTATTACAAATAAAGAGTCATCCTCTACCAATAAAGAACCGAGCTGGAAGCGTGAAATTTCATTTAGTTGGCCGGCCTCATATCACAAGCTTACAGGTTGGCTAGAGCAAAAGGGGTATGCGGATAAGGTGATCATTGATTCCAAGGATATTTTCTCAATACGGGCTGTTCCTATTATTTCTCAGGAAATGGAGCCTTATCAACCCAATCAATATATTGAAGACTATAAGCTATTTAGAAGTATTCAACAAAAGCACAAAGCAATAACGATTGAAGATCCAAAGCTCTGGAGCACTGTACTGGAAAAGCGTAGATCTTATAACCTTACTCCTAATATGGTGAAGGGCACATACCTGTTTCAGGTTAAAATCAAACCTTTATTTAGTTCAGATCCCCACACAGGCTATTACCTTTTAACTCCAAACGACATCACACCGGAGCTTGCAAAGGCTTTACCAGCAGTTCCCTAAGTCCTTACGAGGGACTCAATCTGGTTTGGATGGCATATGGACGGAGGTAGATGAACATGGAATGGTTCCGACACGACATATAACAACTTCACCGACGGGCAAGAGCTCCTCCGCATTGGGCTGACGTAAATAGAGGTATAGAGAGACAGAATGTAGAACCTTGATGTCAGAAAAGTGACAACAACAATGTTTAGCTCAATGCAGGGAGGAGCAACAAGATATGAAACATACAGAAGATCGTGAGTTTCTACAGCTACTAAAGCACCATGAAGAGTCTTTTTCCGGATGGGATTTCTCATTTATCTCGGATACGGGACGAGTGGCGAGCGAGCCTTTGGACTGGTCTTATGTCAGCAAGGCTTTGGCGTTGATCCATTTATCCAAGGCGATGCTGGATATGGGTACAGGCGGGGGAGAGCTATTATCCCGGCTACGCCCTTATCCAGAAATCGTATGTGCGACAGAAGCGTATGCACCAAACGTTCCTATTGCCAAGGAAAGGTTGGAGCCGCTGGGCGTGCGCGTTATGGCTATCCATGATGACGATTCCCTTCCGTTTGGCGATGCCGGGTTCGATCTCGTGCTGAATAAGCATGAATCATTTTCGCCAGCGGAGGTACGACGTATTTTGCGTACAGGCGGGACGTTTTTGACTCAACAGGTGGGGGGCCTGGATTGTGCGGGCATTAACGACCGCTTGCGAGCGCCTTATAGCGAGTATGCGGACTGGAGTCTTTCTCAAGCGGTTACAGGTTTGAAAAGCAATGGCTTTGAAATCGTGGAGCAGCAGGAACAGTTTCCGATACAACGGTTTTACGATATTGGAGCACTTGTCTACTACTTAAAAGCAATTGAATGGCAGATTGCAGACTTTCAGCCAGAGAAATATATAGAACAGCTGTATGGTCTGTATTTGGATATCCAACGTGATGGGTATTGGGACGTGAAGCAGCACCGTTTTTTAATCCATGCCAGAGCAATATAAAGATTCGATACAAAAAAGGCCTTTCCCGTGGGAGAGGCCTTTTTTTGTCATATGCAGCTTGAGCGCCTCCTCGTTCGGAATATGCTGTAAGGAATGCCATAGATCATCGTGTGCTTTTCGGAGCAATGCAACATCAGATGTATTATTCGGGTGATCGGATAAGGACATTTTTACCCTCCTCTCGTATACTAATCTTTACCATAATTGTACAATGAAGAAGCAATGGCTTACAGTCTCATTTCATTCATAAGATATAGGGGGATGTACATGTCTGATCCAAAGGGAGTTATAACCAAGCCGGAACAGGATGAGTCTGTGCGGATAGCATGGTTTTGGCCATGGCTGGGCGGTACGTTTATGTTTGGATTGTTTTCAGTCATGTTTAATGTAGTTTGGAGTATGGTTGTGGCACCCCAAGTACAGCTTCTGCTGAGGCATGAAGGTGTGACGGATACAACTGTAATTGTAATAATGCTGCTATATGCATGGATTGTCGGTCTGATTTTTGCAGCTTATGGTGCCTTGAGTGCGCGTATTTCCAGCATGCGCAAGCTTCCGTTGATGCTGACCGGGCTATTATCATTATTATGCGGGCTGTGGTTGTGGCTTGTAGGACTACAAGGATCTGGCGGTCAACCTGCTGAGGTATGGGGAGGGTCGTGGGAGCTCTTCTCACTCTATCACGCTTGGGCGGAACCTGTGCTGGAGGTATTGGAGCCATATACACAGCATGGTGAAATCTGGTTTCTACTGGCTGCACTGCTGCCGATAGCTGGCATGGTAGTAGGTGTTGGGGTAGATCGTTATCCAGTGGTGACCGACAAGAACGGAAAGGTGGATCGTAGATGGCAATGGGTTGTTGCCGCGATATCTGCTGCGCTCGTCATTGTGCTGACGATTACACTGATGCTTCCTCAACGTCCGTACATCGCGGAGAGGGATTTTCCGGTAGTCGACGGGGCTACAGCGGCCATCCCGTTCGCGCAGGATATGCTGCATGAATTGACCGGAATGAGCAAGGCGCGCGCGGCGCACGAACTGAGATTCAACACGACACATCAGGCATATGTCAATTTGATCGAAAAGAAGGCGGATCTGATTCTGGTGGCCGGTCCATCCGATGAGGAACTGCGTCTGGCAAAAAGCCGGGGAATACAAATGAAGCTCACCCCCATTGGGCGGGATGCGTTTATTTTTCTCGTTCATCAAGGCAATCCGGTTGACGGACTTTCTTCGGAGCAGGTTCGCCGCATATATGAAGGGTCTATTCACAATTGGAATGAAGTAGGGGGCAAGGATCAGCCGATCATTGCTTATCAGCGAGAAGAAAATTCAGGAAGTCAGACGTATATGCAAAAGAAAGTGATGGCAGGCCATGACATGGCTGAACCGCCTCGGGAACGCCGAATTGGCATTATGGGTGGTATGATTAATGCAGTCGCAGATTTTAACAAGGATCACAACGCGCTCGGATATTCATTTTATTATTTTGCAAATGTGATGCATAATCGTCAAGAGGTCAAATTTTTGACTATCGATGGAGTGGAGCCGAACAAAGAGCACATTCGTTCAAAACAATATCCATTCACAGCTCAACTGTTTGTGGTCACACGGGAAGGCGAGAAACCAAGCCCTTCGATGCAACGATTACTCGAATGGCTGCAAAGCGAAGAAGGAACCCGGGCCATCGAAAAGGGCGGCTTTGTTCCTGTAAACTCGTAATCCTGTAACGAGGGTTCGGATACAGTCCACTCCATATTTTCACCGCAAGAGTGAAGTGAAGACAGCAGGGTAATACATAGAATATGCTTTGCTGTGAATACAATACCCGCGCAGCATGTATATCACCAACATAAGGGGATGAACGAAAATGAAGAAAAGAACATCGGTCTGGGTGCTTTTGCTCGCCGTAGCCATGATGACAGCGGGGTGTGAAACAGGCTCACAAACAGGACAAACGGCTCAGAATGAGCAAAAGGATTCCGCATCGGCACAAGCGAATGGTTCGGGAACGACTGTAGATACACCGGAACAGCAGACTGCTTCTAATGGAAAAAATGGTACATCCCCGTCCAGCACTGGCAATGCATCGAAGACGGGAGACCAAGCAACCACAGACGCTACTATAGCGAAGGTTCGCATGGACAATATTACCGCGCTGCGTTTGATCGACGGCCAATCCGGCTGGATCGGCGGAAATGGCTGGATTGCCCGAACGGACGCAGCTACATCCAGTTCAGTCGGATCGGCGTGGAATGTGCAATACCAGGGCCAAGGTACGGTTCAGCAGATTTTTGCCTTGAACGGGCAGCAGGCCTGGGCTGTTATGGCAGATAGCGGGTCGCTGCTGGCCACTCGCGATGGCGGCAAACGCTGGGAGGCTGTCGGGACTGTGCCTGAGCAAGGACAAGCGGGCTTTTTACACTTTGTATCATCCAAGGAAGGATTCAGTGGCAACCAATATACGAAGGACGGCGGGCAAAGCTGGTCTTCGCTCCCCGTGCCTGACCACACGGTAGGGCAGCCATATTATCATGATCGGCAAAACGGCTGGGCGGTAACTCAGAACACAGACGGCTCGTTCCAGATTTTACACACCGTTAACGGGGGCCAAAAGTGGACCACTGTCATGTCACGGACAACCGAGGCTCCTCTAAACGGGGCAATTATCCGTTCGGTAGAACGTGGCAATGCATGGATCGAGCTGGTTGGAGATACGGGGATGAATCAGACGTCGTATTCGCTTTGGCATACTGCCGATAGTGGACAAAGCTGGCGTGCTGTGCTGGCGAATGCCACCGCTGGCGGCGGCCCGGCACCTGGTATTAGTCAGCAAGACAACCAGGTTCCCAAAAATGAAGGGGCGGCACCAGGTATGCTCTATGCGGTTAACAGCAGTACCGCATGGATGGGCGGCTACTGCGCACCGTGCGACAAGCCCAATACGATCGGCTGGACGACTGACGGTGGCAAGACGTGGAACAATGGCAAGCAAGGCTTTGACGGTTATGGCGATCAGCAAATCGGGATGGCAAATGCCAAGGAAGGCTGGGCTATTTTCTCGGATTCAGAGCAGGCACCAGTCATGTATACCACCTCGGATGGTGGTCAGCATTGGACGCAGAGTCATGTATTTGACAAGCCTGTGGCATCAGGCTCCTAAGGAGGGAATGCATATGAGCCAACATAAGAAAAGTGTGATTACATGGACTGACGGTCGTGAAGTACCGCTAATCGGGCAGGGCACGTGGCATATGGGTGAAAAAGCGTCACTCCGGCAGGAAGAGGTGCGTGCGCTTCAACTTGGCTTGGAGCTAGGCATGACACTGGTGGACACGGCTGAAATGTATGCGGAGGGCGGCGCGGAAGAGATTGTCGGGGAGGCCATTCGGGGCCGCCGGGGTGATGTGTATCTCGTCAGCAAGGCTTATCCTTATCATGCGGACCGCCAAGGACTGGCTCAAGCGTGCGAAGCGAGCCTAACCCGAATGGGAACGGAGTACATGGACATGTATCTGTTGCATTGGCGCGGGAATATTCCGCTGGAAGAGACGATACAAGGCATGGAAAAACTGCGTGAGCAGGGCAAAATCCGTAACTGGGGAGTGTCTAATCTGGACAAGTCCGACATGGAGGAGCTATGGAGCCTGAGTGGAGGCGAGGCCTGCGCTGTCAACCAAGTGCTGTATCACGCGGCTTCGAGAGGCATCGAATATGATCTGCTTCCTTGGAGCCGCACGCATGGGGTGCCAGTGATGGCCTATTGCCCGATTGCACAAGGTGGACGCCTGCGACGGGGGCTGCTGGAGCATCCCGTTATGGTAGACATTGCTGCCAGCCATGGGGTAACTCCATCCCAAATTGCGCTCGCGTGGGTCATACGGGACAGTAATGTCTGGGCAATCCCCAAGGCGGTACAAGAATCGCATGTACGAGAAAATGCATTGGCAGCAAGTATTCGGCTCACCCCTGAACAACTTCAACAAATAGACGAAGCTTTTCCTCCGCCAACGCGGAAGCAGCCGCTGGATATCGTTTGAGGAGGGAGGGGCCCATGACAGAGCGAGAGACAGAACTGCACGAGGTAGATGATCATCTCGACTATGGATTATCCGTTGTATTTATCGGCTTTAATCCCAGCTTGAAATCAGGCGAGGTAGGACATCATTATGCGAATCCGCGCAACCGCTTTTGGCGCATACTGGAGGGAGCGGGCTTAACGCCTCGCTTGTACGATCCATCGGAAGATCGGGAGCTGCTGAAGCTAGGGTTCGGTTTTACGAACATTGTTTCCCGCCCCACAAGGGGAGTGGAGGACATTGCACGCGAGGAATACGCCGAAGGACGTCTGAAACTGTATGCGAAGCTAAAGGAATACCGCCCGAAGGTTGCTTGCTTTGTCGGCAAAGGCGTGTACACCGAATACAGTAAAAAATCCAAAGTAGATTGGGGATTTCAGCCTGAACCGCTAATCCCCGAGATGCATGAATTTGTGGCACCTTCGTCTAGCGGACTGGTGCGCATGTCGCTGGAAGAAATCACAGATATTTATCGCCGTCTCCAAACGTTTCTTTCGTCAGAAGCCGTCTGAAATGCGGTAAGTATGGTGGACACAGCTAGCTCAAAAAGAACCACACACTTTAATCCCTGCTGGGAAGAGTGTGAGGTTCTTTTTGAGCTGCTTCTATTTTTATTGAAGGGCTTTCGCCTGCCATGCCTGTTCCACGGGAACATAAGGATATCCCAGATCACGGGCGACCGCTTCGTAGGTAATATGTCCGTTTAGGACATTCGCTCCGCTAAGCAGCGGCTTGCTTTTGCGAAGCGCCTCCTGCACACCCAGATCCGCGAGCTGGAGAGCAAAGGGGAGCGTCGCGTTCGTCAGGGCCAGCGTCGAGGTTTGCGGTACCGCGCCCGGCATGTTCGCTACCGCATAGTGAATGACGCCATGCTTTACATAGGTCGGCTGATCGTGTGTCGTGATGTGGTCAATCGTCTCGACAATGCCACCTTGGTCGATGGCGACATCCACGATCACAGAACCTGGCTGCATCGTCTGTACCATGGCTTCCGTTACGAGCCGCGGGGCTTTGGCACCGGTGATCAGGACAGCACCGATCAGCAAATCACTTTGCGCCACGGCTTCAGCGATGTTGGACGGGGTGGACACCAGCGTATGGAGCTGATTGCCAAAAATATCGTCCAGTTGGCGCAACCGTTGCAGGCTCAGGTCGATCAGTGTCACATCTGCGCCAAGACCGATGGCGACCTTGGCAGCGTTTGTGCCGACCACCCCTCCGCCAATAATGGTCACTTTACCGCGTTTGACCCCCGGCACACCTGCCAGCAGGATGCCTTTGCCGCCCTTTGGTTTTTCCAGCAGTTGTGCTCCAATTTGTACAGCCATGCGACCTGCAACCTCGCTCATCGGAGTAAGCAGCGGGAGGCTTCCGTCAACATCTAGCGTCTCATAGGAAATGGCGGCTACGCCGTTGTCTGTTAAAGCCCGGGCCAGTGCTGGCTCGGCAGCCAGATGCAGATAGGTGAACAAAATCAATCCTGGTCGAAAATACCCGTATTCTGTAGGGAGCGGCTCTTTTACCTTGATAATCAGATCCGCCTGGGACCACACATCCGCAGCTTGCTGCACAAGGGTCGCACCCGCAGTGGCATAATCTCCATCCGTAAAGCCGCTTTCAACACCTGCATGGCTTTCCACAAACACGTGATGTCCGTGTTGAATCATTTGAGCTGCACCCGCAGGCGTCAGAGCGACACGATTTTCATTGTTTTTAATCTCTTTCGGAATCCCAATTTTCATTTCGTTCACCTCTCCTAAAAATAATTGTTATCCAACGAATCCACTTCATAATACCTTCAGTAGCTTTAATAAAGAGTACATATAGATCAAAATGGTTTGAATTGTCTATATGTAGTATACATTTCGTAGGTTTAATCATTTATGAAATGGATTCAACGGCAAATGATTATTCTTTAGGGCAGCTACGCTGCTGTGTTAGTGCTTGTTGGTCATGTTATCATTTTTGTGCAGCCTGCCGATTAGTTATATGGACTCAAGCTGATAAATGCAATTCATGTTAGATTAGGTACAGTTTACAAGGGGAGAAGCTCCTTGACATCATACATTTTGTCGGATTATCTGACTTAAAGGCTCGACTTTTTGATGAATATATGTCATATAAAATGACACAAAGACATATACATAAGGAGAATGCCGATGAACGGTAAAAAGACATTTACCATTGCGGATGTGCTGGAACGTCCCGTTTTCCGGCGGGCGAAGCTGGCGGCGGGGGAACAGGGCGTAAATCGCCGTGTGGGTTGGGTCCATGTGCTAGAAATCACAAATGTTTCCCCGTTTGTGAGCCGTCATGACCTGATTTTGACGACCGGCCTGTGGCTAACCCGGAAGGGGGAAGAGCGCACCGAGTATATGGAGCAGCTGATCCGCTCGGAAGCCGCGGGATTGTGTGTGGAGCTGGGCACGAGTATTCATGAGATCCCCCCGGAAATTCTGGAGTTGGCAGAACGACATCATTTCCCGGTCATCGTATTTGAGCAGCCTGTGCGTTTTGTTGAAATTACACAAGATATTCATTCCCTACTTATTAACCGACATCATGAACTACTAAAAGATCTGGAGCGATTTTCACGTCAGCTTCAGCAGGAAACCCTGCGCAGCACTGATATGAACGCCCTCATGCGTGTGCTTCATGACTATGCTGCCCGGCAGGTCATCTACATGTCTTCCATTGACACCAATCGATTCGTACCTTCCGTCCAGCCGGATTTGGCGGACCGTATTGCAGATTTTTATGCCAATGAAGTGGAATCTAGTATGACTGCCGACCGGGAGGGACACCTGCTGTTTCACCTGAATGAATCCACTGCCGTCTTGTTTCAGCCCGTTGTATGCTTCGGTCAGGTGTTTTCTGCTGTAGGTTTGGTGCTGCATAGTGAAATGCCGACGGAAGAACTGTCGCTGCTCCTCGATTACACAGCCAAGGCAGCCGCTACATTGGTGCTGAGAACACAGTTTCTTGAAGATCGATTGCTACGTAATCAAAATGAACTGATTCAGGATGTATTGAACGGACAGCTTCCCAGTGAAGAACAGGCCCAGACCCGGATGGGACTGCGATTGTTATCGAAGGGGCAGTATTTATTTTGGGCAGGGGTCATCGAGGTGGAACATCAGGACAAGGACGCCAGTCAGGTGCGTAAGGAATCCATCAATCAGGATGTGTTAGTGCTGCTTCGTTCTTTGTTAAAAAAAGAAACGTTGCACAATCTGCTGATGATGAAAGGGAGTCAATGTTACATCCTTTGTGCCAAGGAGGAATTAACACTGCGTTCCGCCGCGCAAATGAAAAAAGTGCTTGCCCATACGGTCCAATATATTCAGAACTATGCCGCAGGACAGCTTGATAAGGTACGCATTCATGCAGGCTTTGGTAAAGTAAGGCATCGTATGACGGGGACGGACCGCAGTTTTGAAGAGGCATATCAGGTCATTGAAGTGGCACGAAGCGTCCCAGTCATGAAAGATCGGCTATTTTACGACAGCATCGGAATCTATCAGTTGTTGAAGGCGGTGCCCCGCATCCCTTTTCTACAAGAGTTTGTACAGGACCATTTGGGCGGGCTGATTGCGCATGATCGTGAGCACCATATGCAGCTTCTGGATACGCTGGATGCCTACTTTCAATGCCATGGCTCCAAGCGTGATACCGCCGGGATTTTGTACATTCACAGACAGACCCTTTATAATCGGCTGGATAAAATTAATGAAATCGTAGAGGGAAATTTGGCAGACCCTGACAAACGTCGCTGTCTGGAGATGGCACTACTGGCTTACCGGATGCTTCAGGCTGAAAATTGATCCTAAATAACTAGTTCTATTTTCCATTCTACTCATTTACAATGCGTGTTAACACTGAGATAATAGAAGAGAGTACGGAAATATCTTGAAAGGGGATTAATATGAATATAAAAAAATGGATCGCTGTCCCTCTTATTCTGTTAATGATAGCTTTGACAGGTTGCCAGGCAGTAGGCGGATTTGATGTAAGTAAAAGTCTATTGGGAACACTTGATGTGAAATCCCAGCAGTCCACGGAGAAGATCTCTCTTAAATTGACTCCAAGAGAAGGAATCACGCAAGGAGATAAAGAAATCATAGATTTGATTAATTCGATTTCGGTCACTGTGGATGAAGCCAAGGTACAATCGGAGGAACTTGCTTCCGCCAAGGGTACATTGCACATCGATAAGTATAATTTGCCGTTTGAACTTGCTTTAGACCGTCAAGGTTTGGCTATTCAACTGGAAGGTGCCAAAAAACCTTATTACATATCTTTGAACTCGCAAGAGAGTTTGAACGGTCTGCCTGCTGGATTTGATCCGTATGTATATTCCAAAGACGTGAGAGAACTGACGAAAACAGCCGCTGCACTTATGCTCAAGCATGCGCCTAACCCTTCGACCATTTCTGCAACGTCTGTAACCGAGGAAGTATACGGTGAAAAAGACAAAGTGAAACTGACCCATCTGCATGCTGAACTTCGTGGTGATGAGCTGGTAACATTGGTAAAACCGTTCCTGGCGAATCTGGCCAAGGACGAAGCAGGCTTGAAAGAGCTGATCGGGCAAGCCATTGATATGACTAAAACTATCGCTTCCGGCATGAATATTGAAGGTAGTGATAAAGTAACAGCGGAACTGAGTGCCAACAAAGAAAAAATGGTTAATGAGGCTTACACCGAAGTTAAAAAGTATTTGGATCTGGCTGTTGATCAGTATGATGTAGGAGTTAGCACCATGTATGCACAGTCCCCTGAAATCAAAACGGTTCTGAGTGCTAACACTGTGCTGAAAAGCGACATGTATTTTGATGAAAAAGGAAATGTTCGCAAAGCTGCGACAGACCTGACGGTTGCTTTGCCAGATGTGGACGGTCTTCCGGTGAAGTCCTTCACAATTCTGACCGAGACTCAATCATGGAACGTCAATGGTAGTGTGACGGCTGACAAAGTGGATATTTCTAACGGCGTTATTGACTTGAATAAACAAGCTGAATTAACACCGGGAGCGACGCTGCGCAATTTTGAAGCGAATTCTCCGATCTACAACATTTTAAAAAATGATTTGGAAATTACAAAAGTAGAAACAACCTTCGATCCTAAAGACGATTACTACGTCTTGGAGAATCGTGGAGGTACGGCCTTCATCCCACTGCGTGAACTGACGAGCGAACTGAACTCCGAATTAAAATGGGATGCAGCTGCCAAACAAACTACTGTAATTGATGATATTACTGGTAAGACAATTAAGCTGAAAAGTGGCTCCAAGCAGGCTGTACTGGAAGGAAGCGCATTGACGCTGCCACAAGCTCCATATACGGATGAATATGGCACATTGTACGTTCCTTTCAAACCAGTTGCCGAGGCGCTTGGCGCCACTGTAACTCGTAACAATGCTGGGGAATATGTACTGAAACGCGACTAAGAAGAGATTTAATATACCTGTCCTCAGACTGTATGGTTAGTACATGGAATGAATCAGGTATAAACACAGGAACCGGCCCGATCAGGAGCCGGTTCTTTTTTAGTTATATTGGTAAAGTGCTCAGAAAAGCTATTTAAATAAGCGCTTACAGATTAAAATAGTGCCATACTTTTATACAGAGAAAATTGAGATAATGATAGTGTCATTCTAGCGTGGCAAAAAGGAGGTGCGAAAATCCTATGAGAAGTGCCATACATATGCTGCCGGGCGGCGGTGGAAATCACATACAACTAGGGGGATAGACGATGAAAGATATGGAACTATTGAATTCTAGCGAGGGACAAATGGTGCTTGCCCGAATGTACGGTCAACAGCAAACTTCCGAGCAAATGACTCGATATCAATCACTTATAAAGGCGTATCGGGAGCATTTTGGTGTAGGGGACATTGAACTGTTTAGTGCTCCGGGGCGATGCGAAATTGGAGGAAATCATACAGACCACAATCACGGGAAGGTGCTGGCAGGCAGTATTACACTTGATACCATCGCTGTAGCTACTAAAGTGGAGGAGTCCGTAATTACATTTTTTTCTGAAGGCTACAAAACGAAATACGTCATTGATTTAACCGACTTGTCGCCAAAACCGGAGGATGACGGTACGATGTTGCTGGTCCGTGGTATTGTCGCTGGTCTACTTGAATTCGGATACCGCATCGGAGGATTCCAAGCTTATATATCAAGTAATGTGTTCTCTGCTTCAGGATTAAGCTCTTCCGCTTCTTTTGAAATGTTGATATGTACGATATTAAGTCATTTTTATAACGAGGGAGCGTTAGATGCTGTCTCTAAATCCAAAATCGGCCAGTACGCGGAAAATGGCTATTGGAACAAGCCGTCGGGCCTGCTCGACCAAATGGCTTGTGCATACGGGGGATTGATTGCCATCGACTTTGAAAACCCCAAGGAACCGATCGTAAATCCAATACATTGGAATTTTCAACAAAACGGATATTCCCTAGTTATCGTAAATACAGACGGAGATCATGCTGATTTAACGGACGATTACGCGGCGGTGCCCAACGAAATGTTTGCAGTGGCTCAGTCTTTAGACGCTTCGGTTTGCCGTGACTTATTGCCAGAGGATCTATATGCCAACCTTAAAATGGTCAGGGAAAAAGCAGGAGACCGTGCAGTGCTGCGGGCGTTGCATTTTTTTGAAGAAAATAGACGTGTGGATGAACAGGTGAAATCACTGGAGGAGGGGCGCTTTACTGATTTCCTGAGGCTCGTTACCGAATCTGGTAATTCCTCATGGAAATGGCTTCAAAACGTATATAGAAGTGGGATTGCCCGGGAACAAGACGTATCGGTTGCACTGGCTTTAACGGAAATGTATTTAAAATCAATAGATAACAGCGCATGCAGGGTACATGGTGGTGGCTTCGCTGGAGTCATCTTGACGATTCTTCCCAATGATCAGGTTGATGATTATAAGGCGTGGATCAGCGGAATGCTGGGAACTCCAGTACTCGTTGTCAACGTCCGTGAGTACGGTGCCGTTAATGTTAGTGATTTGATAAATGCTGAACGGAATCATTGAGAGTTTGCTAACTAATCAGGTGAAGACTTTAACCAATTAACCAATTGGTTAAAGTCTTTCGTCCTTTTTAAGGCCGATACTGCCCAGATTTGCGTTATAATAGAGAGATGGTAGTTCTAATGAAGGAGGGCCTGTCATGGCTATATACCCGTCCTGGTCCTATTCACAATCGAGGGCCCAAACGTTCGACGAATGCTTACGCAAATACTATTATCATTATTACGGCTCGCATAACGGTTGGAATTCGGCACAGGGCACTGAAGAGCAAGTTACGTTGTATCGGCTCAAGCAACTGAGCAACCTATATATTTTATTCGGGAATATTACGCACCAAATGTGTGAATCGGTCATACGCGGATGGATGGAAAAAGGTGCTATCCCGCGCACAGCATACCTGGAAACTGCTATGAAGAATATGCTGAATGACAGCTACAAGGAATCGTTACACCGTGAGCTATGGCTGCAAGATCCGAAAAATCGTGTCATGCTGGCAGAGATTTATTACGACGACGAGGTGCTTCCGGAACGGATCGCCCGGATTAAGGAGCGACAGCACGCAGTGGTGCACAATTTGTACCGTACCGCGGTTTGGCGTGAGCTGCAACAGGGTGAGGCCCGAATTGTCGAAGTGGAGAAGTGGGATACGATGCTGCTTCACGAGACGAAAGTATATGTCAAAATGGACCTGCTCTACCGTAGAGACAACGGAGACATGGTCATCGTAGATTGGAAAACAGGCAAGGAAGGCGATTTCTCCGACCAATTATTTTTATATGCTTCCTATGTGCAGGAGCACTATCAGCTTCCATTGGAGAAGATCGAGGTGCGTGTGGAATATTTGATGACAGGAGAGCATGAAGTATATCGTCCCACATCAGAGGATATTGACAAGGTAGTTGGCAATGTAGGTCGATACATCGAGGAAATGAAGTCCTGTCTCGATGACGATTATTATAATCGACCCAAGCCCGAATCTTTCTTCACTCCGATGCCTTCACGCAGAGCGTGCGGAGGCTGTAATTTTCGTGAGGTGTGTAAGTACCGAGCGGTGTGAAATGACTTGATCGCCTTTGCCCCCGGATTCCTACCATAATTAAAGCTAGTGAATCCGGCCATATGGCAAATCTGACATTCTTCTATATTGAAACCGCTTTCCAACTTAGAGAATGCGAGGTATGATAAGGGTATTATTGGAAAAGGCGAAGGGGGAAGTTAGGAAGATGACGAGTACAGAGCATGCACGTATTCTTTTTCAGGGGGATTCCATAACAGACGGAGGACGAGGACGGAATGAGGACGCGAACCATTGGCTGGGTCAGAGCTATGTGTATCTGATCGCAGGTGCACTGGGGAGCCGTTTGACTGCTACGCAGCCAGAATTTGTGAACCGGGGAATTTCGGGGGATCGGGTTTCGGATTTGTATGCACGCTGGAATGAGGACACGTTTAGCCTGAAGCCGGATCTGCTCAGTATTCTAATCGGAGTGAACGATGCCTGGCGGATCGTGGAGCAGGAGCCGTCCGGGGTGACGGACCGATTTGAACGAGCCTATCGCCACCTTCTGGAAGAAACGCGTGAAGTGATGCCCGATATCGGGCTGGTGCTGTGTGAGCCGTTTATTTTGAAAACGGGAGCTACCGAGGCGCGATGGGACATTTGGCAAGAAAAAATAACGGGGTACCAGCGTGTTGTGCGTCAGCTAGCAGACGAATTTGGAGCCGTATTTGTGCCGCTCCAAAGCATGCTGAACGAAGCCGCTACGAAGGCGGACGCCTCCTATTGGCTGCATGACGGGGTTCATCCGACAGCGGTTGGGCACCAGTTGATAGCTGATCAATGGATAGATATCGTGCAAAAGAGTCCGCTGGCAATTTGCTAACAGGGTCATACATAGTCTACTCTTTGTCATTTTTGGGTAATACACGATTATGGACATCATTACTTATGTTATGGTTCCATCCAAAAATGAATGTCATAAGGGGGTGCTTCTTGCTTCGTCATAAACGGAGCAAGAGAAGGCTATGGAAACGATAAATATCATTCTAGTTATTTTACTTATCGCATTAACTGCTTTTTTTGTGGCCTCGGAGTATTCCATTATTCGTGTACGGGTATCTCGCATCAATCAACTGGCCTCTGAAGGCAACAAAAATGCGAGAGCCGTCAAAAACATTCTGTCTCGCCTGGATGAGTATTTATCCGCTTGTCAGCTCGGAACCACATTAACCTCAATGGCGCTAGGCTGGTTAGGGGAATCTACAGTTGAAAAGCTGCTACACCCCCTGTTTGTGTTGGCACATATTCCGGCTGGTCTGACGGGAGTGCTCTCCTTTTTGTTGGCTTTTCTGATTTTGACCTATTTCGAGGTGGTCATCGGGGAGCTGGTACCCAAAACATTCGCCATACAGATTGCTGAGCCGATGGCTTTGTTTTTTGCCCGTCCAATTACGATATTCTATAAAATGACGTATCCCCTGAATTGGGTACTCAGTCGTTCTTCGCGTGTCATTACGGGTCTCTTCGGGCTGAAAAAGGTATCTGAAGAAGATGCAGCACTCAGTGAAGCTGAGCTTCGTTTGGCGTTATCTGAAGGCTTTCGTAGTGGTGAAATTACACCAACAGAATATCGATACCTGAACAATGTATTTGATTTTGACGACCGTGCGGCGCAGGAAATTATGGTACCACGCATCCACATCCGATCCATCTCTCACCAGGCAACGGTGGCCGAGTTTATGGAGCTGATCGAGGACAAGGTCTATAATTTTCTACCTGTAGCTGAACATGGCGACCGGGATCGTATTATCGGGATGATTCGCGTCAAGGAAGCCCTGCATGATTTGGCTCGTGGGCACAGCACAGCGAATACGACGATGGCTTCTTATATTCACCCGGTGCTTCAGGTTATTGAGACGGTTCAGGCTCGGGATCTGCTGATTCAGATGCAAAAACGACGTATTCCTGTAGCGGTGCTGGTGGACGAATATGGTGGAACGTCTGGACTTGTCACACTGGAGGACATTATGGAGGAGATTGTTGGTGACATTCCTTCGTATACCGATACCGAAACCCCCGCAGCGTTAACTCCACTCATTACAAAAACAGATGATCATCGTTACATACTCAAATCACAGGCGCTCATTCATGAGGTCAATCGGCGCTTGGAGACGGATATTGAGGCCGGGGACGTATATACGATTGGCGGCTGGATGCTTTCAGAGCGTTTTGATATCCAGCAAGGAGAGAAGCTGACCATCGGTTTGTGGGAGTTTACCGTACTGGAAAAAAACGGTCACCAAATAGACACAATTGAAGCGATTAAGAAAACAGTCGTTGAACAGGAAAATGACAATGATTTTTAATAATGGAAAATGACGTTGTCGAGCAATAGATCACTTAAAATGTGACAAATGACCTGTAAAGTAAGTAGCAGCGCGATTCGTCCATTTTATAATGCAAGCTGCTGCCTGATAACATGTTGTTTTTTTCGTTAGGGCTGGGGTCTTATGTCTCTATATCTTTATGCTCATGAATATAGCTGTCTGTGAAAAATACTACTAGAATTGTAGCAATTTTATGGTAAAATGGAATCAAATTTAAGTTTTTTGGGGTGGGCTACAGTACATGAAGATGTCACTAGGTACGAAAATGGTTACTGCATTTGTTGCAATTTCCGCAATAACCTATGGAACAAGCGCTTTTTTTATTTTTGTACTCAAGGACTGGCTTGCTCAAGGTGCACAAGAATGGGTGTACACTTCGATCATTCTCTTATTGGGTGTCCTGTGGAGTGGCATTTTGGGCTGGTTGATCTCAAAATTACTCACACGGCCAATTGTTAGGTTGGCAAAGGCGGCAGAAGAAGCTTCGGCGGGGAACCTGTCTGTTGTGATTCCTGAACGTCGTTCGGAGGATGAAATCAAAGTGTTGTATGATGCATTTCGGCATATGATGCTGAACATTAAAGATATGTTCAACGAGATATCGTACAGCACCAGAACAACTTCGCAAAGTGCGGAAAATCTAAGCTTGGCTATAGTACAGGCTACGACACAAATTGAGTCCATGTCTTCGGTGGTAGAAGATATTTTGGATGGCGTGGAGCAGCAAAAACAAGCATCTGCCCAATCTATTAAAACAGCAGATCGAATGCTGGGCGATTTTAAAATGATGCGTAGCAAATCGGGGCATATGCTGGAACTGTCAGGCCATATGGAGCATTCAGTAGATTCGACGCAGACTGTATTTTCATCCCTTATGGATGGAATGGGAGAGTTGACAGCTTCACATGGTCGTTCGCAACAGGTTATTGCACGATTGGAAAAGGAAGCTTCCCAAATTGAAGCGATTACAAGCACCGTGAAGGATATTGCCGAACAGACCCATCTGCTGGCGTTGAATGCTTCCATAGAAGCGGCGCGTGCAGGAGAAGAAGGGAACGGGTTTGCTGTAGTGGCTCACCAAATTCGCGCACTTGCCGCCCAAAGTACGGAGTCTGTGCAGCAAATTAATGCCATCGTTAGCCGTGTGCAATCGCAAATCGTAGAGACCGTGCAGTTGATGCATCAGCAAACGGCGTTGGTCAGTGCTGAGGCGGAACGGACAAGCTCTGTGGATCAGACGCTGAACCGTTTGAACGCCATTGTACGTGAATTTGTCGAGAGCATCCGTTCGATGGAAGAAGCCGTGACAGAGCAGACGAATCGGGTGGATCAAACCTTTGAGCAGATCCATCGTATTCAGCAAATGTCAAGGGCTTTCTCTGAAGGTGCTCACAAAATTTATACAGCTGCTCATGAGGAGACGGCTATTATGCAGGAAATTTCGTCTTCTTCCGAGGATTTGAAAGTGCTTACGAATAAACTCATGATGAAAACACGTGGAATGCAACTATAACAGAAACCATCATGTGAGGCATGATATATACAAACAAAATATAGCCGCTATACACCGGAAAACGCAGCAAAATGGTTCCCCGGTGTGTAGTGGCTATTTTTTAATTTCAAAAAACTCACATTGTTTTCTGGGGTGGTAAGCCAGATCACTGACGCTGGATTGCACGACAATGGTTTGATCGTCAAAACGGATTATGATTCCGCCAGAGCCAATCAATTGGTCATCCTGAAATACCCGGACACGAAGATGACGTTCCAGTGCCTCGCTGAAATCCTGATCTGTAATTAATCGGCGATTAATGGCCATGAGGGTTCTCCTTTGAATATAATATCTTTTATCATAAAGGTAAGGTATGGAACAAGCAAGAAACACGGCTAGAACATAATCGGCTAGTGGGTATAAAATAGAATGCAACGAAGAGAGAAAGAGATCAAAGGGGGCTAGCTATGGATAGGTCGTGGTCAGGGCCTTGGTTCGATGCCAACGCGCCAGAAGGGTTCGAGGCTTTTACTCCGTCACATGGGTTGGCTATATTGGGACTCATTGTATGCGCTTTGATGCTGTGGCTGACTCGGGGATGGATTCGGTCGAACAAGCCTATAAGCGAGGGAATTCGCTGGTTGTTAATTACGGTCCTCATTCTGTCAGAAGTGACTCTGAATATATGGTATGTGACGCAGCATATTTGGGATGTTCAGACGTCATTGCCGCTGGAACTGTGCAGTGTGACACTGCTGTTGTCTATCCTGATGCTCATTTTTCGAAGTCGCTGGTTATATCCGATCATCCTTTTTGCCGGAATTGGGGGAGCGCTTCAAGCAGTACTCACGCCTAATTTGGCATACGCATTTCCGCATTATCGTTTTATCCAATTTTTCATAGCTCATAGTGCTATTATTCTGGCAGCCTTGTATATGACCTGGATAGAAAGACTCCGACCGACGTGGAAGAGTGTGGGAGGAGTGATGCTTTTTCTGAATGGCCTGGCGCTGATGGTGTGGATCGTAGACGATGCTCTCGGAGCTAACTACATGTTTCTGGCTGGAAAGCCGTCGACACCGTCGATATTGGATGTTTTGGGGCCATATCCTCTTTATATTCTGGCAGAAGAGGCCATTGCACTGCTGTTCTTTTCTCTTCTAATGCTGTTGTTCGAGGTGCTGCCAGGAGGCAGGCTGTATGCCCGCTTTCACAAAGGAGCTGTGCATGGCGCTGACAGGTCATCATAAAGCCGTTGTAAAGCCATCCAAGCAGCCTTTTCCACAAGTATTGACCAGGGATAAGGCTGCTTGGATGGCCTAAACAGTAGTTTGCATGGGTACAACGATCCCATTCTATACTTAACGCAGCAGTGATTCTGCTCCGTCTACATAGATTTCCGTACCCGATACATGAGATGATTCGTCTGAGGCGAGAAACAGGACCAGATTGGCCACCTGCTCTGGCTCACCGGGAGCATCCTCCAGCGGGTACTCTCCGCCCTTCGGAAATTCGACTGGAATTTGTACCTTCTTCAAGTCTTCCGAAGGGTAAGTGTTATCATCAATCTCTGTGTCGATGACTCCGGGACATATCGCGTTGACCCGAATTTTGTAACGTGCCAGCTCCAGCGCTGCCATTTTCATAAAAGCAACCTGAGCCGCCTTGGTGGAGGCGTAGGCTGAGAACCCAATACCCGAAAAGGTTCGGTTACCGTTGATGGAACTGGTTATGATAATGCTGCCGCCGTGTTCTTTTAGATAAGGGATAGCATATATCCAGCTTTCCGTACGTTTCCACGACTTTAGCGAACCCCTGCTGAATCATGTCTGGCTTGGAAATATCACATTCCAGCACAAGCGCTTCACCGCCAGCCTGCTCAATGATGGCTTTGGTCTCCTCTGCATGCTCGGGTGTCCGATCCAGCATGACCACCTTGGCGCCTTGTTCTGCAAAACGGATCGCGGTCGCTTTGCCGATTCCTGAACCTCCACCACTAACCACAGCTATCTTTCCTTGCAATCGCTGCTCTGCCATTGACTATTCCTCCCATTCCGTTCATAAGCTAAACCTGACTCGTTATTCCAATACCTCTGTTCGTTGATGGTGAAACAGTAGCAGCTATATTTCATTGAATTTGCGAAATATGGTAACATAGGCGGAACCAGCAGGAACATACAGCAAAAACATGTAGCAGGAACAAGTATCGGAGAAGACGCGAGTGACGGAGGTGGATTGAATTGAGTTATAACACAAATGACCGACCCGAATCGACAAACTCTATAGCACTGATCGGAAAAATGAAACCGTGGGCACTGAGCGGCCCCAGTATTCAAATCGATCCGTTGTTTCCCTATTACGCCAACCGTTCGCGGGACAGTATAGCAGATGAGATCGCCCTTGCGGGCTACCAGACCGTTCATTATTTTGTCGTGCGTGAAAATGAAGTGGATGGAGCGCTTGTTGCTGCTTTTCAACGCAGAGGCATAGCGGTGTGGGCGATGGTGCTGGGCAACGGTTCTTTTGGCGTGTCGCAGCTGCCGCCGGAGTGGAAAGGATGGCGCATGGAGTTGCTGCGCGAACCGAACGACGGGTTTCAGCGGCTTTCGCATTTTGCCCAGGAGTATGTGGAATGGAAAAAGAAAGCCGCTGCCCGGCTCGTCACCGACATTCCGTTCGACGGGTTCGAGGTGGCGGAGCCTTATTTCCCCGAATGGAACGGGCTGCGCAGTGGAGTGTACGGGGATGTTGGGCCGCATGCACAGCGTGCCTTTCGCGAGCGTAGCGGTGAGGACATTCCGGATTTCCGCGACAAGCATGCGCGGAATTACTATCGGAAGGTTCCGAAGCTGTACGCGCAGTGGGTCGATCTGCGCGTGGACGCCGTGAACGGGCTGATCAGTGAGCTGGTGAACGGCGCAGGCGGTGTGCGTGATGTCCGGCCGGACATCTGCGTGGCGACATGGTCGCTTGCTGTGAGCGGACGCGGCGATGTTCCCGGCCAGCTGCGGGAATGGCAGGGTCTGGACGCAGTAGCCATGATCGGGTGCGTAGCCCCGGATATGCACGTACTCCAGACCCATTGGCCCGACTGGATGCGCCGCCGTCTGCCGCCGCAGTATATTTGCGGCTACGCCCGCATCGCGCAGTCAATACGCGCCGCTTATCCGGGCCTGTCCCTCGGGGTGCAGGCGGATATCGGTTCCCTCGCGCGTATGGTTCGGGACCGCGAGTGGACGCGGCGGTTTGGGGCTACCGCCCTGGAGGGTGACTACGACGCCTGGACCGCCTATGAATACCATCTGGGCGGCTACATGTACGATGAGCCGCCCAGACCGCTTAGGGCGGAACGGTCAGCCGAAGATGAGGTGGTTGTTTCTTTCAGCAAGCGGATTGCAACGCCGTCTGTAGATGGGCTGCGTATTTGGAGCCGGGAGGACACAGCGGGTACAACTCGCGATCTGAGCCGCAAGCTAAGGAACGATTCACTAACGTTGCTGGAGCTTGTGGATGCAGTAGCAGACGGAAACCGTCTATTGCTGCGTATACGCAATTTACCGTCGAAGGCGTTCAGCTTGCGCCTTGATGGTGTGCAGGATACACCGGAGCTGTGGCTGCTCAAGGGAAGGAAGGCACATCGCAATCTGTCGGAGCTTGAAGTGAAGGTTCCTTAAAATTTGGGTAATAACAAAATAACAGCTGTATAAACGGCTCATTTGCCGTAGCATTTTTGAAATGTATATTTTTTAGGAGCAGCATCTTTTCAAAACATAAAATATAGTGGAGTGAAGAAAGTATGTGGGATTGGGATTATCTGATTCGGGTCATGTTCGCCGGGTTGTGCGGCGCGTTAATTGGCTATGAGCGCAAAAGCCGGATGAAGGAGGCTGGCATTCGCACGCATTTCATTGTGGGTATTGGTGCGTCGCTTATGATGGTGGTATCTAAATACGGTTTTCAGGATCAAACAGCATGGTCTAATCTGTCGCTGGACCCTTCCAGAATAGCAGCACAGGTTATAAGTGGAGTCGGCTTTATCGGCGCAGGGATGATTTTCACACAAAAAAACAGAATCAAAGGACTCACCACCGCTGCGGGCATCTGGACTACCGCCGGGATTGGTATTGCCGTCGGTGCGGGAATGTATGGGCTAGGTGCGGGTGTGACGCTGTTTATTTTGGCGGCTCAGTCCTTGCTCCATAGTCGTTTTTATCAGCTGGCTACCCCGTCTACGCGACAAGTGGTTGTTCAGGTCGATAATGAGCCGGACGTACTGAATCGAATCAAAGAACTGCTGGAGCACAAGAAGCTGACGATTCACAGCTTTCACGTCGAGCGCATCAATAACGGCGAGCAGTTGATGGTTCATATGCTTTTAAAGCTGTCCCGTTCAGAGGGAGTGGAGGAACTGCTGTCACTGCTTCAAGAGATGGAAGGTATTCGTTCAGTAGAGACCAAATCCAATTAGACGACTTTACTGCTCATACAGTAGCTTTTTGTCGAACGCTGGCAGGCCCATTGAGCAGTAAAAAAGCTTTAAAAATAATGATTGAAAACGCTTCCTTTTGTGTATATACTCTTACTACATCACAGAGGCAGCAGCCAAACAAAGACCCCATGCATACGCACAGGGCCGTTGTTGTCATCCAGATACTATATTACTTTACTTTGACTGGAGCCGGATATTTTTTACCCAGCGTATCCACAGTGACTTTTTTCATCGTAGCTGGTTTGATTGGTTTGTCAGTGCTATCCCGCTTGGAGTTGACGATAGCATCGACCACGTCCAACCCGGACGTTACTTTACCGAAAGCTGCATATTGACCGTCGAGGTAGTCCGCATCGGCAACCATGATGAAAAATTGCGACCCGGCCGAATCCAGATCCGCTGAGCGGGCCATGGATAATACGCCACGTGTATGTTTGAGTGTATTGTTAACACCATTGCTCTTGAATTCGCCTTTGATACTGTAGCCGGGGCCACCTGTACCGTTACCTTGCGGATCACCACCCTGAATCATAAAGCCTGGGATGACACGGTGGAAAATGGTACCGTTATAAGCTCCCTTTTGCACCAAAGAGATGAAATTGTTAACCGTGTTCGGCGCTACTTCGGGATACAGCTCAAGCTTAATTTTCTTGCCATCATTCATGACAATCGTGACAATCGGATGAGAAACAGCCTTGCTTTTGTCTTTAGTCGCAGCGGGAGTTGTAGTGCTTGTCCGGCTTGCGGCTTCCACATCGGCCGCTTTTGTGCCGCACCCGGCAACCAGCACGAGCATGATGGCCAGCAGGCACAACGTGTACCATGGGCGTATCGTTTTTCGGTTCATTGTTATTCCTCCTGAAAGGTTGGATGGTGTAACATCCTAAATTATAGTTTGGGGGCAGCGCAGAACACTTTTCCATTTTCTATCATACCTTTTTTGCTGGGGATAAGGAAATACGGGTTTGAAATCCGTATTCTTAACCCATACTGCTGCTATTCCCAAGGAAAGGGGCAGGATCACGATGGAGGTAGACAAAAAGCTGGCTAAAGGTCTCATATGGGGTATGGCGTTCAGTCTGCCGGTTTGGGTAGGGGTGCTGTACTCGGTACAACATATTCGTGACTGGCTATAACATAAAGCGTAAAGATAGGCCAAAACCGCAATGGTTTTGGCTTATTTATATTTATGCCAGTCCAAATTGCTGTTATTCAGCAGATGCTCGAAGTTGTTGTCTAGCTTCTTCTGTTCAGCTTTTTTTGCTTCGACGGCACGCTGCCGTTCGTCTTCTTTACGCTTGTCCTGTTCTGCCTGAGCTTCATTGGCTTGAGCCTTAAGCTTATTCAGCACGTCCTGACTCAACAGATCCTTTAACGTAGCAGGTTTGTCCTGAGCCGCAGGAGCAGGGGAAGACGAATTTCTCTTCTTAGCCATGTCATCATCTCCATTCCATTCGATTATATCAGCTTCTTCGCAGTTGTTCCACGATTGAAGGATGTGGTTTGCGGTAGACTTTTCTAATTTAGAGGGTAATAATGGAATGAGCAGAAGGGACGTGTGGCAGCATGCATCTATATTGATAATTATCCCAAACCTTTACTTTTAGTAAACTTATTCATAACCCTCTAAACTGAAAATATGACAAGGAGGGATATATTATGATAAGAGACGACATTTTGCGTCAACAGCTTGAGAAAGCTCGTCAAAAGCTGTATATTTTGCAAGCAAAACATGGTTTTAATCATGCCAGTGTGCTCAGACAGTCTGTAATTATGGATAACCTCATCAATCAATATAACCACCTTTTTTATATAAAAGAAAAAAAGCCGACTGCATAAATGCAACCGACTGGGCGAGAAACTTTTGGTGAGGTCACTCGCCCTTTTATTGTAGCATGTTCAGCCCTTTAGCTTCGCAGTATGAAGTCGGAAGGACATCGTATTGACTCTTCATAAATACCATCGTTCTATTTGCTGTTCGTTTGATGAGCACTCAATAGGACACCTATAATGACGACCAAACCGCCAATGATTTGGCGCCATGTAATCGTTTCTTGCAATAGTAACACTGAGAATAAGACTCCAAATATCGGAACCAAATTCATCAGAGAAACGGAACTGCTCGGTGACAGCTTGATTAATCCGTAATTGTAAAGCAAAAATGCGATAACGGAGCAGAATACGCCCAGATATACTAACAACATAAACGATCCTGTTGTCGGAGCCTGCCAACTATCCTTTTCTAATAGAGCCAACGGTATGAAAAATATACTACCTGCAACGGTTTGATAAAAAGATAACGTCACGGGTGGATATTTGTCCACAACCTTGCGCGTCATGAAAGTGTAAAACGCCCACGCAAAACCCGTCCCAATCAATATTAAATTTCCGATGAGTTGATTCTTACTATCCGAACTATCGCCAACCGAGGTCAAGAAATATACCCCGATCATGGCCAGTGCTATGCCGCAAATTTTATATTTGGATATTTTCACTTTATACAAAATAAGTTCAAGCAGCGATGTAATTGCGGGATATGATGCAACAATTAATGCTGCGTTGGAAGCAGTAGTCAGGCTAACCCCTATATTCTCCATTGAGAAATAAAGAGTGATTCCCAAAACACCACTAAACGAAATCGTAGCCAAATCTTTTGGCTTTACTTTGACATGTTCTTTTTTAATCAGCAAAACGATACCTAGCACAACGGAAGCTATAATAAATCTGGATAGACCCAAAGTAAGAGGGGGGAACGTCGTGTAGGCTGCTTTGGTGGCAATAAACGATGTGCTCCAGATCAATAGGGCCAGAATCGTAGCACCGTAGTAAATCCGGTTGCTTTCGCTGTGGTGAGCTATGACTTTGTTCAAGTTAAATCCTCCCTGAGGTGATCTCCTGTGAAATAATAATAGTAGCTACTATAGTGACTACTATAAAAACACTACTAAAAAGATAGTGTGTATATCAGTTTTTGTCAAGGGGAAGTGATATAGTAAGGATGAACACGAATTGAGGAGAAGACGTCATGAAACCAAAACCAAATATATTAGAAATTCTACGTGATTTGAATTTTAGTGAATATGAAGCCAAGGCTTATGTGACCTTATTGGAAAGCTCTCCACTTTCAGGGTACGCCGTTTCATTGAATTCTGGGGTACCGAGATCAAAAATTTATGAGGTTTTGTCGGGAATGGTCAACCGTGGGGACATCATCGTAAGTCAAGAAAATACGCCTCTGTATGTGCCGCTCCCGCCACATGAATTGATTGCCCAGAGAAAACGCAAAGCAGAGCAGATTTTCAATGTGGCGCAAGAGAGTTTGGAGCAGTACACAGCATCGTTTCAAAACAGAGAAAATATTTGGAACATTTCGGGGTATGAAGCCATTATCAATCGCATAAATGAAGGGATGAAGGGAGCAAAACACCGAATTTTACTGGAAATTTGGAAAGAGGATGCCGAGGTGTTCCGAGATGCCTTAGAGCAAGTTGCTCAACAAGGAATTGAAGTTATCATTGTAGCGTATGGGGAACTTAACTTTGATTTCGCTACCGTTTACCGCCATGATATGAGTGAGGAGATTACGTCCGAAATTGGCGGTCGGTGGATTGTACTTAGCGTAGACGACCGGGAAGTTGTAGCTGGTATACTTTCACTTGGTGATGACAGCCGCGCTGCATGGACGTTGCATCCGGGTCTTGTGATGCCGATTACTGAAGTGATTATCCATGATATTTATATCATGGAAATACTGTATGAGTTCCGTGAACAATTGGAAGCGAAATTCGGCCCTAATCTAATCCATCTTCGCAATAAATTCGCCATGGGTCCGAATGGTAAAGGATATTATGTTCCTTTGACTGAAAAAAAGCATTGAATGTGTAAGGAATTGTCCGATGTCCGATGTGCAAAAATAAAAGGCCCATGGAGTGTTATTCCATGAGCCTATTTTTATTGAATGTTGTGTTCTATTATTTTACGGTTACAATCACACGTTGATAATGTTTTAAAGGATGTTTTCCATTGTCCTGCACTTCTGCAATGATATGAATCGTATTCCCTGACTTAGCATCTGCAGGAACTGTGAAACTTACTGCATTCGTATCACTACCTTGCAAGTCAATCGTGTTTACCTTCTCGCCCTTCGCTACTTCTTGATGAAGTCCGATCTGCAAATCACCCAGCATTTCAGGTTTAATCTGTGCAGGCTTTACTTTAGAGTCTTCATACGTATCTACTTCAAAGTATCTCCACCATTTATAGGTTAATGGATCCCCATCTGGATCGGAGCCTTCCGCATGCAGCGTAATTTTTTCCCCTGGACTAGCAGTGAGATCCAATCCTTCTTTAATAGTCAACGTTGGATTGTGGTTGGCATCTTTGTAGTCGGATGCAATCGCCCAATCCGCACGAGCAGCAAAGTCATTTTGAATATCATCAAACCAACGCATCAGAGAGTATTCTGCTTCGAATCTTTTCGTATATACATCATAATCCAACACGGTATTTCTAAATAATTTATCGTTAACGACACCAAAGCGGCCTCCCCAGCCTCCATAGGTTGGGTTTTCCATACTCCGCAAGCCGTTATCAATCAGATAGAAGAAGGACGGAGAATCCCCTTCCGAAATAAAATCATACTTGTCGTATTGAGGATTTTTCTTTAAGTAGGCGTCACTGCCTCTTTGTTCTTCATCCAATTCACCTTTGATGATATTTCCATCGCCCATCAAGGCATACATATTCAGCAACTTGCCATGACCATCTTTAATATTTTTGAAGTTCCATTCCCCGTGCAGCTTGCTGTTTACTTCTTCCGTGTGCATTTTCCAGGCATAAGCGAAATGCCAGAAGTTAGATTGATCATTGATAATTCTGATGTCAGGCCAATTTTTTGCAATGTAATTATTGTAGCTATCGTCCTGGTCCAAAATGATGTACAGAACGAGTTTATCACTTACTTTTTTCCGGATCGTTTCCCATTGATCTGTATTTTTATATTCGTCTTCAATAGACTTTAGAGCTCTGGCTGTGGTATTGGTTCCACCCCAAGTTTGAACGTACAAATCTCTTTTGTCATCGTCTAGGAAAAGTGTTTTAAGAAAATTGGAACCTTCCGTTTCCTTGTCCATTTCACCCTTGTTTGAAATGTTTCCTATCTTGGTAACGCTTTTAATATATTCAGGTTTTGGATACCCCTCGGCATGTTTGATTAAGTTGGGGTAAATCTCTCCGTAGGCATCAATCATATCCGTTACCCATTGTGTTCCGGTCCATCTAAATGGCTTGATGCCGGCCTTTTCATCACCTGCATAATGATATACGGAGCTAGTCAGTACGATCCCGGACAAATCCATTTCATTGGAGTAGAGTAGAAAACGAATGACAGAGTTCATATCATCTACTTCTCCATCGGTAGTGATAACCGTTCTGGCCTTGGTCGCTGTATTTTCTACTTTATTTTCCGTTTGTTTTTCTGTTGGAGCAGCGCTTTCATCTTTCACAACGGCGGGCGCCTTACCACTGCAGCCACTGATGATCAGAATACATATCATGGCTAATAGAAAAATGTTTAACCCTTTTCTTTCTCTCATTTCTGTTCCCCTCTCTGAACGTTCCTATGATGTTTTTTAGGATTATAACCATGTAGGTATTCTTTTTATTCAAGATTTAGGCATAAAAAAAACCTAAACATATATATGTCTCAACAAAAGTCGAGCATATATACATTTAGGTTTTGCCTGCATGATCAGTCACAATCCTGATTCGATTTTACAACATAATCCGAGAAAATGAAAGCGGTTTATGAATCTCGGCATAAAATTAGTTTTACGCTTTGAATAAACCGGATTCTTTGACTTCAGACAGGAAGTTGTGGAACTCAGGAATGTTCAGCTGTTGCTGAGCATCGGACAAAGCGACTGCCGGGTTCGGATGAACTTCCACCATGATACCGTCGGCTCCAGCAGCCAGGGCAGCTTTGGCGCAAGGGGCCAGGATGTCCTTACGTCCTGTGGAGTGAGTCACGTCTACCAGCACAGGCAGATGACTTTCCTTTTTCAAAATCGGTACAGCGGAAATGTCCAGCGTGTTGCGGGTCCATTTTTCATACGTGCGAATACCGCGCTCAATCAGCATGACTTGCGTGTTACCACGAGAAACGATATATTCCGCTGCATGAAGGAATTCTTCCATTGTTGCAGCCAGTCCGCGTTTGAGTAGAACCGGAGTTCTAGTTTCACCCGCAGCCTTGAGCAACTCAAAGTTATGCATGTTGCGCGCGCCAATTTGAATAATGTCGATGTATTGGATCGCTTCCTCCAAATGTCTTGGATCGACGATCTCACTGATTGTAGCCAGCCCGAACTCGTCGCCTACACGTTTGAGAATTTGCAGACCTTCAACGCCCAGCCCTTGGAAATCGTACGGAGACGTACGCGGCTTGAACGCACCGCCACGAAGAATCGGCACACCTGCCTCTTTGAGAGCCGCACCCACTTCGCGGGTTTGCTGGTAGCTTTCCACCGAGCAGGGACCTGCAACCATGATGGAGGCTTTGCCGCCCACCAGCGTATCTTTAACTTTGATAACCGTGCTATCCGGCTGATTTTTGCGGCTGACGATCAAATGCTTTTTGTGTTCTTCTTTTTGATAGTTCAGAGATGCCTTGAAAATATTTTTGAACAACTGGCGAATCGTAGCATCGTCAAATGGTCCACGGTTAGCTGCGATCAGCTTGTCCAGCATTTGTTGCTCACGTACCGGATCAAAGTCAGGTACCCCTTGTGCTTCCTTCAATTTTCCAAGTTGTCCCGCCAGTTCAGCGCGTTGGGACAGCAGCTCCAGCAATTGCAAGTTTGTAGCATCGAGTTGTTCCCGCAACAGCTCCAAAGAATTTTCATTGGTCGACATACAGTACACCCTTCCCGAATTTAAATTTGTTTTTTCTGTTAGCCCATGGACTTTTTTTGCAGAAAATAACACAAAAAGGCACTCGTCGCAAGGGACGAATGCCGTGGTACCACCCTAATTACAGAAGTATACATACGAGTCGTCAACGTCAATTCAGTCGACGGCAGTAACTTCTGAGCTTGATGCCCGTAACGGGGGCTTCCGGAAACCTCTAATGCGGACAAAGGAATGAATCCTTTTGTCGGTTCAAGGCTCGACTCGGGAGTGAATTTCAACGCGGGATTACGGTACGCTCTCAGCAATTCGTACCTTTCTGTGGGAACCCGGTTAGACGTTTACTTGTCTCCGTCCATGTCTTTGTTCATGGTATTCAAAGATTTGACCTTATTTTAAACAAAGTAGGTGCAGAAGGCAAGCCCTGTTTATCCGGTTCAGTTCCCGTCCAGTTTTTGAATCGGTTATAATGTGATCAGCAACGGGAATCCCTTGCAATCTAAAAGACGTGATGTATGAGGAGGAATTATGAGCAAAATCAGAGTGTCGGCGGTTCAATATCATCTGCATACGATTGACTCATTCGAGCAATTTGCCCTGCAATCGGAGCATTATATTAAAACAGCCGAGGAATTTGGCGCAGAATTTGTTCTGTTTCCTGAGTTTTTTACGACCCAGCTTATGTCGATCGGTGACAGTGAAGGCAAGGCTCTGACGATCAACGACCTGCCGGATTTTACCGACCGGTACCTTGAATTATTCACTTCGTTTGCCCGTCAGACCGGGATGCATATTATCGGCGGTACCCATGTCGTTCAACGCAACGGACGTTTATATAATACAGCACATTTGTTTTACCCCGATGGACGCGTAGCCACTCAGGACAAAATTCATATTACACCGACTGAGGTGCATGAATGGAATATGGCTCACGGTGAAGGGTTGAATGTGTTTGAGACGTCCAAGGGTACAATAGCGATGCTGACCTGCTATGATATTGAGTTTCCCGAAATCGTTCGTATGGCGAAGGCGAAGGGAGCAGATATTATTTTCTGCCCTTCCTGCACGGATGATCGTCACGGATTTTACCGAGTACGGTATACAAGCCACGCCAGAGCGGTTGAGAATCAGGTGTATGTCGTTTCAACGGGGACTGTCGGCGCCTTGCCTACGGTTGATTTTATGCGTGCCAATTATGGGCAGGCCGCAGTCATTACACCCAATGACATTCCTTTTCCGCCACGCGGCATTATGGTGGAGGGTGAACTGAACAACGATATGATCGTAACGGCAGATCTCGATTTGCAGCTGTTATACGATGTGCGCGAGCGTGGCTCGGTGACAACCTGGCGTGACCGTAGAACAGATTTGTACACAGACTGGAGCTAATGAAAGGACTTAAGCCATGTATCGCAAAGAATGGTTCATATTTGACGGTGATCGACCGCTGCGGGCGGTGATTCGCAATTATTCTACAGCCGATTATGAGGGGTTGCTGCGTATTCAACAGGAGAGCTTCCCGCCACCTTATCCGCAGGAGTTGTTATGGAGCCGGGAGCAGATTGCCAGCCAGATAGAGCATTTTGCAGATGGAGCGTTGTGTGTGGAAATTGAGGGGGAACTGGCAGGTTCGGTAACCAGCCTGCTGATGCATTATAACCCCGAACATCCTCAGCATACATGGGAGGAAGTTGCGGACGACGGTTATATTCGTACGCACCGTGAGGACGGTAAGGCGCTGTATGTGATTGACCTGGCCGTACGTCCTACTTACCGTAGATTGGGACTGGGCAAGTGGTTGATATTTTCCTTATACCATCTTGTGATTGAACGGGGACTGGATCGTTTGCTGGGGGCGGGGCGTATGCCTGGTTATCAAGATCATGCCGACCAATTGAGTGCAGAAGCGTATGTGGATGCCGTGGTGTCTGGTAAACTGAAAGACCCGGTATTAACTTTTCTGCTTCGTTGCGGACGGATGCCTGTTTGTATCCTGCCAAATTATTTGGATGATGAACAATCACGTAATTATGCTGCTCTGATGGAATGGCGAAATCCGTTTCATACCCATCACTAATTGAAGAGGAGTGTGCCCTATGGAATATCATCGCATTACTCATATTGAAGACCCCCTGTTTGCGAGCATGCATCAGTTAATGCAGGAAGTATTTCCACCAGAGGAAGTGCTGGAGTACAGCCTGTGGAAAGAACCGCTGGAAGATCCGGGTATTCGTGTCTTTGTTGCGGTACAGGATGGTAAGGTAGTAGGTGCAACAGAGTATCGTTATTATGAGGATTTTAATGTAGCCATGACAGATTTTACGATCATCGGACAGCCGGGACTTGGCATTGGACGTTTTCTTTGGACACGACGCCAAAATGACTTGCACGCGCTTGCTCAGGCCAGCGGACAGCAGTTGCAGGGGATGTTTGCTGAAATCTATGACCCTTACCGTGGCAACGATCATACTTTTGGCGGCGTCAAGCCGATGGACCCGTACGTGCGCCGTGAGGTACTGTCTCATCTGGGCTATAAACGATTGGACCTGGACTATGTACATCCGTCCTGGAATAACGATGGAGTGGCAGTAGAAGGGCTGAATTTGGGCTTTATGCCTGAAGATGATAGCGTGGAAGAAGTGAGTGCTGAATTGGTGGCAGCTTTCCTTCGTCGTTACTATACAGTGCTGCCAAACAAGCCTGCTGCCTGGAATGAAATGGTAGAGGGATTGGAGGCCAAATCGACAGTAGCGTTGCTGCCATTGTAAACATATGAAGTTCAAAAGGGTGCCCTAAGCCATGTATCATCTGTGTGGCTTGGGTAGCACCCTTTTTGCATTCCCTATCTGTTCTTTCATCTTCCTCGATCCCTGGGTACGGGCTTTGCGGATGCGACTCCTCGTGGGTTGTCTTCGGCCAGACTTTGCGAGGTATCATCTGTAGTTGTCTTGTCCGCAGACCTGCGGTCGTCCTCTTCCACAGGATTCAAGGCTTTGTAGCGTTTGTACTCCATATCGGCCTGAGACATCGGATCCTTATACATAGGAGATCAGCCAACTCCTTTCGGTTTATACACTTCATTACCCGCATAGCAGGATTGGTAATCGTTTTCTTGTACCCTGATAAAATGAAGTGGTTAATCCAGAATATCGTCACTGTCCAGTTGCTCTTCTTCATCCCCATCGGTACCGTTCAGCAAATCTGTACCATGCAGGAATTCAGCAGGAGCAGAAGGATCAACAGGGCTGTTCGGTGTCAGTTCATCGGCATCAGGGACGTCCTCCAGAGGAGTATCCGGTCCTTCGGTCAGATTCTCCCAGTTGGTTTCCGCATTTTGCAGGGAAGGCTCAAAATCATGGTCATGCAGCTCAGTAGTTCGATCGTCACGATTTGCCATGTTGATCAGCTCCTTTACTTTTTGGTGCTTATTTCGACCTTACCCAAACAGCAGAACGGCTAAACCTTGAGTTAGTGTGTCTGTAAGAAGTTAAAATCATACGAATAGGGATATGCCCATTCTCAATTAGCGTTTTTTTGGTAACTGCTGTGATATGATAAAGAGGATATGGAGGGATATGAATTGGAATGGTACATGTTTGGCGAACAGGAAATGATCATTAATCAATATGAAGATTTTACAAATAATGAATAAAAAGAACATGATACCCTTCTTATGAAGAAGGTATGAACATCATCGTATAGAATAATATAATCTCAGGACGTTGAAAATGTTAAAACGTATACAAACTTGTAAATCCTACTATGTAACTTTGAGGTGCTTAACATGAGGCATGTGCCCAAAGCTGTCGCCGCCCTGCTGGCGGTCATTGTGATGCTGTTGTCGCTGGGCTACCCTGCCTATGCGGCCAAAACGACCCCGGAAAGGGAACATAAGATATCCTCCTGGGATATGAGATGGGGTGCGGAAGGCGAGGATGGCTCTTTAGATGAGGTAAGGGATCCCAGCAAGGTCTGGATGCATATTGAGGACGATACACAACTGCTCAAGCAGCCCGGCAATATTGGCTCCGCCTGGATTCGTATTCGGTTACCGTCGCTAAATGATGAGACGCCAGCGGTGCTTTTTGAAAATATTTATGGCAGGCATATTACGCTGTATAAGGATGGTACCAATTTTTACGAATCCTACCGTGGGTACAATTATGAGAATAATCGTATTCTGATTCCGCTGAAGCCAGAAGATAGCGGTAAAACACTATACATATGGACGGAAAGCAGCAAGAATAGACTAGGCATTATCGGAAATGTGATGACTGGTGATTACCGTGACTTGTTGGGAACCTTGGTCAGAATGGATGTTTTGGATATTGTACTGGGCAGCACGTTTATCTTTATCGCCATGGTGCTACTGATCTGCTCGTTCTTCCTGTTCCGTCCGAGCATGGCCATGTGGCTGTCCCTAAGCGCGATTGTATTGTCTATTGGCCTGATGATCGTAACGTATTCACCATTTTTGTATACGTTCTATCGCAGCTACGGCAAGCTGTATTTACAACTTTTTGATGTGGCACTGTTTATTCTGCTGCCCTCATTAGCTTTCTTTTTTGAGCAAAATATCAATTCGATCATACTGATTCGCAAATTTAGAAAATTGTTAACCGCCTACTCTTTGTTCTGCTTCACCATGATGATTGTGAATTTAGGAGCTCAGGAGCGGTTGAACGATATATATTATTTTTTCAGTGTAATCATCCTGGGTATATTACTCGTGGCCTTACTGGTACTGTTGGTATTCGCTTCAGTTCGCATGGCACTTAAGGGAGACCACGAAGCAATTATTTTATCGACAGGCTTTGCATTTTTCGCAGTCATTTCCATCGCAGAACTAAGCTGGTTCTTCATTCGGGACGGACACTACAATATGTTTTTGTGGAAATGGGGCGTGTTCGGTTTTGTACTGGCGTTGATTGCGATTTTGGGCAGAAGGCTGGCAGAAAAGCACAAGCAGGTGGTTCGGTATTCCAGAGAACTGGAAATGTTCAATAATGAGCTTCAACGTTCGGAGAAAATGGAGATTATTAGCGATCTGGCTGCATCTGTAGCTCATGAAGTACGCAATCCGCTTCAGGTTACACGTGGATTTCTTCAGTTGATGAGCAAGCAGGAGGATGGTAAAAACAAAGATTATCTGCATATCGCTCTGGAGGAGTTGGATCGAGCTTCCGCGATTATTACCGATTTTCTGACTTTTGCCAAGCCAGAGTTTGACCATGCCAAAACGTTGACCATATTGGATGAGTTCAAGCATATTGAAGGAATCATCAGCCCAATGGCTAATTTGCAAGGTGGCAAAATTTCGCTGGATATTCCCCAGGAAATCAAAGTACGCGGGAATTCCTCCAAGTTCAAGCAGGCGTTCATCAATATCATCAAAAACAGTATTGAAGCGCTGCGAGATCAGGGACATATTCATATATGGGCTTATGTGGACAATGGAGAAGCTGTCATTCATATTCGGGATAATGGTGAAGGGATGGATGCTCAGACCTTATCCAGACTAGGTGAGCCTTATTTTTCGAATAAGACAAAAGGCACGGGTTTGGGGATGATGGTGACCTTTCGGATTATTGAAACGATGAATGGCAAAATAACTTTTACAAGTGCAAAAGGGGTGGGAACAGAAGCGACCATCCGCTTCCCCGTAGCCGGATAATATCCGGCTTTTTTGCGTTCGGAGATAACGGAGGGAAGCTTGCTGAGCCCACCCGCATGTGATTAAGAAATATAGATTAAATAAGTTACAACAACCAATCTACCACATCGCGCGAGGTTTCTGGGATGCGGCGAGCACGCCGGAAGGGTCTGGGGGGATTACCAGATAAAACTGATCAGGCGTTTCCTCTAACGTTTTGATTTGGATATGATCGGGGATCACGACTCCTAACACATCACGAATTGCAGATTTGGGATCTGTCATCAGCTTTTCTCTAAAACTGGCATCCTCCCAAGCTTTTTGAATGACTTGTGTTTGAAGAACTTCAGTAGCCATCAAAAATCACCCTCTCATTCAATTGGTTATATTTACCTAGTCAGTATACCACGAAAGACTCAGAAAAATCTAGCATTATTTCATATTTTTGGTGAGCCAATAATCAAGTCCGCCTCTTCTCAAATGCGAGCGTCCGGCTTCAATTTCCGCCGCCTCTTCGCCCAGTTCTGCTGCGATGGAATGTGCAAACCTATGCAGGCCGTGGATGGGAGGCTCCATAGTCTCTAACTGCTGGACTACTTGATCGGCAATGTTCACATAGCTGGCGAGCGCGCCGCGTACATAAATCGCTTCCTGAATCTGCTTGGGTCCCAATCCTTCACAGTAAGCCGTCTTCTGTTCGGCACTGATATGGGACAAAAGACAGTTATAGCTATCCTCCACCAAATCTTCTGCCCAGTCCGCCCAATCATCCGACATTTGGAGCACGAGTAGCGTCAAGTCCGTCATATTTGTAATAGTCTGGATCAGATCGGCACGGCTTGCGAGCAGTAAAGCACCCGTTCCGGCCATTTTTAATGGACTTGCTTTCAGCGCGACCTTATTTCTTTCTCCTTGAAAATAGTCCTCTGTTCCTTCGGATGTCACACTAACGGCCCATTCATCAACATATGTTCGGGCATATGACCAAAAAGGAGAGGTTGCCGGAAAAAGGTCCTGATATACGCTTAGACACTCGGTATAGAATAGCTGGCTTAAGGCGAGTTGTGTTTTACGGTTGTCTGCTGCTGTGTCCATCACATCGTCTTGAATTAAATAGTGAGCCATGACGAACACGTTGCCGAGTGACAGCTTGCGGCATGTTTCGGGGGGCAGTCCGGTGAGTTCTTGCAGCCAAAATGGAAGCAAATAGCATATGTAATTACGCGTGCTGTCTTCCCGCAACGGATTAAAACGCGCCAGGTAGTCCAAGCCCTCTTGCTGAAAGGGAGTAGGAAACGCGGCTGTCCGTTCTTCCGCTTGACGAAATACATTTTCCAATTCGTCTTTGTATGCAAAATACCATTCCATCGCTATCACCCGCATCTCTTATGAATAATTTTATAACGATTTCTAGTTGTTACCCGCCATTATAAAACAGATTGCAATTTTCAAGATTTTGTTATTTTTACATTAACAATTATGCGAAAAACATATGAATGAATAAAAAAAGCAGAAAGAGAAAATATAGATGAAAAAGGATGAAAGAAGGGTCTGCAACATGAAAAAACAATTGAAATTGACCGCTGCTATCCTATATGTAGGAGTGATGATGTATGGTACTGCGGGTGCAGCAGGAGCTTCCGGGACCGAACCGGGTAATTCGTTGCAAACTCTCACTCCCAACGACTCTATCCAAGGGGCAGCCCGCCAATGGAATGTTGAACCACAGGACGACCACGGACATGGGCATGTTCACAGACATCGACACGGCAAAAGGCCTGGCGGCTTGAATCACCATCTCAACGAGAAAGTAGCTAGGTTGCTGGGCATCACTCCTGTCCAGTTAGAGAAAGAGCTGGGACAAGGGAAGTCGTTGGCCGAGGTTGCTAAAAGCAAAGGCATCAAAGAGGACCAGCTGATTGATAAATTGAAGAATGAAATGACCGTGGATCTGAAACGGCTTGTGAACCGTAAAGGCCCGATTACATTCGATCGTAAGTCCGGGGCTTCGAATGAAGCTCAATTAAAACATGAGGCAGGGACGCCCTCAACCTCGGCTAACGAAAACTAAATGTATCTTTTTGCACTAAAAAACCTTGAGAATGGCGGTCCTCAAGGTTTCCATATTTCACCGGGCGGTCCGCATCGGATTCCTGCTCTCGCAGGGTACCTTGGTCTGGCACAGTCCGCAGCCAGCACCCGATTTGGCCTCGCCGCCGTTTAGAACCGCAAAGTCCCGTGATGCCTGGCCGTACACAAAATTCATGCAGGCGATTTTGTCATGTCCGCCGTCCTTGCTGATGGCCTGCACAGGGCAGCGGGTAATGCACACACCGCAGATGCCCTTGCTGCATAGCAGGCAGTTACCAGTATGTCCTGTGGCTGATATTCTGGCATCAGGCGGCACCTTGAGATCGGTCACCACGGACAGCAGGCGGATGGCAATTCCTTTTTCGGTGATGAAGCCGTCATTGATACTGAAGGTGCCGAGACCCGCAGCATATGCAATGTGGCGCTCCGACCAGTTGGAGATCGGCCCCCCCTCGGCGCCATGGATGCTGTACCAATCCGTATCCAGCGGTGCAAACGCACGGTAACCAAGGCCTGTTAAGTATCCCGCCAAATGCCGCCTTGCAGACTGTACAAAATATTCATCGCCAAAGGTCCGCAGCAGCGCCCATTCCCTTGAGGCTCTTTCTTTTTGCGCACGATTAGCCTTACGGATCGTCTCGCTAATCGGTAGCACAACGCTGATAACGGTGCCTCCATCAAAACTCCCCGTTCCAAAGGAGCGTTCAAATGCTTCCTGCGGCGTGGCGTGATCGGGCCCCACCACTCTTTTGTACTCCTCAAACAAAGGATCGTTAGCCGCGGCAAATTGGATAATCGGCTCCTCGTAATAAGGACTCTGCAGTTCTTCACAAACATTGCCTTTGTCTTCGCTCACATAGGTTTTCATCTCGGCTGCGATGTTTTCTCTCAAATCCGGTACGGATTCAACCATCCTATCCACATTCCTCTCCGTGGTTATTGTTCACAGTAAAGCTTCCCTTCAGAAGTCTTGTGGCGGGCTAATGTATATCACTGACCTCTTACTACAGCTGGAAGTACTTCTCCGATGACCCGCGGTGGTGATCAAGTGCAATGCGATCGCTATAATAGCATTTTAAAGACTTCTCTAGCCTCGATACCGCAATAAACATTTCAATCTTTTTCGTGTATATACACGAATTGAACACAACCCCACCTGGATGAAGAGCCAGCTAATATCCATCCAAATTTTCAATCTTGGATAAGAGTGTGTTGAGTATCTGTAACTGTCCGATTCCCAATGACTCCTGCAAAAAACGATGCGCCTCTTCCCAAAGCCCTGCTGCGTCATTGTATACCGTTCTTCCCCTCTCCGTCAGAGTAAGGCAGCGGTTGCGACTGCCCTCAGCAGATGTATCCTCCACATACCCATTATGCTCCAACGCTTTCAAATTGCGCACAATCGTGGTCCGGTCGAGTCGCATCTCCAGCGCCAATTCACTTACACTTGCGGGGCCCAGTGCAGTTAAGTGCTTGAGCAGCGAGAATTGGCTAATATTGAGTCCGCTCGGGGCCAGATACCGGTCATACAGTCCCGTAATAGCCATCGAGGAACGGCGCAGATTGATGCAGGTACAGACTGAGGCTGATCGCTTCTGCGAAGATTTCTTATTCTTTCCTGTCGTTTTCATAAGTTCTCCATTCGTGTACTATTTCGTGTATCTACACCATCTCAAAAGTGGTAGGTTTTGTAAGCGATATTTGTCACAGCAGTCAGCTCTGTCGGTCTATCATGATGTATCCCCTGTAGTCCTTCCTACTAATGGAAAGTAGAAATAACCAGTCGCACGAGATCAACCAGCGACTGGTTATTTAGCATGGCTAGAATATGAGTTGAGCGATACCTATAACAGCTTTTTAAGCTGGGAAATACGGCCTTGGGATACGCCGAGCCATTCAGCATATTCGCCTTGCTTGGCTGTTGGATGCTCGCGCATGAGTTTTCTTAGATTTTCAACTAATTGTTGTGAAGACGACCGATGGTTACTTTTTTCTTTGTACGCAGGTTTATTTACGACAGGAACAGGTAATTGACTCACACCTATATTTCCCTTCAGATCGTTTATGCATTTTTTACATAAAAATGAATCCCTGAAATAGCTTAAATCCTGAATCGAATAGCATAAGTGACAGCAGACTCCAATATACTTCCGCATACTCAATAAACCTGTTTCAACATCTAAATAAAATTCTAAGGACTCACCAGCTTGAATACCCATAGAGGTTCGCATCTCTTTAGGAACAACAATCCGACCTAACGTATCCAATGGACGTGTCATACCTGTATTTTTCAAGTGATCTTCTCCTTCCATTGTCCAACATCCAATGATCTCCTAATAAAAATATAAAAATCAATAAAGTAAAAGCATTTATATTTGTTCCAAAAGATGGTATTATCGTGAAGGAAAATCAATAATTATACTATAAGTTTACAAACTATGTTTTTTGTTGAAATGGGAATTCTATGAAAATGCTGAAAGGGTGGTTTATCCATGGAAATCACACCTACGATACAGGCAGAAATTCAAACTTATCTGAAACGAAAAGGCTTAACTATGACCAAGTTTGGTCACACGATTGATTTGAATGTAGGTACAGTTAGTAGCATTGTGACGGGCAACCGATCTATTTCTGTTCACCAACTGGACTGTATTACTGCGGGAATGAATTTACCACCGGATTATTTTTACGAACGTTACATTGAAGAGTGCATTGAAGAATCTCCGCTCAACTGGAAAAAAATCAGCCCATTCCTATACCGATGCATTGAGCTAGGGCGACTGGATTGCTTGCAGCGCGTTGTAATTCTGTTGTTGGATAACCCTAATTATCCGCCATCGCTCTTTGAAGTTGCAGAAAATGTGTACAAAGACGGTTACAATGAAGCAGCGGCATACCTTTACAAAAAGGTGGCTGAAAGTGAGAAGCAGCAGCACTCAGAGCGATTGGCGATCTGCCAGTATCGTTTGTTCCAAATCAACGTCGGACAGGATAGGGCTGTAAATCTTCAAGCTGCCATTGAATTTGCCCCTTTTGTTGATCGCTTAGATGAGATAGAGCAATTAGATGCTTTAAAAGATTTGGCGAACGTGTATAGATCATTAAGCCTGTGGGACAAGGTTTATGAATTTGCACATCAAATGGGTCAGATGGGACGGATTCAATATGATTTAATTCATAATTCCAAGCGAAAAGGAACAGAACCACAAAAAAAGCTAAGTAGGCCGCTGTTTGTATACATAGTTTACGCCGAATTGCTGTGTGCTAATGCTTGCGATGCAAAAGGTGATCATGAACAGGCATTAGAACACATTCGCGGTTATGCTGATCTAAGTTGGGTAAAGGAGAAGGACCCTGATTCACTTTATTGGAAGAAACAATATCAGCAATGGGCGAAAATTAATACGTACGTCAACAGGCTTATGTCCGGGGATATAAGTGTTCTACCGGATTACGTAGAACATATGGCTGCCGAAAATGAGATTTTTGCCGAGCTACTAAACGTTCTTGAAGTTGCTAATCGGTACAATGTAGATGTAGACCATATCCTTCAGCGTTTTGAATCCCAAATTGCAGCTTATCAGGAACCGTTGTCTTCTGACATGTATACACAACAAGTTTTACCGGAAGAATACGTACGCTTCTGGTACAAAATGGCTAAGTACAGCCTAAATAAAGGTAGATATCCATATGGTTTCAAATGTTTAATAAACGCGTTCGAAAAAGCTGTTACAATTAACCATGTACTACTTATTGCCAATTGTTTTGGATTATTTTTTCACTTCAAAACACATGCGGCTCCCGAAACACAGACACAGTTCCAATCTATTTATGAGGAGGTGTGGGAGAAAAATGATCAAAAGGATGGCTTTCTTCTTGGCGGTAACTAGCTTTTTACTGGTATTCACAGTACCAGTCCAGGCTGGAAATCTAAGCCATGGCACGATCCAAACACAAGGACACGTTGGTGGATCTTGACCAAGCACTAATTCATTACCATGGACCAGCTTATTGCTGGTCTATTTTTGTATTATTTTGTAATTTTTTGGTTCAAAAAAGATCATGACGTATTTGTACATTCCTCCTTAAAATGAGATTCATTAGGAGGTATGCTGGATGAACAGGGATGAAACGTTAACGTTAATTCAACAGATGGAACACGCCAGACAACACTTGCATGATCTTTACGAAGAGTATGGCTTCGGACACGCTTGTGTACTTGAGCAGTCTATGCTTTTGGATGAACTGATTAATCAGTACAACCGTATGTTTCAGACCAGGAAGCTGCCTCACTATGTTTAGAGCCAAATCATTGACAACGACGATGCTATGTTCAGTCCATCCCCCCCCATTCTTTTTATGCAAAACTGTGACTTCTCCCACATAACGTTTATCATTATTGTATAAAATGACTTATTTGAAAATAAAATACATGTTCATGTCATAAAATGTTAATAAGCCGGGGAGATGGCGCGGCGAACCAAGTCAACAAAAAAAGCAGAGCTCCATAAGAGAGCCCTGCAAAGTCTTAACAATACTTGAAGTAGAACTCCGAACTGGAAACCAGACGTAGAAGATTAGCCAAGCTCCTGCGTGCTTTTGGAAGCACGATTGGAGAAAGGTAGCTGGAAACGAAACGGCCAGTTTAGCCGTTGCTTGCCTTTTGAGCCAACAATCCAGTTGCCTCCAGGCAGATGAGCAAAAAGCCAGCTAATGCCCAGCGAAACACTTGCCACGACGATAAACGTAATTAGCGTAGCTGTAAAATGATGATCACCCAGTGAAAGCGGGCGGGTGTAGTAGGATATGAAGGCCAACACGAGTGCATGGGCCAGATATCCTCCGAAGGAATAACGTCCGATCCAGTTCAGCATGCGGCGAAACGGCTCAGATCGCTTATCTTTTTGCAAATGGAGCAGTAGTCCGTACAACAACAGCAGCTGCGAGACAATCAGCACAAAGGTGCTTGGCTTAAGATAGGTAGAAATATTGAGATTAATCGTATCGCCCGACTGGATCAGCATCGTGTGACCCATGAGCATGAACAGACCAATAAAGACAAATACATTCCATGGTAACGTCTGTTTGGCCAGTCCACGCCAGGTGTCCGTCATGTAAGCACATACTGCGCCCAGCATAAAATAGAAAAAGTACATGACAAAGTTATAGGTGCGGTAGTCCAGCAGGGTCTGCCAAAAGGACGGTAACCCAGTGCTCCATGCAGACATGTCATAGTAGGACCATTGTAACAGCAAAGCATAAGCCGTAGCGGCTATCAGCATGACGACCAGAACCATCTGTTTACGCCTTTTCGTACTATAGCGACGTAGAAACGTTTGTACGTGTCCGGTCGCTTTTGAAAATAAAGGAAACAAAATATAAAACTGAAAGATCATCACTACAAACCATAGATGATATCCGCTGACGGGGATGATCATTTCCTCGAACATACCTTTGTAAAAGTAAATATTTCCCCACTGCGCCGTTGACCAGTTCTGAGTACATACCCAATAAACAACCGTCCAGCAGAGAAAAGGAACATAAATATCTCGAAACCGCCTGCCAATGTAACGAGGATAACCAATCGGTTTGTTACCGTTATAAAAAAGCAGCGCCGCAGACAGGAAAACGAACGTCGGTGTGCCAAAACGTGTCAAATGATACAGCATCGCAAGCATAACGGAATCTGGTTGTTGGATGTCGCTGCGATAAATATATTCGCCAATGCAATGCTGAAGCACGACAGCGAGGTAGGCAAGACCCCGTAGTTCTGTCCACTCCGCGATACGCGGCTTGCTCATCCATATCACTCCTTTTCCAAAAGATTCGCATATGTTTTCCGTAACACAATTGTAGGTATTGTAACGTAGGAACATTAGTGCAGGATTAACGTTACCTGAAAGTTGGAAGAGTGAAGTAGTTCCAATTTGATATGATTGCGTTTACAATCTAAGTAAAATCAAAATAAATTCAAAGTGAATTCATAACTTAAGGATACACACAGGAAGAGGAGAGGAAGGATGAAAAAAACGCTGCTGGTATATATGCTGTTGATTGCGGCCTTTGCTCTCTATGTGTTCAGGTATGAACAATCCGGGCCGTTGAATGGCACTTGGGAGGAAAAAGGGCTGCGAGGCAACATCGGAGAAACCTATATGATGATTACATTCAAGTCTGGTTTGGAGTATTGGAAAAGCGGTCTCAAGGGCTTTGAAGATGCCGGGGATGCCTTGGGGGTGACTGTGGAGTATCGGGGAGCTACCGGTTATGATGCCCAGGAGCAGACGACTGTCATTGAGCAGGCGATTGCCCGTAAACCCGCAGGCATTGCCATATCAGCGATTGATCCGCACTCCCTGATCCCGGCGATTAATAAGGCGCTGGACGCGGGCATTCCTGTGGTGCTGTTTGATGCCGGAGCACCGGGGAGCCGGGCGTATTCTTTTTTGGGCACGGATAATTATAAGGCGGGCGTGACCGCTGCGGATAAAATGGCAGAGATGTTGGGGCGGGAAGGTGAAGTCGCCGTTCTGACCCTGCCTGGTCAGCAAAATCATGAGGAACGCTCGCGAGGCTTTCGTGATACCATTCAGCGGCAGTATCCTGCTATGAAGGTGGTAGAAGTGGCAGATGGTCACGCAGACGCGATAGTATCCCGGAATGAGTCGCTTCGATTGATGAAGGCTTATCCGAAGCTGGCGGGTATTTTTGTGACCGAGGCAACGGGAGGAACAGGTGTGGGTGAAGCGGTGCTGAGCCAAAAAAACAGCCATCCGCTGAAAATCATTTCTTTTGATACGAATAAAGCGACATTGGATATGATCCGCGGTGGAACGATTTCGGCAACGATTGCGCAGGGAACGTGGAATATGGGCTATTGGTCGCTTCAATATCTGTTCCATCTGCGTCATCATTTAACGATTCCTGCACCTTCTTCCTCTCGAGACAACACTCCGCTGCCCGTACGGGTAGATACTGGAATTTCTGTTGTCACCCGAGCGAATGTAGATGATTATTATGCGAAATAAATTTTGGAAACGTATCCAATTAGGGGTGCGCCAAACGATGCCGCGGTTACGCTTGCGCAATATGCCTTTACGCTATCAGCTGATGCTTCTGTTCCTGCTGTTTGGCATTGTGCCTTCGCTGGGATTAGGTCTGCTGGTCAATTGGACGGTGGAACGGATTATTGAACGGCAGGTGGAAAACCATACAATGCAGTTGATTGGCAAGGTGAACGAAGCACTGGATACCAAAATGGAAAATTTGCAGAACATGACGTATCTGATTGCTTTTAATCCCGATATCGGGGAGTTCTGGAAAGGCCGGACGCTGGCCGACGGCCACGCGGGTCATGCAGATCCTGCGAATCGTATAGGTCATGCCAATCAAGCAGGTCCTGCAAATACAGTAAAACCTGAAAATCCGGGAGAGCGGGCACAGAGCTCGGCATCTCTCCCCAATCAGGCAGCAAGTTCTGTGCAGGCACAGGATACGCTATATGGCATGAAGCAATTTCTGCAGGGTTTTACTACCTTATATCCCGAAATTGCCGGGATACTGATCGTGAACGAAAACGGCGACTATATCAGCAACGAAATGTATGCCCGAAGTACGCGTAGCCTGACGGAAGAAGGCTGGTACCAACAGGCGGCGCAGCATGCAGGCATATTCACTGTGCTAGGACAGCCGAGCCACCGTAATGTGACCACTCATGTCCGGTACAAGGACAGTGAAATTGTATCCGTCGTCCGTTCGGTTACGGATTCGGAAACCGGACGCGTGCTAGGCGTGATTATGATTGACCTCAAGCTGCGGGCTGTGTCGCAGGCCGCCAGAGACGTAACCTTGGGCAAAAGCGGATATTTAATGGTGACAGATGCTGAGGGACGCAGCGTGTACATGCCAGATATGCCTTTGATTGAGCGCATTCCCCCGCAATGGTTCGGGGCAGGTGACAGCGGGATGTTTACCCGTGAAGCCGGAGGTAGGGAATTGCTGTTCATGTTCCGGGCTTCCGAGTTTACGGGCTGGAGAACAGTGGGGGTATTCCCGGCACGCGAATCTACACTGGAAGTGCGGCAAATTCAGTTCTATGTCGTCTGTTTTGTTTTCATTGTATGTCTGTTTGGGTTAACGGCATCCTTGCGATTGTCGAGCTCCATTGCGCGGCCGATTTTCCGGCTAATGTCCTATATGCGGACGGCAGAGACGGGGGATCTTACGGTTCGCCAATGGAGTGACCGCGGGGATGAAGTCGGAATGCTGGGTCGGAGCTTTAACCGGATGCTGGAGCAAATCCGCCGTCTCATGTCGCTTAGCGAACTGAGGGAGCGGCAAAAACGGGATGCTGAGCTGCGCAGCCTTCAGGAGCATATTAAGCCGCATTTTTTATACAATACGCTAGATACGATTCATTGGATGGCCCGAAAAAATGGAGCAGACGACGTATCCGACATGGTGGGGGCGCTATCGAGATTGTTCCGCCTCGGGCTGAGCAAGGGGGATGACTTTATTCCGCTGCGCTCCGAGATTGAGCATATATCGAGCTATATGCAAATCCAGCAAACACGCTATCGTGACCGACTTCGCTGGGAATTAAATGTACCCGACGAGCTAAAGGATCTGTTCGTATTGAAGCTAATGCTTCAGCCTGTAGTGGAAAATGCCATTTACCACGGCATCAAGGCCAGACGCGGCCCGGGCACGATTTGGGTAGAAGCCAAAGCCGAGGGAGACAAGCTGCTGCTGACAGTACGTGATAATGGCGCAGGGATGACGGCAGAAAGGCTGCGTGAGCTGCGTGACTTGCTGGAAATACCGCTGGAGGCGATGGAAGGACAGCAGAAGCAAAGTGGAGCCAGTACGAATGGCAGAAGCTACGGCATGCTGAATGTACAAGCGCGTATCCGGCTGTCTTTTGGCGAGGAATACGGAATTGTACTGGACAGTAAAGAAGGGGCAAGCACCTGCGTTACGATCATTCATCCGTTGCTGCTGGATATGGCGCAACTGAAGAAGCCACATGAAAAAGGAGAGGGTCAGGATGACGAAATCAAAGACCACAGACAACTCGACAACGGCGAGTCTGATTGACCAGGCCATAACGGAAGTGACGATAGGGACGGCAAAACGTTACCAAGTGTTGATCGCAGATGATGAGCCGATCATTCGTGAAGGGATACGGGATTGCGTAGACTGGGCGGCTCTGGGCATGGAGGTTGCAGCTGAGGCGGAGGACGGTGAAGAAGCGCTGGAGCTGGTTGGTCAGCTTAGCATCGACATCGTGCTGGTCGATATGAATATGCCGTTCATGGACGGCATTGAACTGATTCGGCGGCTGCGGGAAGAACATCCGGAATGCCGTTGCCTGATCATTTCCGGGCATGATGAATTTGCTTATGCACAGGAGGCCGTCCGACTTGGCGTAGAGGATTATATTTTGAAGCCGGTAGATGCGGAGCAGCTTCACGCTGCACTGTCGCGGCTCAGTCAGCGACTGGACGAAGAGCGCAAGCGTGCCGCCTATGTAGAACAAGCTGCCGGGCAGATTGAGCGGAATATTCCGCTGCTGCGCCAGCGGTTTTGTCTGGAATGGCTGGAAGGGCAACACACGGGAAAAGACGTGATGGAGCAGTTGGAGTTTTTACGTCTTCCATCCCGGCCACCTGTTCAGATCGGCGTGGTGCGGTGGCCTGCGGCAGAGGCACGGCAGACGATTATGCGCGAGAATGATCGCCAGTTGTTTCTTTTCGCCGCTGAAAATATTATTGGCGAACTGCTGGAGGGCCAACCGCATGTGTTGTTCCGCGATGCGAACGGGCTGATCGGCATCTGCCTGTGGCAGGAGGCACCCGAGACGATCGGCGCTTCCATGGAGCAGGCGATTGGACGCTACCTGAATATAGCGGTTCACACGCATGTGGAATCAAACGCGGGTGGGCTGGAAGGTGCGATTGACGCGTTCCGGGTGAGCCGTGATCGAGTGTACGGTGAATTGCAGCTGTCTCCCATCGTACGCCGGGCTCGACAGCTTATTCAGGAAGGCTACGCCGACCGGGAGCTGACGCTGGAAGCCCTTGCCTCGCGTCTACAGGTATCCGCCGTGTATCTCAGCCGTGTGCTCAAAAAGGAGCTCAACGACAGCTTCGTGACCCTCGTCACGCGCGCCCGTATCCGTAAAGCGGTGCAACTGCTGGATTCCACGACGTTGTCTATCTATGATATAGCAGAACGTACGGGATACGACAGTCAGCACTATTTTAGCACCGCTTTTAAAAAGACCATGGGCGTGTCCCCCGTCCAGTACCGTAAAGGCGGTGGAATTCAAGAAAATACGTTGGAGTAGGAAGCTTTTATGCAAAACTAATTCCCCCACCACACAATGAATTTTATTAGAGGATGTATTAAATTAAACAAACTTATTAAGGTGTTTTCACCCTTGCATATATAGGGAAAAAATAAAGAAGGAGTTACAACCACATTACTATTTTTCTTTGGTTATCTATCAATTCCTCGCCATACTTCTTCTTGACCATATGAAGTCGATCAAAGCAAAGTTTAAAGCTATCACGACATAGAAAAAACCATAGTTGTTTAAAGTAGTAGGTATCATCATACAGATCACCCCAGTAACCAAGTAAACCAATGTGCGCATCCCTATGTTTACGTCATAATGCTTCAGAATTAAAAATGGTAATGCAAAAGCTACAATAAGAATTGGATATACCATAAACAAAGAGCCTATTAAAAATACGATAACGGATTCACCCGTTGACAAAGAAAATGGAAGATTATTTCCTTGCTTACCATCCATGTAGAATGCAATCGATGTAGCAATAATTGCAAGGAACAACAGGCTCAAGAATGAGATCAGAAGGCGTTGAAAACTTGGTTTGGTAATGATATTTCACCTCTTCTAAAAACTGTAAGATGCCTGTAATTATAGCATTTTTCAATCAAACAATACTATTGTGTCTCACCATTAAATCCTACAAAGACAGCTTTTTGGCTGGTCATTTTTTTGTATCCCTAAAAGCATACAAAAAGGAACATTTTTGCAACGATCCCTATTGTCAGCCCGTTAATTAAAAACGGCAGACGAATATCCGGCTGCTGTTGATTTCATTTCTTATTGTGCTATTGTTTCCCGTTAGCTTAAGCTGCATTGCATGGTTGAAATCATAGAAACTACCCAAGTTTAACCCGTTAATATCAAAAAAGGCAGCCAATCCCTTCTGGACGGCTGCCTTCGATTATTTGTTGAAGTTGACTTCAATAAAATGAGAGGTTACTCATTTTTAGTCCTATAAGGATATTTTATTTTTATGCTTACTTCACTAATAAATGTTGATCCCAGTAGCAGGATAGCGCCGAATATTTGAAATAACGTCATACTTTCGCCTATCACAAGTGCTGAAATCAATAATGATGTTAGGGGATCTACATAACTTAATATAGCGATGCTTTGACCACCTAGCCCTTTCATTCCAGAAAAGAATAAGTAGAACCCTACACCTGCATGCAGGATACCCAGTATCAAAATAAGGATAACGGAATTGCCTGATAACTGATATAATCCTAATTTCTCTTCAGTAATAAAAAGGGAAGGAATCAACAATATCGAAGATAATAATAGTTGTGCAATCGTGATTTCCAGTCCATTCATATTCCTAATAAATTTGTTGGTCAAAGTCAGGATTGCATAAAAAGTTGCCGCAATAAGTCCATATACGATACCAATCAAATGGCTGCCGTTCTCGCCGTTTCTGCCGCTCTGCAAAACTAAAATCAAACCCAAAAGGGCTCCACAGACACATAAAACTTTTTTGAGTGAGAGTTTTTCTTTAAGAACAATAGGTGACATCACTGTTACCAATACAGGAGCGAAATAGTAGCTTAAAGCGGCATTGGCGATCGTTGTTTCCTTATACGACTGAAAGAGAAAAATCCAATTTCCACCCAAGGCGATGCTTGCAAGTAATAATGCAAGAGCATTCTTTTTCACGTTAAGCCAAGATACTTTATTCTTGGTTATGATGGAAATAACGAACAACAAAAAACTACCAATCAGACTCATGGATAAAGCTATTTCAATTGAACTCAAATCGATATACTTTGCAAAAACTCCAACTGCACCGAAAATCACCATAGACAAAACGAAATACATTTTTTCTTTCAATTTTTTTCCCGCTTTCTACTAATATGATGGTTAGACCGACAAGATATAGTCTGCCCTTGCATACAGTAGAATCTATGGAAAAGGACCATCAGACTTCATGTAGATACCTTGACAGTAGATTCTACTGTTGTGGTTCTACTGGGGGGGCAATAAAATTATACATTTTTATCCTCCTTCATCAGTGGGGATTCATTTTTATGAGTCCTGGCATGTTTTTTTCATTATAACATACGAACTTTAACTTGATTACGCTATAAAATACCATATATCAACTCCCGTTAACCTGGCCGTTAGCTTAATGAATGAGTCAGATAACGGTTTTAAATTGATTATTTTAGCGTTCCAAAATATATGAAAAACAATATTGGGACGTTCCATTATTAAGGGCACACTTTTTTGGTACATAAAGGAGGGAAGCGTTAGATGGTAGATATGGTTTATGGGCGTGTGTCGGCCAAAGATCAAAATCCAGAGAGGCAGCTCCTGAATTCCGGGAGTTGGGCATTGAGGAACGGTTTACTTTTATAGACAAGCAAAGCGGAAAAGACTTTAACCGGGTCCGATATAACGCCATGCGGCTTATGCTTCGGGAAGGGGATTTGTTATACCTGGACGCACTTGATCGACTTCCTGGCGCTCGCTATCGTCGCGGCCCATGGAGCGAAGGGCCTAGAAAGCGGGATCAGGGAGGGCAAAAAACACCATGAACGCTGCATTCCCTGCTTCCGAATTCGCTCCACCACCCCATTTTGCTCATCATCGTGCTTTGAGAGAGCCAGTGCTGCCGGGGAGTGCCCGGCGCGCTTCCGGGAGCTGCGTATTGTTTGAATTGATGCTTGAGGTATGTCAACGTTAATTCAACTTTATTCTTAAATATTGTTAATTTTGTAAATCATCTTTTTATTTGCTCTGATATAATTTCGCTAGGTAAGATGAAAGGAGCACATAGAGTTGAAAAAAGAAATTAGTGTATTGATGTTACTGGGTGTTGTTTTGCTTTCGGGATGTGGTTCAGATAAGTCTGTTACGCAAGGGTCAGGCGAGTCTCCCAGTAAACAGGTAACCACGCAGCCGGAACAAGAGACTAATGCGAAACTGATTGAGGCTTCCGAAAATGAAGAAGTGAAGCTTTATGCTGTCAACGAAACAGACGGCGAAGTCCACGGGGTTACGGTAGAGATTAACGGCAGCCAGAAAGAATTTGATTGGAACATCTTAAATACAGGAACTAAACCGCAGGTATTCTATACTGATCTTACGGGTGACGGTAAGGAAGAAGCCGTAATCATAATCAATACAGGTCGAGGTACAGGATTAAATACTTATGATATTCATGTACTTAATGCAAAGGATTTAACCGAAATTAAAGTACAAAATTATGAGGAAATTGTTGCTGATCAGATTGAAACGCATGTTGCTAAAAATGATGATGATACTTTAGCCATTACAGTTAAGACGAAAGAAAAAGAATATAACTTCAATTCTAATGTTGAACTAGCGCCGAATTACAATCAAGATAAACTCGCTTTCGGCGGTGTAGCTATTTATGAATTGGAGAATCAAAAAATAGTCTCCAAAATAGGTGCAAGTGTTGGAACATCTCCCCAGTACGTAGGTGATTTCCATATCACTTATAAATTCGATAATGCAAAAAATAAGTTTATTGCCGATCAAATTAAATTTGTTGATTAGATTGGAAGCGATTCCACACTGTCTCATAATGAATTGTGCTAAAAAATGTGTGTGTAATCACACCTACACATTCAGGGGTTTGTTACGCTGGGGATAACGAACAAATATCTATCAATATTTGGAGGAAAACAATATGTTTTGTTATCAGTGTGAACAAACGCCGAGTGGCGGATGTACCGTAGTTGGCGTGTGCGGTAAGAATGAAACGGTAGCGAGCTTGCAGGATACGATGATTTTTGCATTAAAAGGTATTGCCGCCTATGCGACACATGCTCGTCAGTTGGGCTATACCGATCCCGAGGTGGATCGTATCACGCACGAAGCGTTATATATGACCTTAACCAATTCTAACTTTAATGTACAAGAGCATTTGGAGATGGCGATGAAGGTCGGAAATGCGGCCGTACGGATCATGGATGTGCTGGATCGTGCGCATACAGATCGTTTTGGCATTCCGCAGCCGATTACGGTCAGCCAGAATAAAATCGAAGGTCAATGCATCGTCGTGACTGGACATAACTTGTATGCGCTGGAGGAATTGCTGCGGCAGACCGAAGGAAAAGGCATCAACATCTATACCCACTCAGAAATGCTCCCGGCGCACGGTTATCCGGCGTTGAAGAAATATGCACATCTCAAAGGCAATATCGGCAAGGCCTGGTACGATCAACGCAGACTGTTCGAGGAGTTCCCGGGCGCGATTCTTGCCACGACGAACTGTGTCATGCCGATTAAAGGCACGTATGCAGACCGCTTCTTCTCTTATGAAGTAGCCGGGCTGGAGGGTGTTGCCAAAATTGTGAACGACGATTTCTCTCCACTGATTGAGCGCGCGTTGGCCCTGCCAGCCGCAGATGTAGAGTCTGAACAGGTGCTTACGACAGGATACCATCATGAGACGGTTATCGGGCTGGCTCCTGAGATTATTCAGGCGGTTAAAGACGGACATATCCGCCGTTTCTTCGTTATTGCAGGTTGTGATGCACCGGGTAAGGGCGGCAACTATTACCGCGAGCTTGCTACTTCCTTGCCGAATGATACCGTCATTTTGACCACGTCTTGTGGTAAATTCCGCTTTAATGACGTGGACTACGGCACTGTGGGGGATACGGGCATACCACGTTATATTGATTTGGGGCAATGCAACAATTCGGGTTCTACTGTGAAAATTGCTCTGGCGCTAGCCGATGCTTTTGGCTGTACAGTGAACGAGCTGCCTGTCAGCATTGTATTGTCTTGGTTTGAGCAAAAAGCGGTTGCCATCCTGTTAGGCTTGTTCAGCCTTGGCATTCAGGATATTCGTATTGGGCCGAAGCCGCCCGAGTTTATCTCGTCCGGTGTATTGGATGTGCTTGTGGAGATGTTTGGCTTGAAGCTGATTACAACAGCAGAGGAAGATATGAAGGCGATGCTGGCGTTGTCATAAGGGTTGGGAAAAAGGAACTGCAAAGCGCAGTTCCTTTTTTGTTATTGCTTACTGTTTTATTATTCATCGTTCATCAAATCTTATAAATATGTCCGTAAGAATTTTTAATGCCATTTCCGTATCTTTGGCTTCGCGCGTTCTCAGCAGGGTCAAAATATTTTTGATACTCAAATCTTCTTCGGTAAGCTCATCATTTTCCTTCACATATGTAAGTAATTGATAAACGCTCACGTTCAATGCTTTCGCTATTTTCTCTAAATTTTTCAAAGATATATTTCTCTCTGCACGCTCGATAAAACCGATATAACTTGAATTAAATCCTGCTTTTTCGGCTAAAGCTTCCTGAGAAAGCCCTTTGGATTTCCGAATATCGCGAATACGTGTACCGACTAATTCCAGAAGTTCGGACATGATTACACCTCTCTTTAGTTAGAAGTGTAGAGAAAGAATTACATGTAATTAATAACTTTTAATAAGTAAATTGAATTAAAAACTACTATATAGTAATATTTATTATGAAGCTTGTCCGATAGCTAGAAAATTATACATTTTAATGGTTCCATAATTGTGCTACGTTGCTCACACTGTTTATGAAATTTAAATTCAGGAGTTGATTCCCCATGAAAAATTACTCCTTAAGCAAGCAACTACATAGTGAATCCAATTTCAAACTGCCCAAGTACAGCGACACCAACCTACTGAATTGCATGATGGATTTTCAAAAGCTTGCCCAATACCAGATAAAGCTTGCACAGATCATGCGCAACCATAATCAATTCCAAAACTGCCTCATTCTTTGTGATCGTGCGATGTTTTCTATGGCTAAGGCCATTTATATTTATCGAAATCAAATCATTCCATCATCCATTAGTTTATCCATGCCCGACCTGCTCCCGTTAATTCACACAGATGCTGAGCCCAATTTAGATATAGTGCTGTTTATCGGTACGATACATTATCTTGTTTCTGGAGAAGATGATGTATCTAAAAGGCCGATAAAGCTAGAGGAAGTAGATAAGTTGCTTTATAAAACGGACTCTATTCTAGAGTCTCTATCACGGCGGATCGTAGCTGATCCGTCTAAGCGGTATCCATCTATTTTTAAAGAAAGTCCATTTAATGAATCGTTAAATCTTTTATCAATATTACCCGATTCTTTTTGAGCTAATGATATAATGACGAAAAGGGAGATGTTGGCTACGGCCTAAAGCCTCCACATCAGAAAGGGTGTTATTTCATATGCCTACATACAACAAGCTGGTGCGGGATCGGATTCCGCATATCATTATGTCTCAGGGCAAGGAATGTCGGACACGCATTTTGGACCCAGAGGAATATAAGCAGGAACTACGAACGAAGCTTCGTGAAGAAGCCGGGGAGTATTTTGAAGCAGACAAAGATCAGGATGCGCTGGAAGAACTGGCGGATATGCTGGAAGTCATCCGAGCGCTGGCAGAAGTACATGGGGCGAATGCAGCAGAGCTGGACAAGCTACGGGCGGACAAAGCCGAGGCACGGGGCGGATTCCAGGAGCGGGTGTTCTTAATTGATGTCGACGAAGCTTAATGTCAAGCTCATTACGGATAATTTGGCGGATGAGGTGATATACTTATGGAAATAGTTACAAAATGATCGAGTTTTTATATACTAGAATGCGGGAGGTAAGATTAATTTATGTAAATGAAATGCATAAGATATTAATAGAAATAGTATATGTAAATGAAGGTAGAGGGATTATAATGCAAGAGTTAATGTATGTCGTTGAAAGCAATTCATTTCATAAATTGCTGGCTTCTTTATTTTTGTGCAGTACCTGTTTCATCGCAGTTCTTTATTTGCTAATCAGTATCAAAAGAAATAATCTTGATTCTAAAGCTATGAAGTTTTTTGGGGTATTAGTGATATCAGGGTTTGCACTTTTTATTAATAACTGGACTATTTATGTTCTTGTAACAATTGTAGCTTCCACTTTAATTACTGTTCCGAAATTCTTGGAAAGAATTTTAGAAATCACGTTTAGAAAGCAAAATTACACTTTAACAACTGGTACTGCTAAAGGACGTATCAATAAAAATTTAAAGGAGATTGAGCGTACATTTACAACAGGGTCTGGTGTGATAATACCGGATCAGGCTATGGATAGTGAATTTAATTCGTCTGAAACTCCTTTGGAACAACAAGCAAATCTCATAATGTCTATTGAAGACAAAATTCTGCATGCAATCGAGTTTGAAAAGGAAACACTTAATTTCGATAATATAAAGTTTAATCAAATATTGACCAAATCTAATCAGAAAGAACTTGTGATCGATGCTGTTCTAACTAGTAATAAAAGGACTATTATCTTAGAAGTTCAACCAATTCTCCAATATGAGCTATTTTATAAAGCAATTGGTCAATTGAAAGACCAATGTTCTGAATTCAAAAAATATTTAAAGGGAAATGATAATCAAAGCGAAGTAAAGGGGATTTTATGTATATTGGACTCGCCTGACTTCACAGAAAGTATTGTTGGTGGAATTGGCTTACTAAAGTATGATTTAAAACAGCAAGGTTTTGTGAATTTAAATGAAGTGCTTGAATGGCTAATGTAGTATTTTCATGTATAGCTTTAAGGAGGAAAAATGAATAGAATTTATATTCTAGTTTCTTTAATTTATTTCTGGGGAGTTTGTTGGTTTACCAGTTTATTTCCTGAAATATTTATTGTTGTAATATTCCCAAATAAGGAACTCGACAAATTTTTGCCTTGGCTAATAACCTTAGGGGTAGCAATCATTTACTTAAATAAATTTAGAAAAAGATGTACTAAACCTATAGATCCTGAGAATAATGAAATGCCTTTATTTGAATTGTATCCTTCTCTTAAAGATGAAGTGTTGCACCTAGTGAGTCAACTTGACATTAAGCAGAATATCAAGTTTTATATAAATGATTTTGAAGGTATTAACGGAAAAGCCAAAAGTAATAAGCGTTATGCAAATGTTACTTTAAGCAAAGGACTTCTTCAACGTGAACGTCAGGATGTTATAGCTATATTACTACATGAGCTGTTCCATGTGAAGCATTGGACAATTCATTTCATAAATTTTGAAATTGCTTCAATGCTTGAGGAAATTAATTCGAAAATAATAAAGTACCATGAAAAAAGAAAAAGAAAAATTTTGTACCGCTATTTTCAAATTAATAGCTTTTTACATACTCTAAATTATTTTGTAATGATGCTTCTTTTATTTTTAAATATTGCCTCCAATATGTTCAGGATGATTTTTGATGAGATGATGGCAGATAAATTCTCTATTGATTGGAGTAGAAGCCTAAGAATCGTGAAAATACTTAAAAAAAACAAACGAGTAAATAACGTTTCAGACGATTTTAGGTTTAGCCAACATTTGGATGTAGATATACGGTGTTGGTTACTAAATAAATATTATTATCATAAATACGTAAGACCAAAGTGGATCCTAACAAAGCTTATTGTAATATCATCTGTGGTACTTATTATCGTTTCACACTTCTATTTCATGCCCCGTTTATTAATGAATTTAAAAGTATTTATTAACACTGTCATTGAAGAAATAATAAAACTGTGGATCATTTTATTTGATAATGATGAGCAACTAGCAAAAAATATTTTTGTATTGCTTGCTTCAAGCATAGGGTTTATTTGGTGTTTTATAAAGCTTATTAAAATCTGGCGGTTAGGTGCAAGTTGGAAAATACGATTGCAGTATCTTTCGTATTTATCGCTGTTGGGTATAATAGTAACTACAGTTATAAATACTCTTGTCCCAGTTCCAAGAGAACTTATGCTTGGAAATGTTATATTATTTTTATTTTTAGGATCTTTTTTCTATAAACAATAAAATAATAAATTAGAGTTATAGTAATATATTCATAGAAAAAATCGCTGTTCTAAGGCAAAGAACAATTATTACCTCATTAGCTTCAGTAAATTTATAGCAGAATGACGAGTAGACATAGATAAATGGATTATTTACCAATAAATACGATAAAATGAATTTATTTCTATATTTTTTTATTCTAGATAATATTTTGATAATTGTGTAGATAGGGATTTTGCCAGTATTAAAATGGTAAAGTCCTTTTTGTGTATGCGGGTAAATTAGTGTTCCCACCCTCCCCCCACACAAAGGTTAAAATTTTATAAAAAAAGTTCAAAACCAGCAAAGACCTTTCCCGGGCTGGAATGATACCATGTGTTTGCACATAAAAAAAGGAGAGGCACTCGTTGCCTCACTTATGTAAGCGCTATCTCATTTCTACTCTAATCAGCACTGACCTGAGGAATTTGCAAAAATCCAATAAGCGACTTCCAATGAACAATATAGAGATCGAATGGTCTAGTTCGTCTATATATTGCACTTTGGAGCGACTGGAATCGAATTTTGCAAAATCCTTACCTTCAAATTGACCCGCATCACATGAGGAAAGGGGAACTTCATATGAAAAAAGGAGCTGTTGTTGTTTGGCTTCTGGTTTTGGCCCTGATGCTTTCGGCCTGTAATTTGGCGGAGAGTGGAACGGGCAGCAAGGAAAAAGGCTATGTGGGCATTTCCATGCCGACCAAATCGTCCGAGCGTTGGGTAGGGGACGGGGAGAATATGGTCCGGTTGTTTCAGGAGCAAGGCTATAAAACGGATTTACAGTACGCCGAGGACGTGGTGGAAAACCAAATCTCCCAAATCGAAAATATGATCACCAAGGGTGTCAATGTCATGGTGATCGCTTCGGTGGACGGAAACACGCTGACGGATGTGATTCAGAAGGCGCACGACCGAGGGATTCAGGTCATTTCTTACGACCGTCTGATTCGCAACACACCGTATCTGACGTATTATGCGACCTTCGATAACTTTAAGGTAGGCGTGCTACAGGGGGCATATATTGAGAAAAAGCTGGGACTCAAGGAAGGCAAAGGACCCTTCAATATAGAGCTGTTCGGCGGTTCACCGGATGACAATAACGCATATTTCTTCTTTAACGGTGCGATGTCTGTGCTCAAGCCGTACATGGATTCCGGCAAACTGGTCGTGCGCAGCAAGCAAATGACAATGGCGCAGATCGCTACACTGCGGTGGGACGGAGCTTTGGCCCAGTCGCGGATGGATAATCTGCTTAGCGCTTACTATTCGGGGGCCAATCTGGACGCGGTGCTATCCCCGTATGACGGAATCAGCATCGGTATTATTTCATCCCTAAAGGGGATTGGCTACGGATCAGCGAACAAACCGCTGCCGATCATTACGGGGCAGGATGCGGAGCTGGCTTCCATCAAGTCCATTGTAGCTGGGGAGCAGACGCAAACCGTATTTAAGGATACTCGCAAGCTGGCTGAGCAAACGGTCGTGATGGCCAACAGTATTTTACAGGGCAAGCAAGCGGAAGTGAATGATATCAAATCCTATAACAACGGTAAAAAGGTAGTTCCTGCTTACTTGCTTGATCCGATCTCGGTGGATCGGACGAATGTGGAGAAGGATATTGTCGGCAGTCACTATTACACCAAAGAGCAAATCGGACTGAAATAAGAGTAAGAATCCAACCGAAAGGAGCGTATCCCATGACTGGAATCATTTTGGAAATGAAGGGAATTACCAAAACCTTTCCCGGCGTGAAGGCATTGGAAAATGTAAATCTCAAGATCAAGGAAGGCGAAATCCATTCCCTGTGCGGTGAGAACGGTGCGGGCAAATCGACGCTGATGAAGGTACTGAGCGGTGTATATCCGCATGGAACCTACGAAGGGGATATTGTTTTCCAGGGCAAAACGTGTGAGTTCAAGGATATCAAGCAGAGCGAGGAATTGGGCATCGTCATTATCCATCAGGAGCTGGCGCTGATTCCATATCTCTCGATTGCGGAAAATATTTATCTGGGCAACGAACGCGCCAGCGGCGGCGTGATTGATTGGAAAGAGACTTTTGTGGGTACACGCGAGCTGCTGTCCAAGGTCGGTTTGAGCGAGAATCCCAATACATTAGTTACGAACATCGGGGTCGGGAAGCAACAACTGGTCGAAATTGCGAAAGCGCTCTCTAAAAAGGTAAAGCTGCTTATTCTCGATGAACCGACAGCGGCGTTGAATGAGGATGATAGTGAAAATCTGCTTAATTTGATGCTGGAATTTAAAAGACAGGGCATTTCCTGCATTCTCATCTCCCACAAGCTGAATGAGGTCGCAAAGGTGTCGGATTCGATTACGATTTTGCGGGACGGGAAGACGATTGAGACGCTGGATATGAAAAAAGATGAGGTCACGGAGGATCGGATTATTAGCGGGATGGTTGGACGTGATCTGACCAGCCGTTATCCAGAGCGCCATGCCGAGATTGGCAAAGTCATTTTGGAAGTGAAGGATTGGACGGTGTATCACGAGCATCATGCAGACCGCAAGGTGCTGGATCAGGTGAATTTGAATATCCGCCGTGGTGAGATTGTCGGTATTGCCGGACTGATGGGGGCGGGACGCACCGAGCTGGCGATGAGCATTTTTGGCAAGTCGTACGGACGCAACATTTCCGGTCAACTGATTAAAGACGGCAAGCCGATCCAGAATAACACGGTTACGGACGCGATCAACAACGGTTTTGCCTATGTGACGGAGGATCGCAAGGAGTACGGCCTCATTCTGATGGATGACATCAAGCGTAATATTTCGCTGACCGGCCTGAACAAGCTGACGAAGGGCGCTGTCGTCAATGAGCAGGAGGAAGTTGTCGTTGCAGAGGATATGAAAAAAAGTATGAACATCAAAGCGCCGAGCATTTTACAGAAAACGGGTAATCTGAGTGGCGGCAATCAGCAGAAGGTGGTGCTGAGCAAATGGATTTTTGCCGGGCCGGATATTCTGATTCTAGATGAGCCGACACGCGGCATTGATGTGGGCGCCAAATATGAAATTTATACGATTATTCATCGACTTGCCGCTGAAGGCAAGGGAGTGCTGGTTATTTCATCCGAGCTGCCAGAGGTACTGGGTTTGTGTGACCGGATTTATGTCATGAATGCCGGGCGGATCACCGGAGAGGTTAGCCGTGAGGACGCGTCGCAGGAAACGTTGATGAGATATATGACCAAGTCAGGAGGCGTGAAGCATGGAAACCATAACTAAACTATTTAAAAATAACATCCGCCAATATGGCATGATGATTGCGCTGGTCGTCATTATGATTTTGTTCGAGGTGCTGACAGGCGGCCTGTTGTTGAAGCCGATTAATATTACAAATCTAATTCTGCAAAACAGCTACATTCTTGTGCTGGCCATCGGGATGGTGCTGGTTATCATCACTGGACATATTGATTTGTCTGTCGGCTCAATAGCCGCTTTTGTCGGTGCGGTTGCCGCCATTATGATGGTCGATTGGCAGCTTCCGGCGTGGGTTGCTGTGATTGCATCTTTGCTGGTCGGGGCGTTAATTGGCGCATGGCAAGGGTTCTGGGTCGCTTATGTACGCATCCCCGCGTTTATCGTAACATTGGCAGGAATGCTGCTCTTTCGCGGATTGACAATGATCGTGCTGGAAGGTCAATCTATCTCTCCTTTTCCGGGGGGATTCCAGAAAATCAGTTCAGGCTTCCTGCCGGATTTTGCATCTACCGGTTATAACCTGGTATCCATCATTGTCGGCATTGCACTCACAGTATGGTTTATCGTGAACGAACTTCGCGAACGCCGTTCTCAGCTTAAATATGGATTCGAGGTTCCGTCACAGACGTTATTTGTACTCAAGTTGATTGTAGTAGCTGCTGTCATCAATCTGTTCACCTTCATGCTCGCGAGCTACGCGGGGATACCTAACATTCTCGTTCTGCTGTTCATACTGATCGTTGTATACTCCTTCGTCATGAACCGCACGGTTATGGGGCGCCATGTGTATGCGCTGGGTGGAAATGAAAAGGCAGCGGGTCTGTCCGGTGTCAAAACGAAAAAAGTAACGTTCTGGGTATTTGTAAACATGGGCGTGCTAGCCGCCATTTCCGGTCTGATCTTCGCTGCACGTCTGAACGCAGCTACGCCGAGAGCAGGTACGAACTTTGAGCTGGATGCCATCGCAGCTTGCTTTATCGGCGGTGCTTCGGCATCCGGTGGGATCGGAACGGTTTTTGGAGCCATTATCGGTGGTTTGGTCATGGGCGTACTGAATAACGGCATGTCTCTGATCGGCCTGGGTATTGACTGGCAGCAAGGCATCAAGGGCTTGGTGCTGCTGCTGGCGGTTGCCTTCGATATCTACAACAAAAACAAAAGATCAGCTTAAGCTTATATTGAATATCGTAAAACAAGAAAACCTCCAGTCCCACTTGAAATGTGGATGCTGGAGGTTTCTTGTTTGTTGGGCCTTGTAGCTATCAGCCTGCGCAACTAAGTCGTCACCATTTGTCCGCCGTTAACATGCAGCGTTTGACCTGTAATGTAGGAGCCGTCATCCGAAGCCAGCAGCACATAGGCGGGGGCCAATTCATAGGGCTGCCCGGCACGCTTCATCGGCGTATTGGTGCCAAAGGTGCGAATCGCCTCAGGCGGCTGTGTAGCGGCATTCAGCGGAGTCCAGAAAGGACCGGGAGCAATGGCGTTCACGCGAATGCCCTGATCGACCAGATTATTAGCCAGAGCGCGGGTGAAGCTGACAATGGCTCCTTTGGTCGCTGAATAGTCGATCAGATTCTTTTGACCTACATAGGCTGTAACCGATGCCGTATTAACGATGCTGGCTCCAGCCCGCATATACGGCAGTGCTTCTGTAGTCATATGGAAGAAGGAAATAATATTTGTATCAAACGTATCACGAAGCTGCTGTTCGCTGATATCCAGATACGATTCGCGCACAAACTGAACACCCAGGTTGTTAATCAGGATGTCAATCCGGCCAAAGGTTTCCATCGCTTTTTGGACAACCAGACCACAGTTGCTTTTTTGCCTCAGGTCACCCGGAATTAACAAACAACGTCTGCCGAGCTTATGAATGACATCACGGGTTTCCATAGCATCTCGATGCTCATCGAGATAGGCAATGACCAGATCGGCCCCTTCTTTGGCAAAAGCCACAGCAACCGCACGACCAATACCGCTGTCTCCGCCGCTAATAATAGCCACCCGATCCAGAAGCTTTCCGGTGCCGATATACTTTGGATTATCATAAATAGGGCGTGGAACCATCAGGTATTCCAACCCCGGCTGTCTATATTGATGCTGGGGAGGAAACGCAATCGGAACTTCTTTACATTGGGTTTCTGTACCGTAATAAGGATATTGCCAATTCATTGATAATCCCTTCTTTAGGCGTTTTAAAATCCAATATATTCAAAATGGGCGCAAACGGTGATTCAGGACTGTCGCCTTATCCCGAAACTGTCGCTCCATCTGCCGGAATATGGACACGCCCCTCCAAACCTTCACGGTTGATATGTTCCGTAAGCTCGGAGCGAGATAGTAGACAATGGTTGATTGCTTCCATGTGGACAGCAACCACTTGTGTATAAGGGGCATGTTGCGCAACAGTCGTTACATCTTGGGCAGTCATAATGATGGGATCACCAACCGTAAACCGTGCTCCTCCAGCGTTCACGATCGTCCAGTCAGGACGGTATTTATTCAGTGTTTCCGCGACTTCATTGCACCAGATCGTATCCCCGGCCAAATAGACGACAGGCTCACCTGGAGCCTGAAATACAAAGCCGGATACGGGGCCCATCTGTTCCCCGATTTCTCCGGTACCGTGATGCCCGGTTGTACGGATAATCTCAATTTCTCCCACAGAACCAAGCACCCCAATCGGACTAACCTGTGTAAAACCGTCAGCAGCGATCTGTTCTTCATTTCCGGGTTGGCAGAAGACGGGGATCTGTTTGTCCAGCCAGCGTACTGCTGCCGGGTCCCAATGATCCGGATGCAAATGTGTGACGATGACAACGTCAGGCTGTCCGAGCGTCTGCCATTGCGGCGGCAAGGGAACCAGCGGATTCCGGAGGTTATTTTCCGAATTGGGAACCGGCGGATTTACGCCAGCATCGCTCAGCATCGGATCAATCAGAAATTTTACGCCAGCGTATTCCAGCCATAAGGTTGCGTTGCGGATTAGTGTGATTTTCATATATGGAAGCTCCTTTGGTAGTGAATGATTTATTTTTGACCGAGTGTATTTTCGGCGGTTCTTTATTTCTGTTACAATCATATCTGACGCAAGGAGATACAGGCTACGGCCTGCTGAAAGGAAAACCAGCATTCTCGTTTCATCATGAAAGGAAAAATAACTATGGAACTATTCGCACCTGATGACACCGACCTGCGCATTCTTCATCATTTAATTGAAGACAGCTCTTTATCTCACAAGGAGATCGGTCAGCTTGTTCATTTGACGGGCCAAGCAGTAGGGGCGCGTATTCGAAAAATGCAGGATGCGGGCATTATCGAGGGCTATACGCTGCGATGGAACCCTGAAAAAATTGGACAGACGATTCATGCCTTTATTACGGTTTTTTTAAATTCAGGAACGACTCACAGTGCTTTCCAGGCTTTTGCACGGGAACATCCCTATATTGTCGAAATCCATCGGGTGAGTGGGGAGGGCTGTTATTGGATGCGGTTGCGCATGTCGTCACAGGCAGAGTTAAATACCATGCTGGATGAACTTACGAAGTTTGGTAATTACAAATTGAGTTTTTCAATTGGCGAAATTTAACGTTAAAAGCTTTCGGCGTTTGTGCCGAAAGCTTTTATTTGGCGAGGGCTATCGAAGCCAGCGTTATAGGCTCATTTTTAAAATATGCTGCAAGCCGTGTTGTCCCATTTTAGTGTTACCTTCATCTCTAAAGCCGCATTTGAGATACAGACTTTGGGCAGACAGATTACGGGCATTGACACCCAGCACAATCTCGCGAATATGTGGGAAGTGTTTGGAGATGAACTGCGGTAGCAGAAGCAGCCCTTTTTTAGCGAACCCTTGTCCCTGATCTGCGTAATGAATAGAGAAAGCGCGCAGCAGCAGTGCCTCAGAAGTATTCGTATGGTCCGCTAATTCATCTCCATCGTATAAAATGAAAAAACCAACCGGTCTTCCGGTAGCCGTAATCACGACAGGATGGCGGTGCGGATCTTCCTTGGCCAGTGCCAGCATTTCATCCGGCATTCCAGTAAACTGCTTCTGCTCCTCAGGCAAGTAAAAGGTATGTAAAATGGCATCATGCTCACAATGGTAAGGGACAAGCTCTACACTAGCGGTTGAAGAAGACCGTGAGGCGAATGTGCGTTTATTCATCATTACACTCCGATTCTACGTATTTTTAACTTACTATATCATCTAGTTTGCTGAAAAAAGAAACCTGAACTCGCACTACTTACGTATTACCCATACATAAACTAGCATAGTCAAAAGGAGACGTCTACAGTTATGAAGCAGCTTACAGAATATCGGGAAAGTCAGGACGTATTGCGTCATGAGCTGAAGAATATTGAGAAATGGGAGAAGGAGCAGAAGGACATTTTTTTCTGGGAAAAAATCGGCAGATGGCCTTTTATGCTGCTGGATCGGCTGACGCCCAAAATCATTAAAGACAAGCTGGAGCAACTGCTTAACGAGATGGGTAGCTTCATTCAGAACGGCGGTAAATATTTGGTGAAAGAAGAGACGGTTCTGAACAGGCTGAAAAAGACGGCCCGTGAACATGTGATTCAGCAAAATGGCGCAGATTCCGCTTTGGATACGCAGGACCGGCCACGTGCCGGGGAGAACGCTGATTTGGAACGTAGTACCGAATCCACGTGGGAGTTGAAGCAGGCGGCGGAGCTCCCGCTAACGATCATGGATCAGACCGCTGACGATATGACGTCGGGTCGCATTACCTTTGCCACCGCTCAGGGAGCAACAACGGGGATTGGCGGTGTGTTTACGATTGCGGCGGATATTCCTCTTTTGCTCGGCTTGTCGCTCAAAGTGCTTCAGGAAATAGCCTTATGCTATGGCTTTAATCCCAATGATAAGCAGGAACGCATTTTTATTATTAAATGTATGCAATTCGCTTCATCCGATATTGTGGGCAAAAAGGCTGTATTAGAGGAGCTGGCCTTGTTTGATGATCCTTCACGTCAGGCGCAGGTATTTTCCCAGATACAGGGGTGGAGAGAGGTCATTAACACCTATCGCGATCAGTTTGGATGGAAAAAGCTGCTTCAAATGGTTCCGATTGCGGGCATTTTGTTTGGCTCCATCGTGAATCGAAGCGCTATTCGTGACGTAGCTGAAGCAGGGAAAATGCTGTATCGGAAGCGTCGTATTTTGATGCGTTTGGCAGAAGTAGAGAATTGATTGGAGCTAAAGTGGAGAATGGATTGCAACTTTAGTGTAAAAGTGGATATTCTTTTCGGTGGGGAATCACATTAGTTCGCTATAAAGGTGTGCAGCGACCAAGATGGCCGCTGCACGTTTGTCTGTTACACCTCGGCTCCATTTTCTTCCGCCCAGCGGTTCAGGGTTTTATCTGTAGGAAGCAGGAAGGTTAAGATGCCGAGCAGCGGCAAAAAGCCGCATAGGAACATGATGTGAGTGATGCCTACTTTGTCGATCCAGTTGCCGAGCACGAGTGCGCCCACACCACCAAGGCCAAAAGCGAGGCCCGTAATGAGACCGGACACGGTCCCGATTTTGCCGGGCACGAGCATCTGTGCATATACGACTGTGACCGAAAAGCTAGACAGCATAATAAATCCGATAATTGCCAGCAGGATTGCCGTCCAGAATTGGTTGGCATAAGGCAGCAGCAACGCGAGTGGTGCAGCTAATACCATGGACAGAAAAATCATATTCCGTTTACCAAAACGGTCCGCCAGCGGACCGCCAAAGAAGGTGCCAAGCGCTCCAGCCCCGAGGAACAGGAAAATGTAAAGCTGTGCATCAGCCAATGGCATTTTAAATACTTCCATCAGGTAAAACGAATAGTAGCTTCCGACCGAGGTCGAGTACCACGAACGAACGAATACCAGTAGAATGAGGACAATCATGGCAAACATAACGCGGTTACGCACTTCGGGCTTCATGCGGCGTGCCACCGCTTTTTTGCGTGCAATGCCTTCTGTACGCAGGACGTTACCGTACCAGCGGGCGATGAACGTTTGCACCACAATTCCCGCTGCCGCAATACCTGTGAACCAGATCGCACCAAATTGTCCCAACGGGATAAAAATCCAGCTCGTGAGCATCGGCGCCAGCGATTGGCCCGCATTGCCGCCAACCTGAAAAATGGATTGTGCCAAGCCCCGGCGTGAACCTGCCGCCATATGGGATACGCGCGAGCCTTCCGGGTGAAAGGCAGCCGAGCCCAGACCCACAAAGATGACTGCGATCAGCACCGCTTTATAATCAGCAGCATAGGCGAGCAGCAGCATGCCGGTCAGCGTAAAGCCCATACCGATGGGAAGGATAGCCGGCGTAGGTCGTTTGTCCGAAAACAAGCCAATCACGGGCTGCATGATTGAAGCTGTAAAATTGATCGCGAATGAAATCCAGCCGATCTGCGTGTAGCTCAGGTTCATAGATTCCTTTAAGATCGGAAAGATCGCTGGAATGACCGATTGAATCGAGTCATTGAACAGATGGACGAAACTGATCGCAATCAGAATCGCAAAAACGGTGCCTTTCGCTTGCGGACCCGGGAGGGGGAGCGATTGGCTCGTTTCATTTTTTGTAGCAGATTTACTAGTCATGGCAACCTCCGAATATGTATGTATATTTTAAGATATAGGAAGCGATCCGTTTGCAGCAAATGGCTGAAAGTGGGATAAAGCCCCACTTTACTCATTGCTGCTTGCCCATCCTGATGGATACTCTTCATTGCTCGATCCTTTAATTCACGATAGATTATCTTGCTCTGGGTGCATTGTATCTGATATAAGATATCCTTTACTTATCATTTTACTCGCTAATATGCATTAATGGGTTCAACTCATCTTCAGGAATTATTAGATTTCCACAGTAGACCATATTGGAGTGAAATTCCCATTCGCCATATGCCACCAAATGGTTATAACCCTTAACTCTTTTGATTAATGCCCAAATCCCAAGATTACTTTGTGCGTTTGCATCAAGAAGAATCCAATCCTTGTATTGCAATAGCTGAGGCTCTCCAAACATATGAAATGAATCCAAATAGCCTGTTCCATCACGGGGTGGCATTTCATTACATACATTTTTCAATAACAGGACTTCCTCCACTCTGACAGTGATCCAAGCTCTTTTTTCATTTTTGGAGATGATGTCTTCAAATCTACATTTAATAAACGCAGAGAAGTTGATCTCATCAGGCTGCTCATCCCAACCATTAAAGTTTGAATAAGCAGGTCTGAATAAAGTCCAAAAAGTTTCTCCAACGGACATATGAAAAGGAAAATATACTTGTACTTTTTTTAAGTCACCTTTTGCCGGGGGTTTCAATGCTCTTTCCCATATTTCACTATTTAGATCTGGAGTATCATGTTTGAAATCCGCCCAGTCCATAGCATCTTCGATGGCTACAATCTCAAAATCTTTGTTTTCTAATAGGGGTTTATCTGGTACCTGTTTGCATGCTCCACACTTGAAAGCAATAGTTTTCTCGTTCATAAGACAACCTACCTTAATTAAATTTTATGGTCCACTGCTCCAACTATATTGATCATAAGGAAATATCAACATGGTGAAAGTATTACAAACACAATAAAACTATTTCTATGTTGAGTGTTGTTGATATTCTTTTACATGAGGATTTTGCAAAAATCCCATAAGCGACTTCCAATGAACAAGATATAGATCGAAATGGTTTAGTTCGTCTATATATTGCACTTCGGAGCGACCGGAATCGAATTTTTCAAAATCCTGACATATAAATAAGCAAGAAGAATTTAACAAAACTAAGCTCTTTATTTAACAAACTTAAGATATGATTCTTTATGTCATACAACTTGTTGTATAGATAATAGCTCCGTAGAGAAAGTATGAAGAGCACAAGAGAAGAGAGGATCTGATTTGAGATGAAATCGCTAAGGAAACCATTATCAGTTGCATTACTATCTTTACCATTACTTCTAGGTTCCTTGGGTGGAGGTTATGCGAGTGCGGCAACCCTACCAACAACGGTAACTCCAACAGAACCGTCGTGGGGATATTTCGTAGATCATTATAAAAATAATAGTTCTGCAAATAAGACGGAAAGCTCTAATCCGACCCTCGGGTTGCTCTCCGAATTTAATAAGCTTTGGACTCCCGGCGCTACCTGGGATACAGGTACCAAGCTAAACAGCAGCGTACTGGACGCCAATATTCAAAAAGTGATTGATATGGCTGCCCGCCGCACTTCTAGTGGGGCCGATGCGGCTTATTTGGATGATCGCAGAAATCAGAGCTACAGTGTGATCGACGGTCTGGGTTCACTCACTGATGTATATCGAAAGAATGCGGGTGCAAATACAACGATCAAGGATATTCCGGCCGATGCCTCAACTAAAAAATATGAAGATGATGGGACCAATGCAGGGAGTACAAGTTCCAATCTTGGCAACATCGTAAATCTGGTAAATACCTTGCGCGGGGAATACTCTACGACGAACCCGGCTAAGTCTTACTTTAGCTATCCTCGCCCGTTTCGCTGGAGCGATAACTCAGTGGTTGTTCCAAGCCTTATCCCCGCTCTCAAAGCTGATGCTACTAGCGATGGCGGCTTTCCTAGCGGCCATACCAATGCTGCGTATCTCAGTTCTATTGCTATGGCCTATGCCGTGCCGGAGCGTTATCAGGAACTGCTGACACGAGCTTCGGAGCTGGGCAATAACCGTGTTGTTGCCGGTATGCACTCACCGCTTGATGTTATGGGAGGCCGTGTCATGGCAACGGCGATGGCTGCTGCTATCCTGTCTGATCCAGCCAATAGCAGTTTGAAGAAAGCGGCTTATCAGGATGCTCGTAAACAACTGCTGTCTCAAAAAGGTACAGCTCCAGATCGGTTCAGCAATTATGCCACAAACAAAAAAAATTATAATCAACGATTAACATACGGATTCAGTCAGGTTAATCCAACTACGACGCCAATGACAGTGCCTAAGGGAGCTGAGGTACTGTTGGAGACACGCTTGCCTTACCTGGATAGCACACAACGTCGTTGGGTTTTGGCTACTACAGGGATTCCTTCCGGCTATCCTGTACTTGATGATGCTGAGGGGTGGGGACGATTGAACCTGTTTTCTGCTGCGGATGGCTACGGTGCTTTCACCAATAATGTGACGGTAAATATGGACGCTTCCAAAGGCGGATTCAATGCACTGGATCGCTGGCGCAACAATATCTCCGGCGTTGGAAAGCTGACTAAAAAGGGAACAGGTACGTTGAAGCTAAAGGGCAACAATACGTATACTGGCGGTACACAGATCGACCAAGGTACTCTGGAGGGAAATACGGAAACGGCTTTCGGAAGTGGTGGAATTACGAATAACGGGGGAACTCTGCTTAAAAATACTTCTGGAAAGCTGATTATTGGCGGAAATTACAGACAATCTGCCAAGGGAACACTTGAGCTTAACCTGCGCAGTAAAAATGATGTGCTCAAAGTGAAGGGAACAGCCACACTCAACGGGAAATTACGCCTGAATTTTTCAAACAAATATGTACCGGCTAATGGTGCTACGATCTTAACTTTTGGTAAACGGAATGGAGCATTTTCTTCCATTGAAACGGTAGGTTTACCAAGCAATTATAAAGTGAAGGTTATCTATACAGCTGACAGTGTTCAGTTGAAAGTCACTACGTAAAACGTAATAAACTCGGTATACAACAATTGAAGTGCACCTTTAAAATGCATCGGGGTAAACCAGAAGGTTATTCCAGCGTGTATTCTAGGGGTGCACTTCACTGTTTAAGGATGGGGAGTATCAGCTTATCGGTTATCGACCTTTTCCGGGTACATATCATGATTCATCATGCGATGCTCCGCTATCTGCTCATACTTCGTTCCCGGTTTGCCGTAGTTGGTGTAAGGGTCGATAGAGATGCCGCCGCGTGGCGTGAATTTGCCCCATACTTCAATGTAGCGAGGGTCCATCAGCTTAATCAAGTCATTCATGATGATATTGACGCAGTCTTCATGGAAATCGCCGTGGTTACGGAAGCTGAACAGGTACAGCTTAAGGGATTTGCTTTCTACCATTTTAATATCAGGAATGTAGCTGATGTAGATGGTTGCAAAATCAGGCTGTCCTGTAATCGGGCACAGGCTGGTGAACTCCGGGCAATTGAACTTTACAAAATAATCCCGATACGGATGTTTGTTATCAAAGCTTTCGAGAATGGCGGGATCATAGGCAAAAGTGTATTGTGTACCTTGATTGCCAAGCAGGGTAACGTCAGTCATTTCTTCGGGTGTTCTTCCGGTCATATGGATGAGGCTCCTTAAATTTAGTTTGGTTTGGTAAACGAGATAGGGAGTTATGGTGGTGGGAGGTCGCTCCGCGAATGATTTGAGCTTCCGATCGCTGTTGAAATGGGATTCTTTCTGATAAGATGAAAGATATAGGTTAGAATCCCATTTCAAAGGCGAGCGCTATCGCTTCTCCAGCTTCAATTCCTCCGCTTCGCTGCCGACCGCCGTCAACACCATAAAGTCCCTACCCGTTTACATATTGGTTGGGGCAGAAGTGAATAATGCTCGCTCCTATATGAAAGGAGCGTTATTTTGCGAGAAACCCCGCCCTTACGGACGAGGGTTTCTCTTTTGGATGTCGAAGGTGTATTTCGACTAATTTGGCGTATCTTGTGTATCACATACAGCTCATACGGAATATATTACATATAAGTGTTATACGCCGCGTTTGTTGCCCCATACGAGGGTGTGGAGCTGCGGGAGTACTCTTACGTCGTTTAGGCGGGAATCGTCCATGACGCGGTCGATAAGCCATTCATAACGATGGAGCAGGGACTCCGCAATCTGTCCGGTGTTCTCCGTGTTCACATCTGGGTTACCAGTCTGAAGGAACAGAGGTACGTGTGGATAGCGCTCGTGAACGGTGCGGGCATATGCAAGATCGGTGTCATCGAAGATGACGACCTTCAAGCTGCAAGCTCCCGTGTAGAGCCGCGCAGATTCATTAGCGGGTTCCTTTGCGCACGTTGCGGTTGGGACGTTGGATGCTGTCCGGGACTCCCCAGCAATCTTCCGGTTCGACAGACGGGCGACGATATCATCCAGCACATCCCAGTTGGTCGACATACCAGAGCTGGGCGGCTTCGGGGATAAGGTTACCTCGTCGATATCGTACAGCCATTCCTGCCAACGGGAGCCTTGTGTTTCGACGGCGGTGGCAATGCCTTGACTGCGCAGCAGGGTGATTAGCTCCCCAAGCTGCGGCAGCAGGACAGGATTGCCTCCGGAAAGGGTCACATGCGAAAACCGTTCACCGCCGATGGCCTTAAGCTCCTGCCAAATGTCTGTGGCGCTCAGACGACGGATCTGATCCTTGGCGCTGCCGTCCCAGGTAAAGGCGGAGTCGCACCATGAGCAATGGTAATCGCAGCCTGCGGTGCGAACAAACATCGTTTTACGACCAATGACCATACCTTCGCCCTGAACGGTGGGACCAAACACCTCCAGTACAGGAATAGGGGCTATTTTGGCTCCGTGGGAGGCTACCATTGGTTGGTGAGTAGTCACGGTATTACTCATCGAGCATCCACTCCCGTCGGAACTCGGCGTAGCTGGTAGGTGTCTCAAACAATCGTACAAACTCGGTACGTCCACCTTCTACACGGGAACGGTATGCATCTGAGGTCAAGGCGGACTCCATTTGCTCAAAGATCCAGACGACCATATTTTCCGCCGTTGTATTCATTGGGGGAAGCGTCTCATTCAAGTAACGGTGGTCCAGAAAAGGCTCAATCCGCTCTTTCCAGATCGTTTTGATGTCACCAAAATCCAGCGTTAGACCCGTTTCGCCCGGTATGCCGCTTATGCCAAAAACAACGATATAGGTATGTCCGTGCAGATTTTTGCATTTGCCTTCGTAGCAGTGCAAATGGTGTGCTGCATCGAACGTAAATTGCTTGCTGACCAGTACACGTTTGCGGTGATAACGCAGCTGAGAGCGCTCAATGTCTGTCCCGAATTGCTGGAGCTTGTCGACAATACGAAAGGTACCTGGCTCACGCATGGCCTTCAACTCCTTGGGACGAAGATCCGCGAACCGTAAGATACTGCTCCAGTCCGGCACGACGAAGTTTGCAAGCAGGGCATTCGCCACAGCCATCGCCAATGACGCCGTTATAGCACGTTAGTGTACGGGTTCTTACAAATTCAAAAGCTTTCAGCTCATCGGCCATTTGCCAGGTTTCGGCTTTGTTCAACCACATGAGCGGGGTATGAATAACAAAGGGATAGTCCATCGAAAGGTTCAGTGTGACGTTCAGCGATTTAATAAAAGAATCTCGGCAATCGGGATAGCCGCTGAAATCCGTCTCACAAACGCCTGTAATGATGTGGCGCGCTCCTTTTTGCTTGGCGAGAACTGCCGCGAAGCTCAGGAACAATAGATTGCGACCGTCTACAAAGGTGCTAGGCAGCTCGCCTTCCTGTTGAGTAATGTCAATGTCGGTGCGTGTGAGGGCATTAGGGGCAAGTTGATTGAGCAGGCTCATATCCAGTACCGTTTGCGGAACACCCAGCTCGCGGGCGATTCCGGCGGCTACTTCGATTTCCTGCTTGTGGCGTTGACCGTAATCAAACGTCACAGTTTCTACTTCAGCAAAATGTTTTTTTGCCCAAAATAAACAGGTTGTGCTGTCTTGGCCGCCGCTGAATACGACGACTGCTTTTTCGTTTGCAAACATAAAAAAACCTCTCGATCTTCTTGGAATGGTGCAAGACACGGAGTCTTGTCACTTGGAAGAAGGAGAGTTCTTGAACCGACTTCAACAAAAAACAGGCCTTGCCCCGCGAATTCATTTTTCTTGCGGAGGACAAAGCATCGTTAGTTTTTTATAGAGGGAGTTCGCGAACCTCTCCCATGCGTAACACATGGATTTTCTTCATTAGAGTCTGCCACGAGGACAGACGGCTTTAGCATTGTCATTATAGCATGCCAGGGCTATTTGATAAACACTCCACCAAATGGAATGACTTCCCTTAAAAAGCGTTTGATCACGCCATCGTCGTTCATATCCTGCTGGAGCCGTCGATGATGTTCCCCGGCATGAAATAGTACGGTACCATGTCCGGTCATTTTAAAATGATAGTTCATATGCTGGCTGGCCAGATGGTTGCCGTACACGGTCAACTCCAGTTTGGCATTTTCGGGATAGGCAATGACGCTGCTCGCGTCGACATAGATCGGCTCTGTCGGATGAAGCTGTTCTTGACATACCAATCCCTGCGTCAAAAGACCAATTTGGCCAACACCGTCAAATTTCATTTTAATAACATCGCGGCTAAATAACATGTTTTTCATGCTTAGCAGCTTAGTACGCATTTGGATGCCGGAGCTGTACCAGAACAGATTCCGAAAATCGTATAACAGATCGTCGCTACCTTCAAGCTTAATCATTTTCAGACTAAAGCCAGGAGGAAGTGCGGCAATTAGACGACAAGCTCCTGTGAAATCGGCCTGAATCAGTTTGTGTTTGCGATACATGCCCTTAATATTCATCAGTTTATCACTGCGGCCTGAGCTGGGTCCGCGGTATGCGATGATTTGCTGCGGATGCAGAACGTGCAGCTTTTCTCCTTCCGCCAGATCGAGCGTTACGACCGAACCGACGCTTTCATCATGGTGTTGTCCTGCTTGTATGTCCATTCAGACCTTTCATCCTTTCAGACAGTTAGTATCTTCCCGAACGTCGACGCATCCCGTAACGCAACAGTCGGATACCGATAAAATAACCGGCCAGCAGAATTATAGCGGTGATGATGAGCATTTTATTTCGGTGTGAAGCCTGATCGCGCTGGGTTTGGAGATTTTTTAATTCTGTGACGGTGTCGGTCAGCTTGCGGTTTTGCTCCAGCAGTTGGGCGTTTTGCTCCTGATAGGCTTCTATGCTGTTACGGGCCTTTTCCAGATCTTCTTGCGTTTGTCGGTAGCTTTCCTTGAGCTGATATACATCGCCGGGCAACCGCGAAAATTGCTCGAAGCCTTGGTACACATCATCCCAATAAGCAGCATGTACTCCGGGTACACGGGTTACTCCAAAAATAAACAAAAGTGCTATAGCAGCGCAGACAATGCGGTGGTACAAAGCAAAGCGACAAGTTAGCCGTGCCAAGAGATGGTCCCCCTTTTAGTAAACCAAGATGTTAGATGATACACATCATTACCCATATCACATGGTTACGTACAATATAGTGATTAGGATGCAGATTTTAGATAAACGGACGACAAATACGGGGAAAATGTTCTCAAAAAAAGTCGATATATTAGTTTAAGTGTACCTTAAAACGGGTATATCAAGGAAGCGGCAACATTCCGGTATTTTTCCCAGCAAACGAGTAAAGAACGGTCCGCACCTGATCAGGGCTTTAATATGAATATGAACTGGAATATATTAAAAATAGATACAGAAGGAGATTTTGGAAGATGAACGAGAGAGAACAAAACTATAAAACTTTAAAAATCACTGTAAATGGAAAGCCATTATCGAAGGATCTCATAGTGGATAGCATTACTTTTGCACCTATAACCGATATTTGCACAAAAACGAATGTTCCTTTAACGGAGACTACAATCTCATAAACGGAGACTACAATCTCATAAGTTTATATATGGAAGTAGACTATAATGTAGCCCGGCATAAGCCGGGCTATTTTTGCGTATTTATGTAATCCAAATGGATTAAAATGCTATTTATCAAAGTAGGTCCCCCTTCATAAAGATTCCCATGTATAATTTTCACAATCAAACATACGTTCCCTGACAATATAGTGTCAGATAACACTGTTAATTTAGAGTTACATGTTCTTTTAGGGGGAATTTACCAGTGGTGAAGTCAATGCTCAATGTAACGTACACATGGGACAAAGAGTCCATATCTGCGAATGGGTCCAAACAAGTAAATCTACTGATAGAATGGGGCTATGGAGCTATACGTAAAAGAAAAGGGAATCTAATACCGAAAGTAGCGGGATGTGACCTTCAACTCCAGTTCGTTCCAGAAAACGGGGTAAGTCTATTAAAAGCTGAAGGGGTGAGGCTCGGTTTTAAACGCTCAGAAAACGGAGATAGCATGTTTGTTCACTGTGGGGATGTGCGGCGGGGAAAATATAGACAGGCTATTTTAACGTTTTCTATACCGGCTCACTCGTCCGGAAGACATACTATTGGAACGATGGAGTGGAGCTGGCGCAAGCCATCGCAGGAAAAGCGAACGCTGATCCGGACAGACCAGCTCTATATCCATTACACGCATCATCTTGGTCTGCTGAGCTCTCCATCCAACCCGAAGGTGGAAAAATACATAAAGCTGAATGAGACGTCCCCAATTGTAAAAAAGGCATTGCGTATGTACGAGAAAGGGGAACAGGAGCGAGGAGCGTTCATCCTTACCAGACAAGCAGATGAATTGCTTATACGTGCAGCAAGAAGCGATGACATGGACTACCTGCAGGAAGCCGAGTTACTTCTGGCCATACGTAATAAATGGAGCAGTACTTTTGTATCATTTACAGCGTATAGTTCTAAGGTCTTTTTTAATAAGGCGATATCGGTAGGAGATGTTCATTTTACTGAAACTTGATATTTTAAGATAGGCAATTATGCTAGTTTATTTGTGTAATATAGTGAGTCTAATTTACTATCTTTTTGTAAAGGAGAGACTTCCTTGACTGATCGGTTGATACGTTTAATGCGGATTATTACTATTGTTCAGGCAAATCCGGGGATATTGGCAAGAGAGCTTGCCGAACGTTGTGAAACATCGGAACGTACCATATACCGAGATATGGAGGCGCTAAGCGCTATGCATATTCCGATTACGAATATGGGGCATGGCAAAGGGTACATTTTTATTAGCAATTTTGCTTTGTATCCTCTGAATTGGACGGAAGAAGAGGCAGAGGCTTTTACCAAGCTGGGAGAGATTATGGAAACGGTAAAGCCTCTCTTACCGCCAGCTTTTGAAAGTGCTTATGAGAAAGTGATGGCCTCTAGTCAGAAAAAAAAGATGGACCAGACGAGCTTCGCGCAGGAAATGAAAAATATCATCCGGCTCGGCTCGACACTTGATCGGGAAAACCAGCCCTATCTGCTCAGGCTGATTGTTTTGGCGAGTCTTACGCAGCAGACGATTGAAGCGGAATACAGCTCACCTCAAAATGAAGATGTATCACTAGTTCAGGTAGATCCTTATTGTTTGGTTCCACAAGATCGGCGGTTCTATATGCTTGGTTTTTGCCATAAGCAATCCGCTATGAGAACCTTTCGGATCAGCCGCTTTCGGAATATGAGAATTTTGCCGTATACGTTTCAAAAAAATACAAATGAAATGGAAATGTTTTTTAAAGGGACCTGGTCGGTAACCAAAGGAAATCAAAATATTCGGTTTGTAGTGCGGTTTTCTGCCGAATCTGTATATCGAGTCAAAGAAGAGGAGTTGTTCATCAAGCCTTTTCTTAAGGATTTGCCGGATGGAAGTTTGTTGTTTGAGGTGACGGTCAATCATGACCGTGAATTTTTGGATTGGCTCACTTCCTATGGTGCTGAGGCCGAGATCCTGGAGCCTTTGCGGTACCGCAAACGAATGCAAGAAATGCTGCGGGCCTGGGGGACATTTTATTTCGATAAAAAGGCAGGAAATTAAGGATAACAGGAGGAGATCCCCCGGAACGGGCCGGGGAGCTATCCGTTAACGGTCCTTAAACAGGTTGGCGAGATTGCCAAAAGGACTGTACTGTTCCTGTTCTTCTTCTGGTGAGGAGTAGACGAGCTTGGAGCCGCGGCTTTCCTCATCGTCAGCAGCATTATGAACTAATGTAATACGATCAAAATGGTGCATGAAAACCTGAGCGGTGTTCACGGCATCATCCAGTGCCCGGTGTTGTTGACCGTCAAAGTCAATGTTGCATAATTCCAGCGCCTGAGACAGGCTTAACTGACGGTACTTTCCATTGGAACCAAACAGACGGGAAATTTGCTTCTGTATATCATTGGTATTATGAATCCATCCAAGATCTACATGATGGGTACGACAATGGGATACCAGCTTCTGACGGTCATCTGGACCCCATGCGCATAAATAATAGGGTGAATCCGTACCGAGCCAGGCTATAAATTGCTTCACAGCTTCAGGGAAGAGTGGGGCGGCATCAATATCTCGTTGAGTAATACCCGTGAACTGAACGGTATCTGTAGAGAGTACAGGCCGATTCGAGGGTCTTACAAAACTGTGAAACGTATCCGCAACGAATAGACCATCGTCTCCCTGAACAACTTTGACGGCACCGATATCAATAATTTCGGAGGAATATCTGGCGTTACGGCTAACGGTAAATTCAAGATCATAAATAATATATTGCATTTCTGGACTCCTTTCACACACATAACTGATCCCGATGGATACCGGGACGAATGTTCTCTGCCCGAATGGCTCTTCTCCATCATACCTCTCGGTTTACAACTTGTCAGCGGTTAAAAGGCTTGTCTTATAAAAAAATATGCGATGTCCAACTGAGCTTGGACTATCGCATACATAAAACCTCCTGACATACAGCAGCGTCCGAAACCATTAGGATTCCGGACGCTGCTTTTGCTAGCTATTGAATTAGGCCGGGAGGTCTAACTTTTGTCCCGGATAAATGCGGTGAGGATTCTTCAACTTATTCAACTGCTGAAGCTGTTGCCAGGTGGTACCGTGTTTGCGGGAAATGTCATACAGCGTATCCCCGGATTTCACAACATATACATGGCTATTTGTAGCTTGTGCAGAAGCCGATGGCTGCTGTGGCTTGGCTGTTTGAGACTTTGCTGGTGCCGGTTTCGCAGGTGCTGGTTTCGCAGTCGGTGTAGGGACGGTTTGCGGTTTTTCCTGCACAGGTGCTGGTGTTGCGGTTGGAGCAGAAGGCACAGCTTGTGTGGCAGGGACAGAAGTTTTTCCGTCTGCCTTGGCTTCTTGAATACGACCGTCCGCTTGTCCTTGCAGGCTAGCGGAGCCCACCTTTTGCATGTAGCGGATTAACGCCTCATCAAGCGATCCGAACATACCTGCCTGTGGATATTTAGCGAACATCGTATATTGGTCACCACCTACGGCAGTAAAATCATTGGTGGCCAGTGTGTATGTGGCCTCAGGATCAAGTGCCTTTCCGCCGATCAGGATGGAGTGAACGCGGCTACCTTTGGCCGCTGATGTGTCTATTTTAAATGAAATACCTGATACCTGCGGGAAACCCCCGCTTGGCTCTGGATAGGAGGCTGTGCCATTTTCCAGTGCGGCCTGAATGTCAGAGCCTTTCACTTTCAGGGTAACGATCTGGTTGCCGAAGGGAAGCACAGTGATGATGTCTCCCTTGGTTACCGTCCCCGTCTTGATGGAAGCCCGAATGCCGCCGCCATTGGTTAAGGCCACGTCTGCTCCCGAAACGTCACGCATAGCATCGGTGAGCAGGTCGCCGAGATTGGTTTCACTCGCACGTACCTTTTCGCGTGCTCCTTCCAGATCCACACTCGTTTGCGTTACAACCTCTTTAAGAATAGGCTCCTGCTCCTTCTGAATGGAGGCGATCAATGCAGCAATTTCAGCGTTGGGCTGAACGTCGGCTGCTTGAGTCGAATCAATCAGCTTGGCTTGCTTTTGGGTAACCTTACCACCGTCGACCCATAAATCCACAACACCCAGATACTTGGTGTATTCACCTGCGCTAGCGATCAGTGTACCATTGTCACTGACCAGGCCTTTTTCCAGAACGGTATGGCTGTGTCCATCGATGAAAATATCAATGCCAGGCACTTCCTTAACAACCTTGAGGCTGGTGTCCTTACTAGACGCATCCTGTCCCAGGTGACCAAGAACAACAACGACATCCACTTTGCTGCGGATTTCGTCAACCGCCGCTTTGGCTTCAGCCGCAGGATCGGTGAATTGAATACCCTCAACATTTTTGGGATTAGTCTTATATGCCGTTTCTGGCGTAGTCAGGCCGATAATACCGATTTTAACGCCGTCCACTTCTTTAATAACATAGGGTTTGAACAAACGTGTTCCGTCTGTTTGTTTAATGTTGGCGCTGAGCACAGGGAACTGAATCTCCTTACTTAGCTCAACAAGATGCTTCCAACCATAATTAAACTCATGGTTACCCGGAACCATAGCATCATAGCGCAGCTTGTTAATCACTTTCACAATGCTCTCACCGTTGACTAAAGTAGCGAAGGTCGTTCCGTGAACGGTATCCCCGTCATCTAGCAGCAATGTATTGGGATTGGAAGTCCGGTACTGATCAATGATGCCCGCCAGCTTGGCGAATCCCATTTCCTTGTCGTTCGCGACCACGTGGGCATGGGTGTCGTTCGTATGTAGGATGGTGATGTGTTTACCGCTGCCTGGAGTCGTTGCCGTTCCCGGTGTTCCCGCATTGGTTGCAGGGTCCGCTGCTGCTGTGCCGAGACATCCAAGTAGAAGTGCGGCGGTCGTCAATATCGACGAGAGTTTTTTCCATGAGTTCATGTTGTACCTTCAACCTCCCATAAAATGAATGAATTAGAGAAACCGCTTACGTCCACATTTTATCAGATGATTGTAAAAATAACTTCTATTTTATATCAAAGCACTAAAATTTTTTTGATATATCGGTTGTTAAATCCATCGTCCGATTACCTATATTGTAGAGGAAGTAATAAACAGTAACTCATATAATGAGAACTAATGTTCCGTTTTGTGGTCGAAAAAAAGGGCAGTCTCTTTGGGCAGCCCGATCCGGGGGAAATAGTGGTCCAATGTTTCGTCAGCCAGCGGCGGTTTTCCTTCACTCAGCAAAAGCACGGCAAACCGATTGGCCTGCTGTTCAAATTTTCCTGGAGAAAAGTAGGAATGCTCCTCCATAAAAAAGCGGCTAATGCCTTTATGCAGTCGGTCATGTCCCAATTCATGCGCACAGACGAATCGTTCCCATTCCGGTGTAAGGCCATTGTGAATGACGATAAATCTTCTACGCAGCTTGTGGTAATACAGCCCTTTGGTTGTGGGGCCAAGATCGCAGTATCGGATATGGATACCCAGGGCTTTCGCAATATCGAAGGGGCAGTTGGTTTGGTATTTTCGGACAAGTTTGTGAATGAGTTCGTTCATGCGCTCACCTGCTATCCCTGATCTTTGCCCGCCCGGGGCTCTTTGGGCTTTTTATGTTTGTTCATCTGCTTGGCTTCCCAGAACAGACCTGTCAGCACGTCCTTGATTCGTTGACGGTCTTGTTCATTCAGTGGAATGCCATCGAACATTAATTCGTCGTCTTCCTCCAGCATTTTTTTAAAATCCCGGCGGTCTTTGGAGGTTGCCCATTCCGGCACAGTAGAACGATAAAGTTCATGTGGACTTTGCTCTATTGAATCATCGTCTCCCCAATATCCGGCGACCTTCATCATTTCGGTATAGGATACGCTGAGCGCGTCCGCTATTTTACGGAGAGTAGAGGGTTTGGGGATTCCGCGCAGCCCATTTTCAATGCGGGAAATTTGTGAATTGCTAATACCTGCGGCATCTGCCAATTGGTTGATGCTCAATTGTTTGTGCTCACGCTGCTGTTTTAAGTAAGTTCCGAATGCTGGCTGTTCCACAATGGGGTCTCCCTTCTGCAACAGAATCATAGATTAGTTCTATTATACCATTAGGTAAATAGTAAAAGCACGTAATATGCCAAAAGGCATAGAAAAATAAAGCGAATATCCTGTTTTTGGAGCTATACTGCTTTTTTTGAAGATGGATACCTATCCTAAATAATGTTATGTTATACTCAAGATACGAACAAAAGGGGAACACAATGTAAACATGAGCGTTTTTCTATTTCAGGATTTTGCAAAATTCGATTCCAGTCGCTTCGAAGTGCAAAATCCTCATTTAAAAATACATCATTGTCAAAAGGCATAAGATAAGGAGTGTTGCTTTACATGAGAAATAACTTACCCGAATTGGACCGTCGCAAAACGCAGAATGCATTGGAGGGTGTGTTTGAGAAATACCGGATTTATAAAACGATTACTTTTATGGACCGGGAAAGCTTTATTACTGCTGGCTATACGGAGCGCCCGAACGGGCCAACGAACGTGACAAGCGATCCAACGGCCCGGACAGCCGTATATAATGTAGATGCTCCTGCCGCCCGCTTGGCCTATTGCGAAATGGTGGATGCCGTAGTGAGTCGCTTGAATGAACGCGAACAGCTGCTCATCCGTGAACGTTATTTAAAGGATGACGATGTGTTTGATTACAAGGTTTACAATTACGTGTTAGATCCGCCAGTCAGCAAGGATACGTATACGAAGCTTCGCACACGTGCTTTTTACAAAATGGCGCTAGCGCTGGCGGACCAAGGCGTTTTGAATCTGGCAGGTTTGCAGAAGGGCGCAGATCGAAAACTAGGTTAGTGTAATAATTATCCATTCGTTCTCATTTCTATTTTAAAATCGTTTCCTAAAAAGCTTTGATTTCCTGTAATATCAGGGATCAAGGCCTTTTTTTATAATAAGAACATACGTTCTCTAAAAACCTCCCAACATCATCCCTAGTCTCTGCTTTTATCGTCCATTTCCCCGGCAACGCATTCGTTATTAGGGTGTAAGATTATATCATCGGGAATCAAGACAAGAGGACATACCGAAGACACACACAGTCAAACGTTAGCCGGCCATTAGGGCCGGTTTTTTCATGCGGTGATCGTCTCTGTCGGTTCCCGGGAATTCGTTGAATAGAAAGGAGGAGTCGTGTTGCCTAAGCAAGGGATGCTGCAATGCATGAATACGAGGCTGCGCCGGATGAGAACACGGAAGTGGAAAAAAGCCTGGCTAAGCAGCCACCACATGCGAGCGCAGGATACACAAAGGTGGCATGCCGCAGGATGAGACAAGCCTTTAAGCAAAAGCTCATTGAAATTATTCCAGCGCTGCAAGGGCGTGTATACGATGTTCAGCCACCATCGCAGACGGCAGAGGAGCCGTATGCTGTTATGGCGCTGGGCGAGGAAATCTGGAAGTCTTCCTGGGCCGGCTATCGGCAGGTTGTTCGCATCAAGCTGTACGCAGGACAAGCCGGGCTGGCGCAGGCTGATGTATGGGCGAATGCCCTGATTGCCGGGTTGCACCGGGAACCAGTGACAGGTGCGGGTGAGGACACATCGGCTTTTACCGCGCACTATTTGGGCGTGCGGGATGCAGAAAAGCTGGACACTGTTACGGGCAAGGCCTATAGAACGCTGCGTTTTGGCGTGTACGTGCCTGAGACGGAAGGTGGTTCACCCGCTCCAGCAAACGGTGCTACACAGCCGGAAGAGTGGCTGGCCGCGCTGGTCCGCTGGACGCAGAAGCAACTGGGTGAAACGTGGTCGGTATACGCCGACGCATGGCCCGCACAGCCGGGACGGCACGCGGTCCTATGGCGGTTGAGTGGCTGCGAAACCAGGATGGCGGGAGCCTCCATGTATGAGCTTCGCAAACGGTTCATCGGGCATATTATCGCCCTGGACACCACGGAAGAAAACCGCGCGGCTTCGGCGCTGGTCGAGGGCTTTGCCGCTCAAATTCAGCTCCCTCTGGATCAGGAGAAGGGCCGTTATATGTCTACGGCTGAAGCTTCAGCTGATTTGCAGGCGGATGCCATTTTAGACGGTCAGCTTCGGCTGACGCTGGTACAGCGGCGTATGCGCCCAGCTGAGGAAGCGGCGTTGATTCGCAGAGTGGAAATTCATCCTATTTTGAAATGAGGTGGTCCGAGTGACCTTGGAAAACCATGAGAAGGCCCCGGTATATACCGGGCAGGAAGCAAGTGGCCCCCGCTACACGCTAGTGGAGCTAAAGGAACACGCAGAACAATTGTTTTCTGTGAAAGAAGAAGTACTGGCAGGCGCCTTTTTTGGCACACAGGACAAGCTGTTTACGGTAGCAGAAGCACACACTAAAATCGAACAATTTATGAAAGCGAAGGTGGACTAATTATGGCAGGCGGAACATGGGAAAACACGAATAAACCGGTATTGCCGGGTTTGTATATGAATTTTCAGGCAGCAGCAGCTTCAGCGATTCAAGGTGGCTCACGTGGTACGGTCGTTGTACCCGTTAAGGCGAATTGGGGCCCTGTACGTGAGTTTGTAGAGATCGGCAGTGAAACGGCAATCAGCCAAATCTTTTCGGGTGACAGTCTGGACGGGGCGACCGCGTATTCGACGCTGTATCTGGCTTTGCTGGGCGGTCCGAAAAAGCTGTTAGCTTACCGTTTGGCAGATGATACAGCTGCTGAAGCATCTGTGACGCTGAAAAGCGGCGGTGAGACACCGGCAGATGTGCTGCGCCTGAAGGCTTTGTACACAGGTAGCCGCGGTAATGGTTTTGCTGTAACTGTACAGCCAACATTGGGTGATGAGCAAGCTCGTGAGGTGCGTCTCTATGAAGGAACCAAGCTGCTCGGCACGTACAAAGGCAGTGACGGTACGGCTGCCTCCATTGCCAAGGCCATGAACGAGAACAGCGAAAACGTATGGGTGAAGGCTGAGGTTGTCGGCGACGGCGGCATTCCGGTGGATGTCAGCGGCGTACACCTCACTAGCGGCAACAGCGGCAATAGCAAGCTGGTTAATGCCGATTACATCGCGATGCAGGAGGCACTTGAAGGACAGGAATTTAATGTCTTGGCCCTGGATTATGCAGCTGATCTGGCATTGCTGCAAAGCTTTGCCGCCTGGATCAAGCGTGTCCGCAACGAAGGGAAGGGCGTAATCGCCGTGTTCGGCGGTTCTGCGGCAGATGATGTGTCCAAAACGGCTGTCAGCTTGGCCTCTGCACGTTCCTTGGCGCTGAACCATGAAGGCATCGTGAACGTCGGTACGGGCGTACGTCTGGCAGGTACGGACTACAGCTCCGCCCAAACGGCTGCTTATGTAGCCGGACTGATTGCAGGCCAACGTCTGAATCAATCCGCGACGTATGCGGTTACGCCTTTTGAGGATGTAACCCGCCGCTGGACACGTTCCGAGCAGGAGCAGGCTGTCCGTAACGGTGTCTTCCTCTTGTTCTTCGACGGCCGTCAGGTCAAAGCGTTGCGTGGGATCAACAGCTTGGTGAACCCGTCTGCCGGGCAAAACAACGCATGGAAGAAAATCCGCTCCATCCGTGTCATGGACGCTATTAACGCTGACTTGCAGCGTGCATCCGAAGAGACTTACATTGGCAAAATTAACAACACCGTGGAAGGCCGTCTGGCACTCATCGGTGCGATCAAAGAATACCTGGCACAGCTGTCGCTGAGCAACGTTATTGAGGCGGATGGCTACGATGTCATTCTCGACCCGGCCTACTACGGCGATGCGCCAGTCATCAAACCGGAGCCAGATCAAGTGTTCCTGCAATGGAACGTGAAGCTCACCGACGTGATGGAGCAACTGTTCGGCACATTTTACGTGCAATAAGCATTTCGCAGGCAATCAGCAGGAATGAAGTAGCTTTTTAACAACGAGGATTTTGTGAAATCCCGAACTATATTATGGATCATTTTGAGGAGGAAAAAGAAATGTTGGATGCTTCAAGAGTCATTTTAGGTACGTATGGTCAGGCGCATGTGGATGGGGTTTGGCAGACGAATATCAATAAGCTGGAAGCCAGCGTGGAAATGGAAAAACGCGAGCTGAATCTCGTGGGCAATGAGTGGAAAGTGCATAAGCGCGGTATCAAAAAAGGAACGGGAACAATGAGTGGCTACAAGGTTACATCCGATATGATTCGTCGCGGTTTTAACCGTTTTGAGATTATTACTAAACTGGATGATCCTGAAGCCTTTGGACATGAAAGTATTCGTCTCATTCGCTGCACTCCTGACAAAATCCAACTGGCCAACTGGACAGCAGGAGAAGAAGTACAGGAAGAAACGACCTTCACCTTCGAAGGTTATGAGCTGCTGGATCCGATTGTAGCAAACTAAATTGGAAGACGGGGGATGGGATGCTGTTAGGCGTTCCGTTCCCCAATATAAATTAAAAATAAGGGAGAATGACTTATGAGCTTAAATGAGAATATGACAGAAGAACAAATTTTGGACAGTCTGTTTGAAGCTGCTGAAAAATTGCCGGAGGAAACGGTTCGTATCAAGCGCCTCGATATGAAAATTGTGCTGCACGGCCTGACTTCGAGCAAGGTGGACAGTATTCGTGAACGTTGCACGATTCGCCGAACCGTAAAGGGTGCGGTAGATGAAAAAGTAGATACTGAAACGTTCAACGCCTTATTGATTTCGGAAGCTACCGGCAAGCTGGAAGTGAAAGGCTTGTCCCTTAACGGTTGGGGCGATCCCCGGATTACAAGCCGCTTGAAGCTGTCCGGTGGCGAACAGTCTGTCCGCCGTATGCTGCTGGCGGGTGAACTGGATGCAGTAGGAGATAAGGTGCTGGAACTGTCCGGTTTTGGCGTTGAGATTGCTGATCTAAAAAACTAATCGGCTCCGGGGGAATGACGACGATGCTGTACCACTTATGGGTCCGGCACCACCTCCGCCCCGGAGATTTTTGGCAGCTTCCCCGCGGTGAACGCATGCTGCTGCTGGCGTTTGCCGAACAGGAAATGGATAACATAGCAGCTTCAAAAGCATAAACAAGGAGGTGAACATGATAGATGGCAGAAGCATTAAATTACCGCATGAACCTTGTGATTGATCCTAAAAACGTCATTAAGGCGAACAGAGAACTGCGCGCAATGGAACGCTATTTTGAGCGGATTCAAGGACGTGTGTTGAAAATCGGCCGCACTCGCATGGCCCCGGAAATTGTGCTGAACGATATGGCTTCCAAAGGATTGGATAATCTGTTGAACAAGATTAACCGGGTCAAATCCCAGATTATTAACGCTTCGGGAAGTGTGGATTTAAAGGTGAAGAGTAGCAGTAATGTGTCCATTGACAAAGTCAGTAGTCTTGTTGCAGCTCTTGATAAGAATACAGAAGCAGTTAAAGGCAACTCCCGTTCAAATATATTTAAAAAAGATGAGCCTCCTAAGGAAGAAGACAAAAAGCTTCCTGCTTGGGCTGAGGCACTGCAAAAGTATAATGAACCTGCTAAGGTTGTCCAGGAAGTATACAAAGGGGTTACAGGTGAGGATTTAAGTGCTCAAACCATCCTGAAAATTCCTGATACAATTTCAAAAGGAAAAGAAAAATGGACGGCAACCAAAGACGCCTGGAGAGAAGGCGGGGCAAAAGGTGCACTAAAAACTCTCTTTTCTTCAAAAAAAGAAGAAGCTGCAGAAGGAAACACTGAAGGAACATCAGGCAATAAAGACCTTTCGGAGATTAAAGAATTGATTAAAAAATTAATTCAAGTTACGTCAGATAGGTCTACTGGTGGCGGATTTGGTGGCAATGGGCCCGGAAGAAGAAACAGACGTACCGGGGGCAGAAGGTCTGGTAACAGAGGCGGTGGTCGTCGGTCTTCGGGTGGTCAAAGAGATTTTAATTCAAGAGCCGGAGAGATTGCAAGGATTAATACTAGAGATCGGAACTCGACACAAGGGAACAGAAGCGGACGACAAAGCGCCGGAGGCTCAGCAGAATCCAATCCACGGATTAATCCTGCCCGAAGAGTTCCCAGTCCAAGAAATAATCCCAGAAATCCTGGTAATCGTCGCTCTTCCAAGTCGGGTGGTATTCTTAGCTTTGCAGGCAACTTGCTATCTGGTGGAACGGAATTAGATACTTCTTCTGTCCTGGATATGGTGAGCGATAGCGGATTAGTTGAAAAAGTGAGTAAAGGTCTTGGTGTGAGCAAAAAGTTCATTAGTGGGCCTTTGGGGGTTCTGGCAGATGCAGCAAGCATAGCTACAGCAGCTCCGGGCAAGGAACGCGCACAAGCGATTGGTTCTACCGTAGGTGGGGCGGTTGGGAGTACAGTCGGAGGAGCAATCGGAACATTTTTGCTTCCAGGTGTCGGTACTGCTGTTGGCTCATATGTAGGCGGTTTAGCAGGTGACTTTTTAGGGGGCAAAGTGGGCGGTTGGATTTCAGACCATGGCTCTGAAATAAAGGAAAAGGCATCCAAAGTAACCGGATGGCTTTCTGAGAAGAGCGAAGCCTTTGGTGATAGCATCTCTAACTTCTTTTCTTTCGGTAAAAAAGATGAACCTAAGAAAGCCCCAGCTAAGCCACCTGAAGTACCTAAACCTGCCGTACCACCTCAACCGGCTGTAGCTGTGTCTACCAAACCATTAACACCTATGCCACCTTTTCCGGGGTTACCACCCGGCTCTCAAGTGATGTATGGACATCAGCAACCAGGCGTAAAAGGCGTCCCTAATCCTTATGGACCGATGGCTATCGCTAACCAGGGTATAAACCCAAGCCCACTGTTGAATACTGCGGCTCATGCGAACAATGGAGTCAAAGCTAAAGGCAAAGGTAATGGTAATCCGACACCTCAAGTAGTTCAGATTAGTCCTGAACAAATGGGAACACTGTCTGGCTTTTTGAAGGATTTTAAAACGGAAACCACCAACCAATTCAATCTTCCTGCGGGGGCTGTACAGGTCACTGTACATGAGAACAAGCTGGATGTGGATGGGCTTATTACGCAAATTGGCTACCGTCTCAAAGCTGAAATTCTGCGTGCAACGCAGAACACCAAGCCAGCGAGCGCTGGAGCTATGTAGTGCAGTAGATGGTAGCAATGGGGAAGGAGGAAAGAGATGGAATTTAGTTTGACGGATGGTAAAGGAAAAAAGTTTCAGTTTCCAGTAAATCCTGAGGAAGTGACGATCTCACGGCAAAAAGGATTTGATACAACGACGATTTTATCCTATGGGGAGTTTGACTTCCCACAAGGGGAGAAGGTGAAGGAAATCTCCTTCTCTTCTTTTTTTCCGAAAGAATACAATCCAGCGTATTGCACATATGAAGATATCCCTGATCCGCAGGAGGCCATGAACACGTTGAATGGCTTTTTGTTATCCAAGAATCCGCTACGTTTTATCATCACGGAGACAGCCGTGAATGTGCCAGTAATTGTCGCATCTCATAATTCCACCTTTCGAGGCGGCGAGTATGGGGATGTGAATTTTGATCTGTCACTGCGGACCTGGAGTGATATGAAAGTTGCCAAAAAAACTGGTGGCACAGGAAGTAAGGCGGCTGCGGTCAACAAAAAGCCTCGCACAGATATGAAAGAAAAGAAAAAAACATATACGGTTAAGTCCGGGGATTCCTTGTCCAAAATTGCCAAGATCGAGTTAGGGGACAGTTCGCAATGGAGTCGTATTTATCAGCTTAATAAAAAAGTCATTGGACAAAATCCGAATGCAATTAAACCGGGGCAAAAGCTGGTGCTGTCATGAGTTATAAAGTCATTTTACAGGATAAATATGATTTGTCGCCGCTTGTGGAGAACATTAATTTGAGGGATTCGCTGGAGCAAATCGCCTATCAGGGAACGGTCAATCTGGTCGTTACGTCGGATATGCCGCCCATTTCTCCAGGGATGTCGATCCGGGTTAGTGGGATTCCTTATGGCAAAAAGGATTATGTCTCCTTGCTGTCTCCAGCGGTGATTTGGGAAGTGGAAACATCTAACAACGGGCTCAAACGTATGACGCTGACGTTATATGACCGTACGGTGTATTTGGATAAATCCGAAGATGAATATTTACTTCCTGCCAAGCAGACAGCTACTCAGCGTTTTCAGAAGTATGCTAGGGACTGGAAGCTGAAAATCGCTTCATTGCCAGATACGAAAAAAACGCTGGGACGCGCCGTATACCGCACACAATCCATTTATTCTATGATGCTGGGAGATCTGCGCGAAACGGCAAAGGCGGGGGGAAAGCTGTATCATCCACGGATGATTTCTTCCGGGTTGGAGCTGTACGAGCTGGGAACGAACAAAGATGTGTATGTTTTGGAGAGAGTGACTGATACGACACAGTCCCGTACGCTGGAAGGTGCGGCCACGAGAGTGAAGGTACTGGCTACGGCTGCCAGTGAAACAGGCAATGAGGTACCGTCCAAGGTGATGGCGCTTGAGGAGAAGGACATTGCCAAATATGGGACACTTCAGGTGATCGTACAGGATGACGAAGTCAAGTCTGGTGCAGCAGCACGTGAGTTGGCCAAAAGTAAGCTGAGAGGCATACAGCAAACGATATCAGTAAATGCACCGGATATGAACACGATTCGAGCAGGAGACGCGGTAATGTTAGGCTCCTTAAAGTTATTGGTCATTTCGGTGAGCAGGGAATTAGGTAACCCCGGCAGTATGTCGCTGGAGCTCGGAACGTATGACGATGTAAAAAGGAGGTTTTACCTTGAATAAGGACCCCTATGGGCATTTGGCTACTGCGCTGCAATCTTCATTTCATAAGCATACCAAGCAAGCGCTGAGTGGAGTGGGCGCAGTACTAGGCACGATCACCTCCACGGGACTCAAGCTGGACGATTTTAAACATGAGCTTCAGGATTATCTGGTCGCCGAGCTGCCGGGGCTGCTGTCTGTACCACGTCATATGTATAAAGGCACCTCAACCGCAGTGGAATCGGAAAATTGGGAAGGCAAAGAGCTGAAAACTTCCTTTTATATTGGGGAGGACGAGCTGGAGGATGTGAATCTTAGCTTGAACGAAGGACTCAAGCCCGGAGATCGTGTACTTGCGGTTCGGGTGAATAGCGGTAACGATGTAGTTGTTGTGTGCAAGGTGGTGAGTGGACGTGGCTAATTTATTTCCCGAAACGGATGATATGATCTGGACAGATACTGATATGACCGACCCGGATGTACTGGAGGATAACCGTGCAGTATTTGGGCGAAGCTGGCGGTTTGATTTTGAAGCCGGTGAGTTTGTTATGAGCCCTAGTCGTAAAATCGTGACTACAGGCGAGAAAGAAGCCTGGGTACAGTGGTGTGAAAAAGCGATTCGCACTCCTCGCTACCGGCATGTGATCTATTCACCTGACTATGGTAGCGAGCTGGAGGAGCTGATTGGCAGCAGCTATGGGCACGGTGTGCAGGAAAGTGAAATTAAACGCATGGTCACAGAGGCGTTATCAGCAGATGCACGTACGGCTAGTGTGGATCAATTCACGTTTCGCTGGGAAGGTGAGGCGTGCCATTTTAGCTGCCAGATTACGAACGTGCGAGATGAAACGGAAATTGTGGAAAGTGTGGTGATCTAATGGCAGACTTGCCGGAATATTTGGTAGACCAGACGGAAGAGGAAATTTTAAATCGGATGCTGGAAAAAGTGCCTTCGGACATGGATAAGTCCGAGGGCTCTTTTATTTGGGATGCGCAGGCGCCAGTAGCATTTATGCTATCCGAAGCGGCAATCTGGGCGCAGGAGCTGCTACGTCGGGGCTTTGCCAGCACCGCAGCCAGCGATAATCCAGATTTTCGCTCACCTGAGCTGGATTTGCGGACAGCAGAGCATGGGCTGACACGGCGAGAAGCGGTTTCCGCCTCAGGTACAGTCACGTTTACAGGCACAGCGGGAACGACCATCCCAGCAGGAACGTTGGTGGCAACCCCGGCAGATGATGTATCCGGGGAAGCTTCTATTGAGTATGCGACCACGACTTCGGTTACGCTGGATGAACAAGGTGCCGGGGAAGCAGCTATTCGGGCGGTCAATCCCGGGCGTAGCGGTAATGTGCCTGCGGGTGTCATCCAAGTGATGGCAACCCCGGTTAGCGGGGTTGCCTCTGTGATCAATACGGAGGAAACAAAAAGCGGTACAGACGTTGAGAGCGACCAGCTGTTGCTGGAGCGATTTTATGCCAAGGTGCGGAACCAGGGCACAAGTGGTAACAAAGCACAGTATACCCAGTGGGCGAATGAAATTGCCGGAGTAGGCGGTGTAGAGGTTGTTCCGCTCTGGAAAGGGCCAGGAACAGTGGGGTTATATGTGCTGGACACGGATAAACGCGCTGCCAGCCCGGATATCGTCGCCGCGGTGCAAAAATATATTGATCCGACCCAGGATGGGCAAGGCGAAGGGCTGGCACCAGCGGGTCCTGTGGTAACGATCATGCCAGCGACAGAAGTGGAAATTAACATCTCAGTCAAGGTACAGCGTACTATGGAGAAGCCGTCTACACTGGATGAAATCAAAAAGCTGATCGAAAGCGGTGTGCGGACGTATTTGAAGCAGCTTGCTTTTTACAAGGAAGACCCGTTGGTACGATATACCCGGATTTCTGCTGTGCTGCTGGACATTCCGATTATTATTGATTTCTCTGAACTGAAAATCAATGGACAGAGCAATCAGAATATTGAGATTGGATCAGGTCAGGTGGCAGTGCTGGGGGCGGTGAGCGTCAGTGAGTAACAATGGAACGAACAGTTTTGAAGATTTTTTCAATAACCCAAGCCAGGGAAATGTTGCAAACTATAGTGACTCTTTTGCTAATGAGGTAACTATAGCGGGAGATACAGAGGGCCAAATGAGCAGCTTGCGGGGACGCGAGCTGCTTTCCTATTTGCCTGCCTATTATGAAACCTCACGTGTGATGCGTTCCGATATGGATGCTAAAGGAAGCGAATTGGACGCCTTGTATCTGGCAATGGATGCGACGGTGGGACAGTTTTTTGTACGTACCGCCACATGGGGACTAGAACGCTGGGAAATGGAGCTGGGGATCGAAACCGACCTGGCGAAGCCATTGGACCAACGGCGTGCGGTGGTGGAATCGAAGCTGCGAGGGGCAGGAACTTTTTCCGGCCGGCTTGTAAAAAATGTAGCAGAGGCGTATGACGGTGGTACAGTTGATGTTACCTTTCACCCCGCCGAATGGGGATTCACCGTCAAATTTATCGATACGATCGGGATTCCGCCTAACGTGGAGGATCTTAAAGCAGCCATTGAGGAGATCAAGCCCGCTCACATGGCAGTAGAGTACAAATTACGCTACCTGACCATTGCTGAAGTTGAGTCTATGACTCTCTATGAAAATGAACATACAACACAGGATAGATATTTAGGAGGTGGCGCGTAATATGGCAAGCGAAAAAACACCGAATCTTGGTTTAAATCAAATTGACCGCACATCGCCCAAAACAACGTATTTTGATCTGGAGAAGTATTTGGACCAAAACTGGCGCGCTGTGGACGATTTTGCAGGTGATGTGAATGATGGTGTGAATGCGATCAAAAAGCGTCTGGATACGATGGAACGTAAGGCGGTAACTTTGGAACCCGGGGTGCAAATTGTTCATGCGGAAAAGGCCGCGCCATTTTCTCTCGCTGGGCTAAGCGGGCGTACGTTAGTGAACTTGGCGGGTAGAGATTGGGGAGTATCAAAGACCCTTTCGAGGTTCGGACGCTTTCAGTCTACGTTGGATATTGAGATGAAAAAAAGTATAGTAGGCGGTGGATCTTTAAAGATAACAGCAGAACTTGCCAATGCTATTGCTGATGGTTTTGGCAATACAACAACGACAATAAAAGCAGGCAAAAAGTATATTGCTCTTGGGAATTTGTACAATGAATCTGGTAGTAATATGCAAATTGTTATTCAGAAAACTAGTTTCTCAACTCCGCTGGTTACTTCCAAAAACAAGTGGGAATTCACTTATGTAGCATTTTCGCCCTCAGTGGATGTTAATAACATCCAAGCGATGGCACGACTTAATGTTACAGCAGCCGGTCAGGTTGGTTATGCAGATGCCCTTAGATTATATGAGATTTCCGACGCTGAATACACAGCACTGACCAACATGACAGCAGAACAAATAGCCTCGAAGTATCCTTATGTAGACAGTATAACGCCTGTACGTAATCCATACGCGATCCGAAGTGGGGAAAACTTACTACCGTCATTTTATGAGTGGTCAGTAAAACAAGGGAATCCCGTAATTTTGGACCTGAAAAGTGTTTTAGTTACATCGGACAATAAACTAATACACAATGTTTCTCCAGTAGTCCCCGGTAAGACATATACCCTATCAGTTGAATCATCCGATGTAAATGGTCGGATATCCATCACCAATAGCGTAGAATCTACTATGCTTGCGGATAAAACGGGTTTTGGACTATTGAGCGTTACATTTACTGTACCTGCCGGAGAAACCAACATTAACGTTCGTTTGCTAGGAGCAGCGACGACAGTGGTGACTATCTCTAACCCTATGCTCAACATCGGCAGCACAGCCCAACCATTCAAACCACGCGTCGATTACATGTTGGCGCTGCAAACGGATCTGTACGCCGATCCGGTAACAGGAGCTAATGCGGACACGGTGTTCGAGCGTGAAGGACAATACTTTAAGTATAAGAATTGGCACCGTGTTGTGCTGGATGGATCGTTTACCTGGGAATTACCAGGTTCTTATGCAGGATACAAGGTTGTGGGTATCTCTGGACTCCCTGCCGCAGCCGCTTGGAACGCTCTATACGTTACAAAATACGACGGTAAGATACTAAGCAAAAATTCCGGCATGACCTCAGCAGACAATGCTTATTTTAGGAACCAAGCAACTAAAGACGCTTTTGACATTTCCATATCTAGCGCAGACAGCGGATGGGGCGACAACTACACGCCGACAGCAGACGATATTAAGGCGTATTTCAATGGCTGGAAAATGAAAATATCCGGTCAGGCTGCTAGTTCTACGTACGATGGTACAGGTACAAAGGCGTGGGTCGAGCAGGCATACGCTAGGAATACTCCTTCCTATGTCGGAGAAGTTAAAGACCTTAATCGAATCTCAAGCGAGGGGCCTTTAGCGTACACACTGAACGGCCTTACACCGTACCAACTCGTATATCAACTTGCTACGTCTACTGTTGAGCCTATCGTATCTGAGGGTCAACTTACGTTTAACGAGGGCGATAATCAGGTTGAAGTAGGTACGGGGATTGTGCTGCGTGAATCGGCTGACGTATATACGGAAACTGTAACTTCCTATGGCAACAGGATGAACATAAATAACGCCAGTTTTAGCGCTCGCTTGCTTAAAAATCGTACCACGCAAATGCTATCGGTGTATAAAAATGGGGCTTTAGATATGAGGTGGTCTAAAAGCAACGGCTGGGTTACAAATGCAGGCGCTTTGGCTCAACTCCTATATGCATCAGATGAAGATAGAGAATCCGCTTACAGTGTCACATACCTTATGCTTGACCGTTCGCCCGTCGTACCGTTCACAGGCACATACGCAGTCAACGAGAAGACGATTTTGGTTGACTTAGTGGAGAGCGTGCAGCAAGCCAACTCACGGGTGTCAGTGCTGGAGAATAAGAAAGCGGACAAGGATAACCCATCGTGGCTTATGCCGACTTTGCTTAATGGATGGGCAGGTGAGGTTCAATATTTGCGTTTGTCGGAAGGTCTGGTGTTGTTTAGAGGTGGTATTCGAGACGGAGCGACCCCGCCAGGCACGCACCTTTTTACTCTGTCCGCAGGCTATCGGCCCAAAAAAGACATGGAGATACGGGTGAGAACAAGTGATGGGTCAAACGACGCGCTTAACTCTACAATTATTATTAAGGCATCAGGCGTGGTAGTTACGCAAAACGCTTGGTTCAATAGGGGTGCTTGGTTTGACGGTATATCTTTTTTAGCAGAACAATAAGGAGGTAAGCACATGAAAACAGTCCCTAAAGTAAATACAGACGGCCTCTATCTGGAGGACGAGTTAGTGGACGATGCCTTTTCGGGTGTCGTCCCTTTTTATACTCCATCTTCGCTCACACTATCAGATACAGACCAGCAGCTAGACACCTATCATTTTACTGCCGATAGTTCGAGTGCTATAGATGAAGCAATTCCCGAAACTATCCCTGCTGGCTACACGGTAGCAATTCCAGTGCCACAGGGTTTATATCATCCTCGTTTTGATATTCAAGGCTGGTTAACCTGTGAAGCAGAATACGACGAAAAGCTGATAGAGGTCCAGAAGACGTATGAGCAACTCAGCAAGGAATCTCATGCTTCATTTCAGAAGCTGCATGAAGAATGGCAGAGCAAGGCGGAACACGAACGTGGGGACGAACCTATATATTCTGCTCCGGCTTTTACGGCTCCAGAACGAAGAGACCCGACGACATTTTGGAGTGAAGGATTAAGTGCTGAAGCGATTAAGGAACTGACACAAAAAGCGGAACAACAGCCAAGCGAGACAGACCAGTTAAAGCAGCGTATTGCAGATCTCGAAGTAACACTGACCCAGCTCATGCTTGGTAGCACAGGAAAATAACGTGTACTGACCATTATTTACTTTTATATAAAAGAGGTGAAGTCATAACTATGACCGCTTTAACAGAGGCTCAAATGCGTATTTGTGCTCATGCATGCATCACCCGCTATGATCGCGGAGAAGGTGATATAGTAACGATCATGGGAAGCTACGTTTTAGATGAAAAGCAACGTGAACAAGTAATGAAGATTATTTTATCCAAGCGTTCTGATCTGGTAACGGGCAACGTAGATGATTCGTCATCAACTGATGCTCTGAATGAACAGGAAGAAACGGTTAAATGGTATAACTCTATTTTCCGTAAGAAAACAGTATAGAGAACAAAACTAATGGTTTTGAATGCCCTTGGATCAACCAAGGGCATTCACTTTACACCTTGGTTCAAAAGGGGGAACAAACATGCATGAAAAGATCGATCAGATTTGGCTGGGGTTTTCCACGGGGACCTTGATCGGTTATTTTTTCGGGGGGTGGACGACGATGCTAACGTTGTTGTTATGGATGGTCATTATTGACTTTTTTACCGGATGGGCTGCAGCCTGGATTAACGGAGAACTGAAAAGCCGAGACGGTTATTACGGTATTTTTCGTAAGGTTACGGTGTTTTTGATGATTACGGTGGCTCATCTGATCGACGGTATTCTGGGGGACGCACATTACTTCCGGGATGCCGTCGTTTTCTTTTATTTAGCGAACGAGCTGTTGTCCATTATAGAAAATGTGGGCAGAATGGGAGTGCCGATGCCGGATATTTTGCGGAATGCGGTAGCCATTTTTGAGTCCAAGTCGAGTGGAGAAAAAATAAAGCCAACTGACCCTTCCGACAAAGGAAATAAAGCTTCATAAAGCGTCATCGGCAACCAGTACAAGGATAGCAGTGACGGAATCCACTTTTGCCCTATTTTCGGCACAAAGATGGAAAAGCCCGGACCGTTTCAGTGGTCCAAGCATATGGATAACCAAGACATAGATGGGATACTTGATCACAAATAGATAAGGAGGCGACGCCTTATGCAAAATCGCAGCCCTAACGCTGCCGAAGGCATTGACGTGTCCCGATATCAGGGAACAATTGATTGGAAGCGTGTACGAGCCGATGGTAAATCGTTTGCATTTATTAAAGCGAGTCAAGGACAGCGTTACGTCGATCCGACATTTATCACGAATGCAAAAGGGATCAAGGCAGCCGGGATTCTGCTGGGAGCTTACCATTTTGTAGATGCAACCACTGTAAATGCAGCAAAAGCGGAAGCCAGGCATTTCGCCGAGGTGCTGGATCAGGTGGGTGGTGCGAAAGCGCTGGACTTGCCAGCGGTAATGGATTACGAAAATAATCCGGGAGGGCTTAGCTCGGCCGCGATTCATGAGGTTGCGTTGGCATTTGTAACGGAATTTGAACGGGTAAGCGGCCGTAAGCCGATGGTATATACAGGGAATGCTTTTGCCGCCCATTTCAAAGCGCCATTGGGTAGTTATAAGCTGTGGATTGCACGTTATAGTACACGGGTGCCCGGCGACACCACAGCATGGAAGAACTGGGACTTTTGGCAATACAGCGATAGTGGACGGGTTGATGGAATTCAAGGGCCGGTTGACCTGAATGTATACGCCGGAACAGAGGCCGAGCTACGCCAAGCATTTGCAGGAGAAGAGGAGGATGAGCCAATGACAGCAGAGGAAAAAGCGGCATTTAAGGCCCTGCAGCAGCAGATCGCCGCTCTTGAAAACAGCAAAGATGTGCTCAAGCAGACGTTGAATGAACAAAGCGCTTATATTAAAAAGGTGGATCAGCGGGTAGCTGAACTGGAGGCGCGTCAGGCTATGCCTGTACCGACCTGGGCGAAGGAAGCGATGGCTGCCGCTGTTGCATTTAATCCGGCAAGCCCGATTGTGGATGCGAAACTGCCAAGCAGTTACGATTTTTATCGCTTACTGGTCGTACTGAACCGTCTGGGTGTGTTTAAAAAAAATAAATGATCTTTTGCAAATCTTATGCCCGGAAGGGATTATTTTCATGTGAACCAAGCCATACACCTGAAACGTAAATTGACAGGCGGTTCAAAGGCAACCGCCTGCACTTATTGTAAAGTAATGTTCTTCATGATTTCTACATAAGCTGAACTCGAACGCTTTAAAAGTGTGAATCATTGGGTGAAAATGCAGCATGTCTACCAGCCGGATCGAGCTGTAAAGGCCCCTGTATGTTTGTTTATTTCGGAACATACCTGGGAATTAGGATATAAAGGATGGGAATTGTATTGTAAGGGGGAAATGTTCACGCATAAAGTGCCTGGCGATCATTTCTCTATCGTAAAAGGAGCCCAAGCCGTATCTGTAGGTTTGGTGCTGAATACATTTTTGAGGTAAGATCATGCTCCTGCTTGGAGGTTGATGACCCCAAGCAGGAGTATTTATTTGATATGATTGTGTAAATTGGTTTGTAATATTAATTGACATGATGTATAAAAACATATGGTAATGTATGAAAAACCCCCTTGTCTGCTTCCAGATTTTATAGTAAAGTATCCAATAATCAACTTTGTTTGAGCATAATATTCACTGTTTGTGAGTATATATCACACTTTCACCACGACCTGACATACTCCTCTTTCTATTTATTACATCACATCTATTCATTACCCTACAGCATCTCTTACACCACTAGATTATGAACACTTCTGTCCTACTACACCTATTTGATGAACTCGGAATTTGGGACCACAGCTTGAGGACAAGCTTGTCATGTCAATCTAAAGGAATTGGCATTCATCCGGTATCAACGAATTAACAATATATAAGGTGTGAAAGGGGTTTGCTGCATGAGCAAAAAGTATGCAAAACACAAAATCTGGACCGTTCTGCTGGTGCTTGCGCTAGGAGCTGTTTTGGCGCTTTCCGGTTGTGGGGGATCAGGTGAAGGAGCAAAGCCAGAGGCAGGGAAAACACCAAGCGGAGCAGGAGAGGGCGTGCAGGACACGCTCATTTATGGACGCGGCGGAGATTCCGTGGCGCTAGATCCTGCCATTGTGACTGAAAGCGAGTCGCTAAAAATCGGATTGCAAGTGTTCGACACACTGCTGGAATACAAGGAAAACACAACGGAGATTCAGCCGGGGCTCGCAGAGAGCTGGGAAGTATCACCGGATGGACTGATCTATACGTTCAAGCTGCGCCAGGGTGTGAAATTCCATGACGGAAGTGACTTTAACGCAGAAGCGGTTGTGTTTAACTTTGACCGCTGGTCTGATCCGAAAAGTCCATATAAATTTGAAGGTGACTCGTTTGATTATTATGATTCTATGTTCGGGCCTGATGGAAGTAGGGTGATTAAGGAGGTCAAAGCGGTAGATGCGAACACCGTCCAGTTTACACTAAACAAACCGCAGGCGCCTTTTTTACAAAATATCGCTATGCCATCCTTTAGTATTGCAAGTCCCAAGGCTATTCAGGAGAAAAAGGCCGATTTCAAGAGTAATCCGGTCGGCACGGGGCCCTTTGTATTTAAGGAATGGAAACGGAACGATACCATCACGCTGGAGAAAAATCCAAACTATTGGAAAGAGGGGCAGCCGAAGCTGGCTAAGGTCATTGTTCGCTCTATACCCGATAATACCGCGCGATTTAATGCTCTGCAAAACGGGGAAATTGACCTGATGGAGGATTTGAACCCGGATGATGCAAAGCAATTAGAAGGTAACAGCGAATTGGTGAAAATTGACCGTCCCTCCTTTAATGTGGCGTACATTGGCTTTAATTTGAAGAAAAAGACGTTCAATAATCCCAAGGTGCGGCAGGCGTTGAACCATGCGGTGAACAAGCAGGCCATTATTGATGCATTGTTTGCGGGGCAGGCTAAGCCTGCGGTCAATCCAATGCCACCTACGTTATGGGGTTATAACGATAGTATTCAGGACTACGCCTATGATCTGGATAAGGCTAAATCTTTGCTGGCGGAAGCGGGCTTCCCTAACGGGCTTCCCGAGCCGTTAACCTTCTATGCCATGCCCGTATCTCGTCCTTATATGCCTGACGGCAAAAAGGTGGCAGAGGCCATTCAAGCCGATTTTGAAAAAATAGGCGTCAAAGTAAACATCCAATCCCCGGAATGGGCTACGTATCTGGATGATGTTAAGGCGGGGAAAAAGGATGATCTGTATATGCTGGGATGGAACGGGGATAATGGTGACCCGGATAATTTCCTTTATACATTGCTGGACAAGGATACGATTCCAGGCAATAACCGTAGTTTTTATGTGAATGAGGAACTCCACAAAATATTGGTGAAGGCGCAGGTTGAGGTCGATCAGGACAAGCGTGCGGAACTGTATAAACAAGCACAAGTGATTATTAAACAGGATGCCCCGTGGATTCCATTGGTTCACAGCACCCCGCTGATGGCAGGTAAAGCGAACCTCAAGGGTTTTGTACCTTCTCCGGCAGGTATGGAAGCGTACGGAAATATTTATTTTGAATAGCCCAAACGCAAGTAGGCGGTGAATCTGATATGAACTCATATATTGTGAAAAGACTGGCTATATTGATTCCTGTATTACTGGGCATGACGCTCATCGTATTTTCGATTATTCATGCCATTCCGGGAGATCCGGCGGAAACCATACTAGGAGACAAGGCTACGGAACAGTCCAAGCAGGCGCTACGCGAGCAATTGGGGCTGAATAAGCCGTGGTTACAGCAATATGGGACCTATTTAGGTGAGTTGGCACAAGGGGACTTGGGCGATTCCATTCGCACCAAGCAGCCGATTGCCCGGGAAATGGTCCCTTATCTGGCGGCTACGCTGGAGTTGACAGTAGCAAGCATGTTTTTTGCCGTTGTAGTCGGAATGAACGCCGGTATCGTGAGCGCCTGGAAGCGAAATTCCTGGTTTGACTATGTGAGCATGGTCATTGCACTGGTCGGAGTATCGATGCCGATTTTTTGGCTGGGCTTGATGGAGCAGTGGATCTTTGCAAATAAACTGCATTGGCTGCCTTCCATCGGACGTATGAATTCCCGTGATCCGGTGGAGGCCGTGACACATTTAGCCGTTATTGATGCGCTCATAGGTGGACGTATGGATCAGGTGTGGACCGTCATCAAGCATTTGATCCTGCCTAGCATCGCACTGGGAACTATTCCAATGGCGGTCATTGCGCGTATTACCCGTTCCAGCATGCTGGAGGTTATGGATGCGGACTATATCCGCACGGCTCGGGCGAAGGGGCTGGCATCTTTTCAAGTCGTGTACAAGCATGCGCTTAAAAATGCTGCTATCCCCGTGCTTACCGTCATCGGTCTTCAGACCGGCTCACTACTGGGAGGCGCGGTACTGACGGAGACCATTTTTGCCTGGCCCGGCATCGGACGGTACATTTTTGAAGCGATCAGCTCGCGTGACTATCCGGTTATTCAAAGCGGAATTCTGATCATTGCGTTCCTGTTCGTCATCATTAATCTGATTGTCGATTTGCTGTACGCGGTTCTCGACCGGCGTATCCGTTATCAGTAATCAAGTCGTCAATTGGTCAAGGGGGAGCTTGTCCGATGTCACAATTTTCAATGGAACCCAACAACATACCGACGACACGCAGTACATTGGCGCATTTGCCTGTCGTGTCTGGCCCTTGGAGAGACGCGTGGAGGGCTTTCCGTCACAATAAAATGGCGTTCGTCGGCCTGAGCATTATTATCTTCTTTGTCATCATTGCTTTGATCGCGCCGTGGATTGCTCCTTTTGACTATAAAGAGCAAAACTTGGTGAGCCGTTTGCAGCCTCCTTCTGCGGAGCATTGGTTCGGTACGGATGATCTCGGTCGAGATTTACTGACTCGCACGCTGTATGGAGCCAGAATCTCGTTGTGGGTCGGTTTCTTGTCTGTTATTGGTTCAATGATTGTAGGAACAGCCTTAGGTTTAATCGCAGGATTTTACGGAAAATGGGCAGATATGGCCATTTCGCGGCTATTCGACATTTTACTGGCATTTCCGGGGATTTTGCTGGCCATTGCTATTGTGGCCATTTTAGGGCCTTCATTGGAAAATGCGTTGTACGCCATTGCCATTGTCAATGTGCCAACGTATGGACGGTTAGTTCGCTCCAAGGTGCTGAGTGTCAAAACGGAGGAGTATATCACTTCTGCCAGAGCGCTTGGAGCCAATAATTCACGAATCATACTCCGTTATATTTTGCCTAACAGCCTGACGCCGATCATCGTACAAGGAACGTTGGGGATCGGAACGGCAATCATTGAAGCGGCAGCGCTTGGATTTCTGGGCTTGGGTGCACAACCTCCTGAGCCAGAGTGGGGCAAAATGTTGTCCGATTCGCGGCAATATATCCAGAACGCGCCGTGGACGGTTATTTTTCCGGGGATATCCATCATGCTGACCGTATTGGGCTTTAACCTGATGGGGGACGGCCTGCGGGATGTATTGGACCCGAGGGCGAAGCGTTAGAGCAAGAATTGCGAGGTATCTATTCGTTCTATGTGATAGAAGAAAAAAGGTGTTCCTTGGCCTGAATCTCGCGGCTGAAGGAACACCTTTTTTACATCATATTTTCGTGTTCGAGTTGAACTAAAAAAGTACATAAAAATCGGAGTAGACGGAATGGTGCTTTGTCCCCAGATTTCTACCCTGATCATAGGCTTTATTCGAGAAATTCGGTGGCGATGGAAAGCACCATCTGACTGCGCAGTGGCGCAAAAAGTAACTTTTACGTACAGCTTATATAGATGAAAGCCATGTAAGCTTTCCTGAGGCGTGAAAAAAATGTATAATCACTCCAATTGAGTACGTAGGGAGTGGGCTTTATGACATGGCAGAACAAGAGAGAGCATCGGCAATTTGCGGAACAGACACGAAGCGACGCTTCGCGGGCAGCATATGAACGGGATTACTCCCGATTGATCCATTCACCGACTTTCCGTCGGCTGCAAGGCAAATCACAGGTATTTGGCGCAGGCACGGGCGATTATTACCGCACACGGCTGACGCATTCTTTGGAGGTAGCGCAAATTGCGCGCGAAGCAGCACGAAGCTTGCTGCGCCGCCATCCCGAGGTAGAGCTGGAACAGGCAAATAACGCAGGACTGATCATTGACCCTGAGGTGGTGGAATGTGCGTCCATTGCACATGACTTCGGGCATCCGCCGTTCGGACACAAGGGAGAAGAGGTGCTGGACGGGATTTTGGATCAATTGATTGAGACGAAGGTAGAAAAGATATCATCCACCGGAGGCTTCACGCCGGAGTCCAAACGTGGGCAGGAGGCGTATGCACGAGAGCGACGAATTTATGAGCATTTTGAAGGGAACGCACACAATTTCCGGCTGATTATGTTTTTGGAGAAGCGTGAGGACGTGGATGGTTTGAATTTGTCGGACGCTGTGTTATTGGGGATCAACAAGTACCCGTATCCGGGGATTCTGAACAAAAAAGGGATGTACCTGCATGAGTGGGAATACATACGTTCCATCCGTGAGGATTGGGGAATCCCTGACGGTAAAAAAACGTTGGAGGCCCAACTCATGGACCTGTGCGACGATATCGCTTATTCCGCGCATGATTTGGAGGATGGGATTAAGGCAGGGAAAATTGAGGTACACGAGCACTTCTTATATGATCCGTATTTGATTCGTCTGATTACGGAGAAAATCACCACGTTGGAGGATAGCTTCTGGCAAGGCTGGCAATTGGCTCAGATTGAGCAGAAGGTAGCAACTGTGCTGAGCGAATTTTTGAAGGTGTGGAATGGCAAAATGCCGATGTGTGAACACGATTATTCCCGCACCCGCCGTGAAGTGAAGGCATACTGGGTCAGCCTGTTTGTCAGCAGCTTGGGTGTAATTGATGATGGAAATTGGAAAAAGGTGACCTTCATACGGGATGGCAGCGAGGATTTGGATATGCTGCGCACTGTGAGTGTATTGAAAAGCTTTGCTTGGGTCACGATGATCCGCGATCTGCGCGTACAGAGACTGCAAAAGCGGAGTGAATGGATGCTCAGACGGCTGTGGTTGGCTTTTCTGGACCCAGAGACATCCAAGTCTATTATTCCAAGCGACTGGCTCCAGCGCTATGAGCGCGACCAAGGCAAGGCGAAACCGATCTGGACATGGGAGCATATGGTCATTGACTATATTGCAGGAATGACCGATGCTTTTGCTGAAAAAATCTATAATGAGTTATATGGCCTGAAGGTGGGTTCCATTTATGATCTGGACTGACGTTTCAATTAACCTTATATAGTAGAAGAAACTTGTTTTTTACTGATAGAAGGGAGGAATGTCTATGCAATCTCAGTCTTTAGCTATAAAATCGTTGAATCTCGGTGTACTTGATATGGTACCGTTGCTGCCCGGCAACCGTCCGGAGCAAGCGGTTCAATGGGCGAGGGAACTGGCCAGACAGGCGGAGGCGTGGGGGTATACACGCTACTGGACCTCAGAGCATCATAATATGGAGGGGCTGGCTTCCTCCAGTCCGGAAGTGCTGTTGTCTCATATCGGGGCGGTGACGAAGACAATCAAACTGGGTGCGGGTGCTATTTTGCTCCCGCATTATAGTCCGGTCAAGGTCGCGGAATGGTTTCATCTGCTGGCCGTTTTATATCCGGGCAGGGTTGAATTGGGCCTTGGAAGAGCACCTGGCGGGGGACCTCATGCTTCGATGGCACTGAGCGGCAATTTTCTTCAACATGTGGCTGAGCTACCACAGACGATGGAAGCTCTATTGGCTTTGCTGGAAGGCACATACGAATATGAACAGGTGCCCGTGTTTGCCCGGCCGATGCCTGAACAGCCGCCAGCACTGTGGATGCTGGGTACAAACCGAAAAAGTGCCGAATATGCCGCCCGGTATTCAACGGGCTATGTATTCGGTCAATTTATGAGTGAACAGCAAACGGGAGAAATGCTAAGCATTTACCGCTCCAGCTTTCAACCATCCAAACGTATGGACAAGCCATGTACCATGGTTGCTGTAGGGGCAGTATGTGCCTCGACGGATGAGCTGGCGCAGCAATGGGCTGCACAGATTTCATTCGGCGATCCGGCGACACGAGCCAGCTGGCTCGTGGGAACGCCGTCGGATATTGCCGAACGGCTGCGTAGCTTGCAGGTTACATATGATAATGATGAGTTTTTGTTGGTCACGCCGATTCCAGATTATGAGCAGCGGCTTCACTCTTACCGTCTAATAGCGGAGGCCGTAAATTTTAGCCTTGATTCCAAATGAAAAGAGATCTGACATGAATAAACAGGAAACGAATATGGATGAAATAAAACCAAGCTACATATATACCTATGCGTGTCATGAAACGGAACGTGAGTTGTGTCTTTTGGAATTAAAATGCTTGTTCGGTCAGCAGCCCATGCATGATTCCGTGCTGTTGTCAGAGCGGCGGCTGGAGCCGGGGACCAGCCCGTTTATCCATCTTCGGCTGGATGTAATCACAGATGTGGGTACGCTGGAAGAGCTATGCGAAGCGGCTTCCATGTTACAACTTGAGGAGGGAAAGACCTTCAAGGTGTTGTGCCTTAAAGAAGGTGACAATGAGGCCGACTATGACGAGCGGCGTGGGATAGAGCGCCGGATTGGTGCACGTATTCATGGGCAGGCGCAAATGAAGACACCGGATGTCACCCTAGGTGTTATACGGGTAGGAGAACGGTGGCTACTGGGCACGTGTGAGTATAGCGACAGATCGTGGCTGGAGCGTCGTCAGAAGCCGCAAAATTATTCTACTGGACTACCCGTTCTGGTAGCCAGGGCACTTGTGAATTTGGCAGCAACTGATATAACAGCATCGAAGGGGGAGCCAGGGCAATTGAAATTGCTGGACCCGTGTTGTGGTATGGGCAATGTGATGATTGAGGCATTGAGTATGGGAAAGGATATTCGCGGCTGTGATATCAACCCGTTGGCAGTACGTGGGGCACGAGTAAATTTGCGTCATTTTGGATATGAAGAAGATCTGGTGAAGCTCGGGGATATGAATATGCTCGAAGGCACATACGATGCGGCCATATTGGATATGCCCTATAACCTGTGCTCCGTGCTCCCTGCTGATGAACAAAAGAAGATGCTGCGCAGTCTGAGACACCTGGCCACGCGGGCAGTGGTCGTGAGCACGGAGCCGATGGAAACATTGCTATCTGAGTCAGGCTGGACCCTTACGGAGCAATGCCGCATACATAAGACAGGTATGAGTCGGGAAATCTGGATCTGTAAGTAGTTTGTTAATACTGAGTTTTGTAGTTAACCAAATTCAGCGGCAGTTCCTGATCAGCGGCATAGGCTTTCAAATTAGTAATAAAAATATCTACCGCTCGTTCAGCATATCGGTCCGTATCGCCTGCAATATGCGGTGTGATCAGGACATGGTCCAGACTCCATAGTGGATGTGACGAAGGTAGTGGTTCTTCTTCGAATACATCCAGTCCGGCAAAGGCAATATGCTTTTGCTCTAAAGAGCGTACAAGCGCATCCGTATGAACGGTGCCACCGCGACCTACATTAATGAAGAAGGCCCCCTTACGCATAGCTGCAAATGCTTTTTCGTCAAAGAAGTGATGGGTCTCCTCGGTGTATGGCAAAATATTTACCACAATATCCGCAGCTCCCAATGCTTCATGTAATTGTTCGTTAGTGTACATATGCTCTACATGGGGAGCTTTCTTGCCAGAACGGCGAACCCCGATTACCCGCATGCCAAAGGCTTCTGCAATCCGCGCTGTTTCACGGCCAATTTCGCCAACGCCTGTAATCAACAGCGTTTTACCACGTAATTCCGTTAGTTGGCCTTTCGGTGGCTGCCATGTTTTCTGACGCTGCAAGAGAGCTGCTTGCTGTAAATAGCGTGTATGCGATAGCAGCATTCCAAAGATCTGCTCTGTAATTGGAATTGCATGCACACCACTCGTATTTGTGAGTAAAATGTTACGCTTTTCCAATTCGGTAAGCGGTAGCTTATCAATCCCAGCCGACCAAGTTTGTATCCACTTCAGCTTGCTGTCTGGATGTAATGCCTCGTCGGCAATATGCTTGGACCAGCCTAGAATAACCTCGGCCTCCCGGATTTGTTTAGACTCCAATTCCTGAGCTTTGCCAATAATCAACTCGTAGCCCGGAGCCGCTGCATGAACTTGTTTTTTTTGTTCTTCCGTAAGTTGATGTAAACTTAAAATGTTTCCCATGATTCATAGCCTCCTCGATTTTTGATTCCTTGGAGTTTCCAATATACTCTGGCGAACCATCCTTTCAAGAATAACAGATTGCCGGAAAAATTGCATAAGAAGGGTAAAAACGAGCTCGTGGTGTCACTATATATAACAACAAATGGCTTTACCTTGATTAGGGACAATCAAACAGCTACTTTTTGGGATATACACGGGATATCCATAGGAAAGGAGGAAAAGGTTGATGAAAAATGAATCGCAAAGACTTTTTACAGCTATTGCTCTCCCGAATGAGCATAAGAAGAAGTTACGCCATTGGGTGGAGCAGGATTTGGATGATCTGTCTTTTCGCAAATGGAGTGATTTCAGAGATTACCACGTGACACTTCAGTTTCTGGGTGATGTGGAGACCCCGGTTATACCGAAACTTGAGCAGGCTTTAGTTCAAGCTGCAGCTGAGCATGGCCCGTTCACGCTCGGCATTGGAGAAGCAGGCTTTTTTGGCCGTGAAGAATTTCCGCGTGTATTGTGGAGGGGAGTGACTGGGCAGCGAGAGTCGCTGGATCAGCTGTACCAGTCCATACTCCGGGCTACCGAACCGCTCGGTTTTAAACCCGAGGAACGACCTTATCGACCCCATATCACCGTAGCACGTTCGTACACAGGGGAACAGCCCGTTCCAGCGTCTGTTTGGCAGCCAAATGACCGATGCGGCGAGCCGTGGGAAGTGGGAGAATTTGTTTTATATGCAACACGAATGGGGCAAAGACCAATGTACCAAATAATTCAAACATTCCCATTATTGAGGTGAAACCCTTGATCTATCAGCGAATTTAGTGATATAGTGTTTCAGCGTTATTCAAAAGGCGCATTTTGGGTTACATATCTGAGGAATGTGCTTAAAGTTAACGGGAGGAACATTATGGAAATCGTTAAAGAACATCGTTGGTTTGCACCTCTTTTGAGTGTGCTGCTTGTTTGTATATTGGGGATAGGCCTCTACGCTGAGGTTCAGCAAACACGGAAAAATCATAAAAATGCACCATTGCAATCTCTGAGCTGGTCAGGGAACCCTTCGGCTCCTTCGCATAGCGACAGGATGGGGACCCATAACGGGTCAAACAGGACAAGCCCCATCTTTGTCGCGGCTCATGGGCAGCCAAGCTGGAAAGAAATCATGCCGACTCCGTTACCCGCTTCCCAGATGAAGCAGGCGGAACAAGCTCGGAATAAGGTTACCACAGGCACGAAAAAGCCTGAAGTCCAGCATAGCAAGTCCGCAATCCTAACCCCTCCTACAACCATCTACTTTACGAAGACAAAAATGCTCACTCAGAATGACAAGGCGTTGTCTACCTGGAGCTATCCTGTCTCCGCTAAAGAACTGCTCCTGCTGCAAAAAATAGTGATGGCAGAAGCAGAAGGCGAACCGTACGAAGGCAAAGTGGCAGTTGCCAACGTTGTCTTAAACCGGCTGCGGTCAGCCTCATTTCCCGATACGATTCAGGCAGTGATTTATCAAAAAGCGCAATTTAGTCCGGTCGCGAACGGGCGTCTTCATCGTGTTCAGCCCAACCAGGACAGCATCCGTGCGGTTACTGCTGCTTTGAACGGCCATAAAGCCGTGCCTGATAACACCTGTTTTTTCCTGTCGCTTACGTTGGCCCAGGACCTTACGGTTCATCATTCGCGTACCAAGGTGAAAACAATCGGTCATCACACCTTTTATAAATGAGCATTTTGCATAAATCCCCAGAGCGGTTTCAAATCAGCAATGTATAGATCGAAACGCTTTAGTTGGCAGCCTTCTACGAATAACAGCCCTTTCTAAACAATAGGGTTCAGCTTCGTGAGCGTATTTTGTGTGTACAGGTGAAGCCGGTATGCAAAAGAGGTATAATAGGTAAAGGAAAGTAACCTAAATAATGAAAGTGACAAAGGAGGCGCAGACGATATGAAAATCACATATTATGGACATTCAGTTGTACTGGTAGAGGCAGAGGGGAAACGGATTATTATCGATCCTTTTTTGACGGGTAATCCTAAAGCAACCGTACAGGCCGAGGATATTCAGGTGGATGCAGTGCTGTTGACACACGGTCATGCCGATCATTTTGGAGATGCTGTTGAAATTGCCAAGCGCAATGATTGTCCAGTGATCGCGGTCGCGGAACTGGCTGAATATTGTGCATCCTTGGGGGCCAAAGCTCACGGTATGAACCTGGGTGGTGGTCACCAATTTGACGGTTTCCATGTAAAATTCACGCTTGCGTTCCACAGTTCCTCTTTGACGGTGAATGGACAAACGATATATATGGGTGAGCCGGCGGGCATTTTATTGACCATGGGGGGCAAAACATTTTTCCATGCTGGCGACACCGCCCTGTTTGGCGATATGCGCCTCATTGGAGAAACCCATTCGATAGATGCTGCGGTATTACCTATTGGTGACGGATATACCATGGGACCAGAGGATGCCTTGCTGGCAGCGAAATGGCTACGGGCAAGCCGTGTGATACCGGTGCATTACAATACATTCCCCGGTATAGAGCAGGACGGAGATGGCTTTTGTGACCGTCTGCACAAAGAAGGTATTGAAGGGAAAGCCTTGAAGCCCGGCGAAAGTCTCGAATTTTAATACGTATTAACGAATTGCGGGAATACACTTGATGGTCTGTTAGCTCATCAAATATCCTTTGTCAGCCTTTTCTGTTCCTTAGAGGAATAGGAAAGGCTGACTTTTTAAAATGAATATTTATACATAAAAATGAGATATATTTGCATTGATACGTTGAAGCTGTAACGTAAAAGATTTATTATCGCAATTATAAAAACTTTGAATTGCTAACATGGTAGGTCAATGATAAAATGATAGAACTAATTAGATTCATCAGTGGAATCGACGTATTTTTCAAGTCAAGCCATTGCATAATTATTGAAAAATATACGTATTCGGCGGACCGTACCGCCTTGAATACGTCAGTGTTTCTGTCCCCCATTCCTCGTAGTTGTTCTTTGAGTTACCTCTTGTTGCCACTGTCTTCTATTCGGCCGCCTGTATTTCAGGCCAGCATGACTTTATAACAGAAAGGTTGCGTTCCATGAGACAGACAGGTTTACCACCCAAACAGGGACTATATGATCCCCAATTCGAAAAAGACGCCTGCGGCATGGGTTTTGTTGCCCACATCAAGGGAAAACCATCGCACGATATTGTAAGTCAGGCTTTGACCATGCTTGTGAATATGGAGCATCGGGGCGGTCAGGGAAGTGAACCAAACTCCGGTGACGGAGCGGGGATTATGATTCAGGTCCCCCATCTGTTTTTTCAAGAGGAAGCGGAGCGATTGGGCTTCAAATTGCCAAAGGCCGGACATTATGGCGTTGGTATGCTTTTTGTATCCAATGATCCAAAAGTTCGTGAGGTGCATGAGCAGAAGCTAAGAGATATCATTGTGGACGAAGGTCAAAATTGTCTGGGCTTCCGCGATGTTCCAACTTATGACGAAATGCTGGGTAAATCGGCAAAAGCGGCTAAACCGGGCGTACGTCAGGTGTTCATCGGTCGCAGTAGCGATTTGAAAGAAGAGCTGGACTTTGAACGGAAACTGTATATCATTCGCAAACGTGCAGAGCTTGCTATTCGCTATAACAAAGAGGATCAGAGCGGTGAGTCGTTCTATATTCCAAGTTTGTCATGTCGCAAGGTTGTATACAAAGGTATGCTGACAACCGAGCAGGTAGGCAAATTTTATCTGGATCTGCAGGATGAGCGGGTGACATCGGCGATCGCGCTGGTCCATTCCCGTTTTAGCACGAATACGTTCCCGAGTTGGGACCGTGCGCATCCTTATCGTTTTATGATTCACAACGGTGAAATTAACACAATGCGCGGCAACGTGAACTGGATGCATGCGCGTCAGGCGCAGTTTGAAAGTGAAGCATTTGGTGCAGATATCGGGAAGGTAAAACCAGTCATTAATCCGGATGGCTCGGATACGGCTATGTTCGATAATACGCTGGAGTTTCTGTATCTGAGCGGACGTTCCCTTCCTCATGTAGCCATGATGATGGTGCCAGAGCCTTGGAACAAGCATGAAACCATGGACCCGAAGAAACGGGCATTTTATGAATATCACAGCACCATGATGGAGCCATGGGACGGACCGGCTGCGATGGCGTTTACAGACGGTATCCAAATCGGGGCGGTTCTCGACCGCAACGGCCTGCGTCCTGCACGTTACTATGTGACCAAGGATGATCTGATCGCACTGTCTTCAGAGGCGGGCGTATTGGATATTGCTCCTGAAAATGTACTCTATAAGGATCGTCTCCGTCCGGGTCGTATGCTGTTGGTTGATACTCAAGAAGGCCGCATCGTTTCTGACGAAGAGTTAAAGGAACGTATCGCTTCCGAGGAACCTTATCAACAATGGCTGGATGAGCATTTGGTGGATCTGGATGAACTGCCCGAAGCACTGGAACAGCCGGAGCCGAAACATGAAAATGTAAATCAGCTTCAGCTCGCTTTTGGATATACGTTTGAAGAACTGCGCAAAATTCTGGAGCCGATGGCACTCACAGGTGCGGAACCGATTGGCTCGATGGGGTACGATGCTCCATTGGCGGTACTGTCTGACCGTCCGCAACGTTTGTACAATTACTTTAAACAAATGTTTGCCCAAGTTACGAACCCGCCGATTGACGCCATTCGTGAAGAGATTGTAACGTCAACCGCAACTACAATTGGACCGGAGCGCAACTTACTGCATCCAGAACCGGAAAGCTGTCGTCAGATTCGTTTGGATTCGCCGGTGTTGTCGAATGAGGAGTTTGCCAAAATTCGCCACGTACACCGTCCGGGCTTCAAATCAATGACGATTCCGATCTTCTTTGAAGCGAAGGAAGGTGCTGAGGGCTTACGCAAGGCGCTGGAAGGACTGTTTGAGGCGGCTGACCGTGTCATTGACAAGGGTCATAACATCCTGATTTTGTCCGACCGTGGAGTGGATGCGGAAAATGCGGCCATTCCGGCGTTGCTAGCTGTTTCCAGTCTGCATCACCATCTGATTAAGCAGGGTACACGCACACGTGTGAGCATTTTGCTGGAGTCCGGGGAGCCACGGGATATTCACCATTATGCGGTGCTGCTTGGCTACGGTGTGAGCGCGGTTAATCCGTATCTGGCGTTTGAAACGCTGGATGTCATGATTCAGCAGGGCTTGCTGCGCGGCATCTCGCACGAAAAGGCAGTTAAAAATTATATTAAAGCGGCAACGAAGGGTGTCGTTAAAATATTGTCCAAAATGGGTATTTCCACGATTCAGTCGTACCGTGGAGCGCAAATTTTTGAGGCTGTAGGTCTGAAGCAGGATTTTGTTGACCGTTATTTCACCTGGACACCTTCCCGCATTGGCGGTATTGGTCTGGAGGAAGTGACTACGGAAGCGCTGGTTCACCATAACCGTGCTTTTACCGACAAGGACGGCAACGACAAAGTGCTGGATTCGGGCGGCGAATACCAATGGCGTAACGATGGGGAAGAGCATTTGTTTAACCCGCAAACGGTGCATTTGCTCCAGCAATCAGTTCGCTCGGGTGACTACAAGCTTTACAAAAAGTACGCCAAGCTGGTGCAGGGCGAAACGGAACAGCATTTGACGATCCGCTCGATGCTTCAGTTGAAGCCTGCGGGTGAGCCTGTGCCGTTGGATGAAGTGGAATCCGCTGCATCTATTATGCGTCGCTTCAAGACAGGAGCCATGTCTTTCGGCTCTATCAGTCAGGAAGCGCATGAAGATATGGCGATTGCGATGAATCGGATTGGTGGCAAGAGCAATACGGGTGAAGGTGGGGAGAACCCTGCACGTTTCATACCGGATGCCAATGGCGATTCTCGTCGCAGTTCGATCAAGCAGGTAGCGTCGGGCCGATTCGGTGTAACATCGAATTACTTGGTGAACGCCGACGAAATTCAGATCAAAATGGCTCAAGGCGCGAAGCCGGGCGAAGGTGGACAACTGCCAGGACGTAAGGTGTACCCTTGGGTCGCTGAGGTACGTGGTTCTACGCCAGGAGTAGGTTTGATTTCGCCACCGCCGCATCACGATATTTATTCTATCGAGGATTTGGCAGAGCTCATCTACGATCTCAAAAACGCCAACCCGCGTGCTGACATTAACGTGAAACTGGTGTCAGAGGTAGGCGTAGGCACGATTGCTACAGGAGTAGCCAAAGGACGTGCTGACATTATTCTCGTCAGCGGTTATGACGGTGGTACAGGCGCTTCCCCGCAAGGCTCCATCCGCCATGCGGGTATGCCTTGGGAGCTGGGTCTGGCTGAGACGCATCAGACGCTGATGCTGAACAACCTGCGCGACCGCGTGGTATTGGAGACAGACGGCAAGATGCTGTCTGGCCGCGATTTGGTAGTAGCTGCCCTGTTGGGCGCGGAAGAATACGGCTTCTCTACAGCGCCGCTCGTGGCGTTGGGCTGTATTATGATGCGGGTATGCCAAATGGATACATGTCCGGTTGGTGTAGCTACGCAGAATCCGGAGCTGCGCAAAAATTATATGGGTGATCCTGCCCATGTGGTGAATTTTATGCGTTTCATCGCAGAAGATGTCCGCGAAATTATGGCGGAGTTGGGCTTCCGTACTATTCAGGAAATGATTGGACGTACGGATTGTCTGGATACCGTTAACGCCGATTCGCACTGGAAGAAGAAGGGCATAGACCTGAGCTTGCTGCTGCATGTTCCTGAGCTGGAAGACGGTAGTGTACGTTACCGTGTACAACGCCAAAATCACGGTCTGGAAGAAACACTCGACATGCAGAAGCTCGTACCGATGGCTGCGGAGGCGCTGGAGAACGGAACGCCTGTTGAGGGCACCTTGCCTATTACAAACGTGAATCGGGCGGTAGGTACGATTCTGGGCAGCGAGGTCACCCGTAAGTATGGGGCGGCGGGTCTGCCTGAGGATACGATTCGTTTTAACTTTATTGGATCGGCAGGTCAGAGCTTCGGGGCATTTATTCCGAAAGGCATCACGCTGAGCGTGGAAGGCGACAGCAATGACTATGTCGGTAAAGGGCTATCTGGCGGTAAGGTTATTGTGAAGAAATCTCACAAAGCGACCTTTAAGGCAGAAGAGAACATTATTATCGGAAATACAGCCTTGTATGGAGCGACCAGCGGTGAAGCTTACATTAGCGGAATCGCAGGCGAGCGTTTTGCCGTTCGGAACTCCGGCGCACGTATTGTTGTTGAGGGCGTGGGTGATCATGGCTGCGAATATATGACAGGTGGACGTGTAGCTGTATTGGGTGGAACCGGACGAAATTTTGGAGCCGGGATGTCCGGAGGTATTGCATATGTCTATGACCCTGAGGGGACGTTCCTGAGCCGTTGTAATCTGGAAATGGTGTTGCTGGAAGGTGTGGAAGACCCTGCAGAAGCAGCGGATTTGCGCGGCTTGATTCAGCGCCATGTCACTTACACGGGTAGTGAAGCGGGACAACGTATTTTGGATGAATGGCAGACTGCGATTCAGCAGTTTGTACGGGTGATTCCAAAGGATTACAAGCGTATGGTTGAACAGATCCAAAAAGAAGAGGCAACTGGTTTGAGCGGGGATGAAGCTCTGTTGGCAGCATTTGAAGCCAACATGCGTGAATTGGCGCGTGCCGGCGGCTAAAATGTAGACCAACAAATTCACTAAAAAAAGGACTTGCTGAATACCGCTGTTATAATCACGGTGGTACCAGCAAGTCTTTTTTTTAGGTTAATAAAAATGTGAATTATTTCCTTGACAAACGTTATAAATTCTGACATTACCCCCAAAATGTTTTCCTGAAACGGTAAATATGTTATAAAAAGTACCAAATTTTTTGGAATGTAACCGTTTACGTAAGAGTTTATGTCTTGTTATTTATTTTTGGATTGGTTATGATTTTTTTAGTACACAAACAACCTAATATGCCCATCGTCCCTTCAAAACACAGAATAGGGTGACAGGATGAAGTTGAAGAAGTCAGCAGAAGACAAAATGATTTTTTTGTACCGTTATGTATCACTATCTTTAACGTCACTTGTTTTTCTGTTCGAACCATCTAGATTAATCGTGTGGCAGAAGCTATTACTGATTGGTTTTCTATTTTTATCCGTTACAGCATTTACTTGGATTTACCGCAAGTACAGACTTCATGATATGGTATTGAAATGCAGCATTGCGCTTGAAACCGCAGGGATCATCTTGTTGTTATTACCGACCGGAGGAATGGATAGCCCGTTCAAATGGTATGTGATTACCCCCATGTTGGTGGCTTGTGCTCATCTATCTATGAGGTACAGTTGGACGCTCCTCCTTTCTTATATCGGCTTGGTGCTTACAATTTGTTATATCTTTTTTACACCAGGTCAATATTTTTTGTGGGATCTTGTATTGCAGAACATCAATTTGTTTCTGGTACTGATCGTAACTATGATGGCAATGCAGGTTATCGGCGTCATGAAGGACGAACTGAGGGTGGCTAAAGAACAAGCCAATGAGACGATGGATCATATCAAGTCGATTTACCACATCATGGAGACGACCAGCCATAATGAGGCCTTAAATCTGGGTCAGGTCATCTCGGACTATACCGTCAAGCTAACAAAGCAGAGCCGTGCATTTTTCTGGCTGGATAGTCAGGAGGAGGATGCACCGGAAAGCAGCCAGACCGGTTGGACGGTAGAGGAAGAGGAGCAGCTATTCGAGGAGCTGGGGAATTATCGGGAGGAATTCAGGGAAGAGCGTGAACCATTTTTCAGACATCTGCCAGAATGGGGCGATTTCCTCATGATCACAGTACCGATGACGACCCGTTTTGTAGCGACGATCGGCCTCAAGTTGGGTCCGGATCAAAGTCTGACGGGAAGACGCTGGCTCGTGCAACAACTGATATTCTTGGCTGAGCTGAGTGCTGTGTTTTTGGAGCGCTATGAGCTGGAGCGTATTGAAAATCAGCTGATTGTGACGAACGAGCAGAACCGAATTGCAAATGAAATGCATGACAATGTTTCACAAAGTCTTTTTGGTATTGTGTACGCAACGCATTCTCTCCGGCAAACCTGGTGTCATCAGCCTAAGGAGCAGGTGGAGGAACAAATTGATCTAATTCAGCAATCTGCCAACCAAGCGGTCAGAGAGCTGAAAGGGGCGATCCATAGTCTAAGTTCGAAAAAAAGCGGAGGCTCGACTTGGTTAGGGACGGTGAAAAGTCATTTGCATACACTCTCCAAGCTGAACCATGTACAAATTGATTTTGACATTCATGGTGATCATTATTCACTTCCATATTTGTACCAAAAGGCTTTGTTCCGCATCATTTCCGAAGCGGCGGGGAACGCAATCCGTCATGGATTGGCCAAGCGAATTGATGTGAAGTTAAAATTAACGCCCCAAGTGATTAGACTGTCTATTCATGACGACGGAGTAGGATTTGAGACGGCGAGAATGGTAGCAGGAGGTGAGGCGGTCAGTGCAGGCGGGGGCCTGGGCATGATGAATATGGAATATTTAGCTCAATCGATGGGAGGCGAATTTGATATTTCAAGTCGAATCGGAGAGGGAACACAGATCCGATTGTCCATTCCGGTAAATGCTTATGAATGAGGATTTTGCAAAATCCTTGAATAAAATGTGTGAACATTCTGCAATACAAAATCTGCGGTAACAATCGGATACATAGGGATTATGCAAATCCTGAACTGTAGACAGGAGGCCGAATCATGAAAATTGTCATTGTCGATGATCATCCTTTAGTACGGAAAGGACTCGCTGCGGTTATATCCATGCAGCCCAATGTTCAGTTTGCGGGAGAGGCCCAGAATCAACAAGAAGCACTTGTGGTGATCGAGGAAACTGATCCGGATCTGGTGCTGCTGGATTTGAAACTAGCTGATGAATCGGGTCTGGATATTATCAAGATAGCGCGCGGACGCGGGTTCAGAAGCAAATTTATTTTGCTGACCTCTTCTGCAACACGTGAAGATTTTCTGAAAGCGGAGGAAGCTTCCGTGGACGGTTATGTGCTTAAGGAGGCTTTGCCTGAAGAACTAATTTACGCGATTCATCTTGTCAACAAAGGACGCAAATATTATGATCCGGCTATTCTCGAAAACAAGCTGCGTGAAGATGCGGGCAATCTGACGGACGACCTGACACCGAAGGAAAAGGAAGTGCTGGTCGAGCTGGGGCAAGGAGCTTGCAATCGTGAAATTGCATCCCGGTTATTTATCAGTGAGTTCACAGTCAAAAAGCATGTCAGTCAGATCTTGGCCAAGCTGCGGCTGGCGGATCGTACACAGGCAGCATTGTATGCCAATGCAATTGGTCTGGCGAAGTACGAGCCAACAAACATCGTGATGCGCTGACTCGATAAACTACGCTGCACTTTCATGTGCGAGTGATAGGAAAAGCCTCAAAAATCACCAAGCTTGGTGGTTTTTGAGGCTTTTTTCGATTTATTTTTCCATAATCGACAAACTATGGTACAAAAGTATACCATGCCGTATCCGAAAGTATACATTCCCCTCCCCCCGTAGTGAGGGAGAAAGTGCCGTTCGGTTCCATGTCGTCCACACAACGTATTGTTACAATTAGATCATACTTAAAATAAGAAGAGAAATTGTATGGGAGGGAGGATTTTTGTGGAGAAAACCATTTTGGATTATCTAGTCCTGATCAAAAAAAGATTGTGGCTGATTGCGATTTTTGTCATTCTCTCATGCGTAACAACATACTTTGTGAGCGACAATGTCGTGAAGCCAGTCTATTCCGCTTCAAGCCAACTGCTGGTTAATCATATTTCCGGCAAGCAGGGGAGCAACAATCTGAACGACGTCAACACAAGTCTTAATTTGGTGGAAAGCTACAAGCAAATTCTCACTTCACCTAAAATTATGGACGCTGTTGTAGCGACTCATCCTGAGTTCGGTTTGACGCAGCAGAAGTTGGTAGAAAAGCTGCAGATTAAATCCTCGGATAAAAGTCAGGTTATCGGCTTAACGTTTGAGGCAGGGAGCTATCCACAGGCCGCAGCGGTTGTAAACGCGGTAACCCAGAAATTCGTGCAGACGGTTCCGGGATTGATGGAATTAAATAATGTGAAAATTTTAAATGAAGCGGACCCACAGGCCAATCCTGATCCGATTAATGGGAACCCGCTCATGAATATTGCGATTAGTTTTCTCGTATCGCTGATGATTGCGCTGGGCACGATTGTGTTCCTGGAAAGCATTAACGGCACGCTGCGCTCGGAAAAAGAGGCGGATGCAGACATAGGTATTCCGGTAATTGCATCGATTCCAATCATTCGCAAGAAGGACATCGACGGAGCAGCCGGAAATTCCAAAGAACGGGTAGGGGAGCGTAAATATGCTGCGATTGAATGACATGTTGATTACAGAAAGTAATCCATCATCGTATATCTCGGAATCATTTCGATCCCTCCGTACATACATCCGGCAGCAGGTGATTGGGCAAAAGGACCGTGGGACGGTTCTATTGTTGACCTCGCCGGAAAGCGGAGCGGGTAAAACAACTCTGCTCGCCAACATCGGAGTTTCCTTTGCACAAGAAGGCAAGAAGGTGGCTCTGGTGGATTGCAATCTGCACAAACCAGCGCTGCACGAGATATTCGGAATGGAAAATACCGGAGGTCTATCGGCTTATTTGCGCGGTGGGGCTTCTTCCAAGTCTATCGTTAGGCATGGTGGACTGGAGCTATCGGTTGTTCCCGGTGGAGACACCCTGTACAACGCAGCAGATCTGCTCGGTAGCGAACGTATGGCTGAGCTGCTGGAAGAACTCAAACGTGAATATGACATCATCTTAATCGATTCGGCTCCGGCGCTGAATTATACGGATGCTCGCCTGATTGCAGGCTTGACGGATGGTGTGATTCTCGTTGCCAGACATGGCCGAACCAAACGGGAAGATCTACGCAAAACAAAGCAACTCATGGAACAGGCCAGTGCGACGCTGGTTGGAATTGTGATGAATCAGGTGAAGTAAGCAACACCAAAATTCGATGAAGCAAGGAGAATGAGTGCGATGACGAAAAGAGTGAAAAAGGCCATTATTCCAGCAGCAGGGTTGGGTACGCGCTTCCTCCCTGCCACAAAAGCGATGCCTAAGGAAATGCTTCCGATTATCAATAAGCCTACGATTCAATATATCGTGGAAGAAGCGATTGCTTCTGGTATTGAGGACATTATTATCGTTACGGGTAAAGGCAAACGTGCCATTGAGGACCACTTTGACAACGCATTTGAGCTGGAATCCAAACTGCTCGAGGACGGTAAGCTGAAGCTTCTGGAGGAAGTACAGCGTTCTTCGGGAGTGGAAATTCACTACATTCGCCAGAAAGAACCTAAAGGTCTTGGACATGCGGTATGGTGCGCAAGACGCTTTATTGGGGACGAGCCGTTTGGTGTATTGCTGGGCGATGATATCGTAACAGGTCAGAAGCCTTGCCTGCGCCAGCTGATGGATCAGTATGAGGAAACACAAAATTCTGTTATCGGCGTGCAGCGGGTACCGCAGGAATTCACGAACCGATATGGCATTATTGAACCAGATCAGCAGGACGGACGATTGTACCGAGTGAATAATTTTATAGAAAAACCGGCTCCAGGCACAGCGCCATCCGATTTGGCTATTATGGGTCGCTATGTGTTCTCGCCGAAAATTTTCAAATATCTTGATCTTCAGGAAAAAGGAGCTGGCGGCGAAATTCAGTTGACGGATGCGATCCAAAAGCTGAATCAGAGTGAGCGCGTGTACGCCTACGACTTTGAAGGCACACGTTATGACGTAGGTGAACGTCTTGGATATATTTTAACCACACTTGAATTTGCACTTGCCAGCGATGATTTAAAGTATCCGGTTATGGAGGCCATGAATGAATGGTTGAAAAAGACCGAGAAAGCAACCACGGCAGGTTGAGAGGAGGTACGTCAGCATGAGCATGGAAAATTTACCGGAGGACGGCGAGGCTGTCATGTCAGGTAAAGCGTTTTACATGCCATACGGAAATACACAAATTCAGGATAAAACGTCCTACCTGGTCACAAAACGCCTCCTTGATATGCTGCTGTCGTTCGTGGGCTTGATCGTCTTGCTTCCGCTTTTTGTAGTGGTAGGCGTTTTGATTAAGCTTGAAGACCCAAAGGGAAGCGTATTTTTCAAGCAAACTCGGGTGGGCAAGAATGAGAAGTTATTCAACATGTATAAATTCCGTTCAATGGTGTCCAATGCCGAGGAATTGAAAAAGGACTTGATGGAGCTGAATGAAGTGAGCGGCGCCATGTTCAAAATTAAAAATGATCCTCGGATCACGAAAATTGGCAGTTTTCTGCGCAAGACGAGTATTGATGAGATTCCGCAGCTGTGGAATGTGTTGGTTGGGGACATGACTTTAGTCGGTCCGCGTCCACCGTTACCCAGCGAGGTCGAGCAATACTCCGATTATGACAAGCAGCGCCTGATTGTAACACCGGGATGTACGGGTTACTGGCAGGTGAGCGCACGTAACAGTGTAGGCTTCGAAGAAATGGTGCAAATGGATTTGAAGTATATTCATGTTCGCAATACGTGGCTCGATTTGAAAATCATCATGAAAACAGGCGTTAAAATGCTGTTCTCCAAGGATGCTTACTGATGGATGCATTCAAGCGATGTCCCGCAGTGTCCGTCGTTATTTGCACCTATAACCGAGCGGACCTGCTGGAGAAAACGTTAATGTCCCTGCTGGAGTTGGAAGACCTTGCACTGGCTGAGATCATTGTGGTCGATAACCGATCCACCGATCATACAGCGGCGACGATCAAAAGGTTCACCGTCGCACATGGTCAGAATATTCATCTCCGATATCATTATGAGCGCGAACAAGGACTGTCTGCCGCTCGTAATGCGGGCATTACGTTATCGAGAGCAGAAGTCATTGCTTTTCTGGATGATGATGCAATTCCGTGTGTTACATGGCTGCAAACGATTATGTCGGCCTTTGGGAACAATCCAGAGCTGACGGCTATGGGCGGGAAAATTGATCCTATGTTTGAGACGGAACGACCGGTTTGGCTGACAGGCCCGCTTGAACTGCCTTACACGATTATTGATCTGGGGAAAGCCGTCCGTGAATATCCGGCGGGACTGAATCCATTCGGGGCAAATATGGCAATGCGCAAAACGGCTTTTGCCGCCGTCATGTTCCCGCTTCATCTGGGCAGAAAGGGAGATATCCTTCTATCTGGTGAAGAATCGTGGGTATTCGAGCAAATCCGTAAAAATGGTGGAACGATTATGTATCATCCGCACATGTCTGTGGAACATTTTGTTCCGGCTGCACGGTTAACGAAAGAATGGATCATGAACCGCTACTATTGTCAGGGCATGTCTAACGCTGCTCAGGCCGTAGGTCTGCGCGGCAACGCGATGCTGATGGCGAAGACGGCAGCCAAAGTGTTATACATCACGGTGGATTCCCTGCTGGCACGTAGTGAGGGCAGGAAGCTGTTGAACCGGTGCAGGCTTGAAAGTATCCGTGGGACGCTGGATACACTGCGCAACCGGAAAAGCGAGTCAGCTGCGGGGTGAAAGATTGAACATGAGTAACTATCCTTGGACTTCCAGAATAAACACCATACAGCATGTTTTCATTTTTCTACTAGGCGCTCTTGCTGTAGGAATTGCGGCTACCTATCAGCCGGTGGTCAGTATTGCGGCAGTATGCTTATTGCTCTTGCTAGCCGTTTCTATCCATCATCCGGAGCGCATCAGCTATGCGGTTTTGCTAAGTACAGCAGTTTCGGTCGATTCTCTGTATCAGGGTGGCGTGTTCGGCATTGAGATTTTGTCATTGTACAAATTAGGCATTTTGGCTCTGCTGGTGCCGTGCATGCTCGTGTATGGGATACGTCTCAAGTTCAGCTATCCGGTCTGGGCATTGGTGATCATGCTGGGGATTACATTTGGATTTTCAGCATGGCTGCCTTTGTTAACGACCTCGATCGCCGTCAAGGCGTTCGTCGGATTATCGCTCCCCTTCTTTTTTTTACTGATCCAGTGGAAAAAGGATGTGGCGGAAAGACATATCCGATTGATCAGTCTGTTGCCAATTATTAGTGTGATCATTGGATTGGGCTTGCAGGTTGTAGGGCTGCATTCGTTTACGGATGTAGAATTTACGGGCGCAGTCAGAGTACAGGGAGCAAATATACCACCGCATCTGGCAATGCTCTCCTTTCTCGGAATTGCCGTCTCTCTGATTGAGGTCAAGCGCAAACCGAAGCAAGCCGCCTTTTATTATACGGTGTTGGCACTGAACTTTCTGATTCTGATCGCCACCGGTACACGTGGGCCGATTCTGGCATTGTTATTAATGTTTGCTGTGTATCTGTTTGATATTGCCCGTCAGTACCTCAAGGGTAAAGTCAATTATTTGCTACCGCTGGCCGGATCGTTTTTGGTTGCTCTGGGGGCGGTGGCCCTGCAATGGAACAATTTAAAAAAACGCTCCTTCGAACGGGAGACCGACACAGGCATTGACCTGTCGGGACGCTCGGAGGCATGGGAATATTTTTTGAACAGAGTACATGATTACCCTTGGTCAGGAAGAGGCCTTGGCGCGGTAACGGTTGCGAACGACGGGACGTTATTTAATGGTTTTGTTGTACCGCATAACGAGTATATACGCTTTTATTTTGACACGGGATATATCGGTTGCGGGTTATTAATACTTTCATTGCTGATCGTGTTCGCTCTCATTTACCAGTCGCTTGCCAAGTCCATCAAACCTTATTTTGCAAGCTTAATTGCAGGCTTTCTGATCTACTCGTTTTCAGATAATACGTTGTCGACGGTTCAGATGATTATTCCGTTTTGCTGGTATTTGAACGCGTTATACCAGACATCTACTCAAACCGATTTTCGCAAAGAGAAGTGATACGATGAGCAGAGTGAACATGTTCGATGTCAACTTTGATAATTACGATTTTAATGATCTACTCGAATTTATAGATACTTCTATTGAGCATCAGCGTCATTCCTACATTTTGACCTGTAATGTCGATCATGTGATCAAGCTTCGCAAGGATGATGAATTCCGCAAGGTGTATTCGGATGCCGGAGCTGTAGTGGCCGATGGGATGCCTATCATATGGGCGTCCAAGTTACTGAAAAAGCCCCTCAAACAAAAGGTGTCAGGGTCAGATTTGTTCACCCGGCTGGGAGAGGCTTTTGAGGATCGAGGCTATCGTTTATTTTTTCTGGGTGCAGCTGACGGTATTCCTGAGAAGGCTATGCTCAATCTCCAGGAATCGTATCCGAACATGAATGTGGTGGGCTGCTACTCTCCTTCTTATGGCTTTGAGAAAAACGAGGAGGAGAACAGACACATTATCCAATTGCTTCAAGAGGCTCGCCCGGACATCGTTTTTGTAGGTGTAGGCGCACCTAAACAGGAAAAATGGATTTACAGATATTATGAGACTTACCGCGCTCCGATTTCGATTGGGGTAGGAGCGACCTTTGATTTCCTGTCGGGAAATGTGAAAAGGGCACCGGAGCTGATGCAGAAGACGGGATTTGAATGGTTTTGGAGGTTGTCTCAGGAGCCTAAACGATTGTGGAAAAGATATTTGATTGAGGATTCCCAGTTTCTCGTTCTGCTGTTTAAGGAGATGTTCAAGCGGAAGCGAATGAAGGGAGGTCAGGGGTGAGAAACATGAGTCGGTTGGCAGATCAGCAGATTTCCGTTTGGCTAGGAAATCGGCGTGGAATCGGCATGGGTTTGCTGGCTTGTATGCTGCCACTCGCCATCGGATTTGTCAGCGCCAAGATGAATCCCACCATGAGCCAGCAGGGAGCCATATTGCTGGCGCTCGTTTTTCCGGCCTTCCTGCTGGCGATCTTGCAATCGCGGCTACTGATTCCTTACACACTGGCGGTGTGGGCAGTAGGCCCGGAAATCCGCCGTATTGCGGATTGGTTGGAGGGAACATATCACTCGGTTTCCTTGTTGAGCGTGGCGCCGCTGCTGGTAAGCAGCATGTTGATTATTCCTGTATTGCGGGGCATTCATCAGGCGGAGAAACCATTGACCCGAATTGCTGTATTTTTCGGCATAGAATTGGCCTACGGAAGTGTGGTCGGGTTGTTCAAAAATGGTATTGTTTTTGCTTATGATTTAGCCAATTATGTAGTTCCTTTGATCCTGTTGCCTTATCTTGCGATTAAGCCCATGAAAGCGAAGGAGCTGGACCGACTGCTGTATTCATATGCCAACATTGCTGTTCTTGTGGCGATTTACGGCATTATCCAGTATTTGACGGTGCCTCCCTGGGATGCATTTTGGATGAATCATGTGGAAATGAATTCCATTGGCGTACCAGAACCGCTTCAAATTAGGGTATTTTCTTCCATGAACTCGCCCGGTCCCTGCGCTATTTTCCTGGCGATGGCACTTGTACCCATGCTAATGGAAAAACGGTGGCGCGGCACTTTGGGATGGATCGGAATCCTGCTGACGGTCGTTTGTCTTTTGATCACGCTGGTACGTTCAGCCTGGCTAATTGCATTCGTCATGTTGCTGGCTTACATTCTCAGTTCATCTTCCAAGGGAAAGTGGAAGACCTTGTTTCAACTAGCTGTCGTCGGTCTTCTTCTCTACATCATTGTTCCAAAACTTCCGGGGGCAGAGGGTTTGGTGGCTCGCATGCAGACGTTGACAGATATTCAACAGGATCATTCATACAATGAACGTTTGGATCTACTGCATACGATGCTTCCGGCGATTGTCGGCAATCCGGTCGGGCAGGGGATCGGGAGTGTAGGAATCGGAACCAAGCTTGATAACGGCGGCGATCTCGGCGAACTTGGGATTATGGATAATGGATATATTGCCATTTTCCTCACCTTCGGTATTTTCGGAGCATTCTTTTTCTTCGGTGGTCTGTTCGTTATCGTCAAGCGCCTTCTCGTCCGTATTGCCGAACGAGATTCCAGTCAGCCTTATATCAGACTGGCGTTGGCTACGTGGGCCGGAGCTGTAGCCAGTCTCATATCGGATAATGGTTTCCCCGGTATGCGCGGCTATCTGATCTGGATGATGATCGGAATAGGACTATGGGCAAAAGATGTCATCGCGGAAAGAAGGTAAAGGCTGTGCAAAACTTACAAGCATTATCCGCACCTGTCCGGACACTATGGTCCACGGTGATACGGTTTGCCAAAAGCAAGGATAGCAGCTCTGCAGCAGTAAAAACGATGATATTCAGTATGCTGATTCTCGTCGTGAATATGCTGACTGGTGTGCTGACGGCACGATTCCTGGGTCCTACTGGACGCGGGGAACAGACAGCGATGGTGAACTGGTCCCAATTTCTCGCCTTCTGCATGAGCTTCGGTGTCCCGTCTGCATTGATTTACAATGCGAAAAGGAAACCTGAGGAAACGGGCAAGCTGTATGGTCTGGCCTTGCTGCTGGCTGCGATGTTCGGGGGCTTGGCGACACTCGTCGGAGTATTTCTAATTCCTTATTGGCTGCGCTCTTTTTCTTCATCAGTCATACTTTTCGCGCAGTGCTCCATGATGATGTGTCCGCTCATAGCGATTTCACAGATCAATAATGCATTGCTTCAAGTTCGATCGGAATATAAGCAGTACAATTTATTCCGGTATCTGGTACCACTAAGTACGCTGCTGGGTCTGGCGATCCTGATCCTGACCGGGAATATGAATCCGTACACCTCGGCACTGGCCTATTTACTGCCAGGCTTGCCGATTTATATCGGTGTCACGATTCGAATGATTCGGCTGTACAAACCAAAGGTAAAGAACAGCTGGACGCAATTTAAAAATCTCTTTACCTACGGTATGGGTTCGTACGGAAATGATCTCATGGGGCAGGTTTCCACTTATATTGATCAGATTTTGATTGCGGGTCTGCTCAGACCCGCTGATCTCGGTTTATATGCAGTAGCGGTCAGCTTGGCCCGGATGGTGAATGTATTTTCAACTTCGATCATTGTCGTGCTGTTTCCCAAAGCCTCTGGTCTGAATAAGGAAGATGCGGTGGCCATAACATTTCGGGCATTTCGAGTGACTTCAACGGCAACCTTTCTGGCTGCGGTGATGCTGATGCTGATTGCTCCGTTCGTATTTACATTGTTATATGGTCAAGAGTTTAAACAAGCGCTTACGGTGTTCCGGTTTCTGGTGCTTGAGGTTGCTATCAGTGGAGGAACCATGGTGCTGGCACAACAATTTATGGCGTTGGGTAAGCCCAAATTGGTTACCATTCTACAGGGTGTCGGATTGGCGCTCGTCATTCCATTGCTGTCCATACTCGTGCCGAGATATGGATTGACGGGTGCAGGGATAGCAATGCTGTCTTCGGGGATTCTACGGTTCATTTTCATTTTATGTAATGTTAAATTCGTTCTGAAAATGAAAATTCCAAGACTGCTTATTTCCAAACAAGATTTTCAATGGCTCCGATCAACGATGTCGCACTACATCCGGAAAAAGCCAGTTAACGGTTAGATAAAGAAGGAGGCACCCGCTAATGAACCACATGTCTAGCGTTCCCGCGGACAACCGGATATCCGTAGTTATTATCGCTCAGGATGATGGCACTCGAATTACAGCCGCCATTAAATCCTGCAAGCCCTTTGCGGACGATATCGTCGTCATTGACGGAGGGAGCAAGGACAATACGATTCAGGTAGCTGAATCATTGGGTTGTCGGGTGTTTTCCAACCCGTGGCCCGGTTATGCCAAGCAGCGCATGTTTGGTGTTGAAAAAGCGGAATTTGATTGGATATTCCTGATTGATACGGACGAAGTAGTGGATGCAGAGTTGCTTGGAGACTTGCTGAAAGTAAAGGAAACGCTCCACGATCCGGCCAAAGCATATTCCGTGTTTCGGATTGGCGATTTTCTTGGCAAATGGATGAACAAAGGCGAATACCTGGTTCGTTTGTACAATCGGCGTATTTATGGCATTACGAATAGTCTTGTTCATGAAATGCCGGATGTAGCCTCTTCCCAGATTGTCAATCTGGAGGGCGTGTTATGGCACTACGGCTTCCGCAGCATCAGTGATCATATGACCCGTTTTAACAAATATACGGACCTGGAAGCAGAGACGGCATTTAACAAAGGGAGATCCTTTCGGATTACCAGACTGTTGTGGCGGCCTCCTGCCCGCTTTGTGCAGAAGTATTTTGTCCAAGGCTTATACCGCAAGGGATTGGCGGGTTTTGCCGTAGCGGTTTTCTGGGTAATGTATGAGTTTCTCGTCTGCTTCAAGCATTATGAGCTAACCAAGCGGCGGCGAAAAAAGATAGAAATCGTGGATGATGGACAGACCGAGCAGAAAGGAGAAACCAGCTATGTCGTACAATAACGGATTTCGTATTGCGGCAACGGGCCTTAGCTGGCCGTCCTTGCAGCCAGGAGGTCTCAACACATATTTCAAATCCATCTGTGAGCAGCTTACGTTAGAGCGCAATACGCTGGATGCTCTAATCTGTAGTGACGAGCAGCCGCAGGCGCCCGACCGTATTCGGATTCATTCGATTGGCAGCAAGCAGCAATCCATCTGGAAGCGCCGAGAGCTGATGCAAAAATATGCAGCAGAGCTGTTCGACAAGCAACCTATGGATGTATTGTATTCCCATTTTGCTCCCTATGGTGTCGGACCGGCGCTGGAGGCGAAAAAAAGAGGGATCCCGGTAGTTACCACCTTCCACGGACCGTGGACGGAGGAAATGAAGATTGAAGGACAGGGCATTAAGCATTTCCTAAAAACGACGTTGGCCAAATCCATTGAAATGAAGGCCTACGGTCTGGCGGATAAATTTATAGTGCTGAGCGAAACCTTTCGGGATATTTTGCATGAGCACTATAAGGTTCCACTCAGCAAAATTCATATTATTCCAGGCGCGGCGAATGTAGAAAGGTTCCATCCGGCAGAAGATCGGGGAACGGTGCGGGAACGGCTGAATTTGCCACAGAATGCGACAATTGTGCTGACCGTCCGTCGTCTTGTTAACCGAATGGGACTGTTACAGCTGCTCGAAGCATGGCGACGGGTAACCGAGCGTCATCCTGATCATTTGCTGCTGATTGGAGGGAAGGGTCCCTTGATGGAGGAATTGGCTTCCAAGGTGGCGGAATACAATCTTCATAACCATGTAAGGCTATTGGGTTATGTGTCAGATGAGGAACTTCCACTGTACCATCAAGCATCTAATTTGTTCGTTGTACCAACACAGGCGCTGGAGGGTTTCGGTCTGATCACGGTGGAGGCGATGGCCTCGGGACTGCCGGTGCTGGCCACTCCTGTGGGGGGTAACAAGGAAATTTTAAGAGGATTCCGTCCCGAGCTTTTGTTCCAGGGAACGGACAGTGATGCCATTGCTGAAGGGTTGCTGCGTGTGCTGGATCATCGTGAACTTCTACCAAATGCAAGGGAATGCCGGGACCATGTCCTGAGCAGATATACATGGGGACATGTAGCGGAGCAGGTGGAAGAGGTGTTCCGACAGGTCCTTGACAGAAAGGTGGCGGCGAAATGATGAGAGTAGCTTATATTGACCACACGGCAAGATGGAGCGGCGGCGAAGTCGCTTTGTATAACATACTGACGAACATCGGTGAACATATCGACCCGCTCGTTATTTTGGCAGAGGAGGGCGATTTGGCGGATCGGCTTCGGCAGCGTGATATTGATGTGCGCATCCTTCCACTGGACGATTCGATTCGCAATCGGGGACGGAACGCCGTTAATCTAGGTGCGCCTGCAGCAGCCTTTCGATTGCTGGCTTACGGTAGAAAACTTGCACCCTTGCTGCGTGAGGAAAAGGTCGTGTGCGTTCACACGAACTCGCTTAAGTCCGCACTGTATGGTGCAGTAGCCGCCAAATCGGCGAAGCTGCCGTTGATCTGGCATATCCGTGACCACATCGGTCCGCCGTATCTGAAGCCGATTGTAGCGAAAGGGATTCGGCTGATGTCCCGCTTTTTGCCCAACGGAGTGATAGCCAATTCCAAATCCACGCTGAGTGCGTTGGAATTACCCCCGGACAAAAAGACGCTCGTCGTCTATTCCGCTTTTGCCAAAGCGATTACGGCTCGTGATACGGCTGCGCATTTACGTGGCGATGACTCGTTTAACGTCGTATTGGTCGGCAGACTGGCGGAATGGAAGGGGCAACATATTTTACTGGAAGCGGCACGCTCCTTTTTACCGGATCAGCGAGTGAAATTCTGGCTGGCTGGAGATGCGTTGTTCGGAGAAGAGGAATACAAACAACGATTGGAATCCACGATGCGCGAATACGGGTTGGCTAACGTCAATCTTCTGGGACACGTCGATGACATTCAAGGTTTGATGCAGCGTTGTGATTTGCTAATTCATACCTCCATTACACCGGAACCATTTGGTCAGGTCATTATTGAGGGCATGGCTGCGGGTCTGCCAGTGATCGCTTCAAATGAGGGTGGACCCAAGGAAACGGTGGTACCCAATGAAACCGGGCTGCTCATTGAACCGGGTGACCCAGCCAAGCTGGAAGAAGCCATCCGCTGGATGCTGGAGCATCCACAGGAACGTCAGCAGATGGGTGAGAAAGGCATGGAACGGGTCAAGAAGCATTTTGTCATCGAGAACACAGTTAAGGATATAGTTCATTACTATAAGGGTTTGTTGGCAGGAGTCTGACCGACATTCGCGTTAAAGGATGATTCAGATGAAAATAGCGATAGCACACGATTACTTAATCCAAATGGGCGGAGCGGAAAGGGTAGTAGAGGTATTCCACGATATGTATCCGGAGGCTCCCATCTTCACAACGGTGTTCAGCGACGACCGCCTGTCGAGCAACTTGAAGGATGCGGATATTAGAGCTACCTGGTTACAGAACGTCCCGGGAGTGAAGGCCAATTTCAAAGGAGTGCTGCCGCTGTATCCCATCGCTATCCGTGATTTTGATTTTAGGGATTTCGACATTGTTTTAAGCTCCAGCAGCGCATTTATGAAAAGCATCCAGGTACCCAAACATACGTTTCACATTTGTTACTGTCATACACCGATGCGGTTTGCCTGGGATTACGATACATATATGGCCCGGCAGTCCAAATCCAACCTGCTCAAAAGCATGCTAAAGCTGTACATGAACCGGTTGAAAACATGGGATGCCAAAACTTCTCGCAACGTAGACCAGTTTGTCGCCAACTCTTCGGTTGTTAAACGAAGAATTTTGCACTATTACCAAAGGGATGCGGATGTCATTTTCCCTCCTATTAATACATCCCGTTTTAAACGCGCTACAAGCATCGGTGATTATTATCTGATCGTATCCCGATTGGTGTCCTACAAGCGCATTGATCTTGCGATCGAGGCATTCAAACGCAACGGTCTCAAGCTGCTCATTGTCGGTGAAGGGCCGGATCGTAAAAGACTCGAAGGCATGGCTGCCCCGAACATTGAGTTCCTCGGCAGGCTTGAGGACGGAGAGGTTAACAAGCTGATGGCAGAATGCCGGGCGCTCGTTTTTCCGGGTGAAGAGGACTTTGGTATTACGCCTTTGGAGGCGAATGCGGCCGGGCGGCCTGTCATCGCTTTTCAGGGTGGGGGAGCGCTGGATACGATTGTTCCTCATGTGAACGGCGTATTTTTCCGCAAGCATCAAGTAGAGGATGTGCTGGAGGCAGTCGCAAAGGTCGAGCAACATGCATGGAATGTGGACGATATCATTACCCATGCCCGCAAATTTGATGAAGATACGTTCAAGGATCAATTGAAAAAGTATGTAGAACAAGCCTATGTGAACTTTCTAAAAGGAGGATGAATGGAATGAAGCTGGCTGTAATCGGTACTGGATACGTTGGGCTCGTCTCGGGTGTGTGTTTTGCGCATAAAGGTAATGAGGTGATTTGTGTCGATCTGGAGCAGCACAAAATCGACATGTTGAATCGGGCGGAATCTCCGATTTATGAACCGGGTATTGAGGAATTAATCGCGCTGAATCTGGAAGCTGGCCGTTTGGAGTTCACTTCGGATTTGACCGATGCGGTACGACGCTCGGATATCGTAATTTTGGCGGTAGGTACGCCTTCTCTGGCTAACGGCGAGGCGAATTTGTCTTACATCGAACAGGCTGCCGCTGATGTCGGGAAAGCCATGAACGGGTATAAGATTATTATGACCAAGAGTACCGTGCCTGTCGGAACGAACGAAAAGATCAAGGACGTAGTGGCCCACCATACGAATTTGTCCTTCGACATCGTATCTGCACCGGAATTTCTGAGAGAGGGCTCAGCCATCAACGATACGCTTCACCCGGATCGCGTCATTATTGGTTTGGACAACGCAGGGCTGCGTGAAACGATGGTTACCCTGCATCAGGTGTTCACGGATAAAATCTATGTGACGGATATCCGCAGTGCTGAAATGATCAAATATGCATCCAACGCATTTCTGGCAACCAAAATTTCATTCATTAATGAAATTGCTAATATTTGTGAAAAGGTTGGCGCAGACGTCACCTGCGTGGCTGACGGTATGGGCATGGACAAACGGATTGGCTCCTCTTTCCTGCAAGCAGGGATCGGGTACGGTGGCTCTTGCTTTCCGAAAGATACGAATGCGCTCATCCAAATTGCGGGTAATGTGGACTATGAATTTAAGTTGTTGAAATCGGTGGTCGAGGTGAATACCGACCAGCGCTTCATGATTGTATCCAAGCTGCGAGAATCGCTGGGTCAGCTGAACGGCGTGTCGATTGGCATTTGGGGCCTCGCCTTCAAGCCAAATACAGATGACATCCGCGAAGCTCCAGCACTGGAAATCGTAGAAACGCTCATTCAGGCAGGTGCTATTGTGAAGCTGTATGATCCAATTGCGATGGATAAATTCAAGGAGCGCGTGGATCACCCGAATATTGTATGGTGCTCCTCTCCGCAGCAAGCCGCCGAAGGAAGCGACGCTGTGTGCCTGCTAACCGATTGGGAAGAATTCAAAAAAGTCGACCTTGTACAACTGGCTTCCCTGTTGCACAAACCTGTTCTGATTGACGGTCGTAATGTATTCACGGAGGATCAGATTCAAAGCTCCGGGCTGGAATACTACTCCGTGGGTCGTCCGCGGATGAGCGGGTGGAACAGAGATAAGGTTGAGGCTTAAAAGTGACAGATTAAAAAGTGACTGTGGCGGTGTTGGAGGCGCTGCGCGTTCCATTCGATCTTCCGATCGCTGTTGCAGCGGGATTCTTTGGATTATGTAAAACATTCCAAGGTAAGAATCCCACTGCAAAGGCGAACGCTAGCGCTTCTCCAGATTCAAATGGACCGCTCCGCTGCTTTTCGCCGTGGAGTCACAGTTTTTAAACTCCCACCTTATGGGGGGAGTAGAAGGGCAGATCGGAAGGAGCGGCACGGTTGAAGCCGCTCCTTCCGATCAAAGCTCCAGGCGGATACGCCGCGCACGCATCTTTACAGGCTGACCGGACTTAATAATGTCCGGTCGTGCCTTTTGCAATAAACGGTATGATCGGCATGATGCATTTTTGAGTAGCGCAGGGATGGATTTGAATCTGGGGAAGCGGAGCGTTCGCCTGAAAGCTTTCCAAAGGAAAGCTCGCATCGGAAGCATAAGCTTACCGGGATTCAAACCTTTTATGACTTCATATAATTGAGTGAATCCCGGTCCAACAGCGATCGTAAGATTAAATTCATACCGTAACGGGTAGTCAACTCATCATCAGAAAGATCATCCAACCAATATAGAGAGGAAGTGGAGAGTTATGAAGCTCGTACTTTTGTCTGGTGGTTCCGGTAAAAGATTATGGCCTTTGTCCAACGATTCCCGTTCTAAGCAATTTTTGAAGGTACTGGAGAGCCCGGAGGGTAATTCGGAATCTATGGTACAGCGGGTATGGAGACAATTAGGAGACAACGGATTATCAGAATCCTCGTTTATTGCAACAGGGAGAGCACAGGTCGAAATGATCCAGAGTCAGGTCGGACCGAATACGCGCATCATTGTTGAGCCAGAACGTAGAGATACCTTTCCTGCGATTGCGCTGACAGCGACTTATCTATATTCCATTGCTGGTGTTTCGCCTGATGAAATCATTGCTATATTGCCTGTAGACCCTTATGTAGAGGATGCTTTCTTTGCTTCAGTAGCCCAGCTGGAACATACGCTTCAGGAGAGTGAAGGTAAGCTTGCATTAATCGGGGTCGTCCCTTCCTATCCTTCTGAGAAATATGGTTACATTATTCCAAAAAACGATGCCACCCAAGGTAGCACAGGCTACCGCGAAGTGAGCCATTTTCAAGAGAAACCCGACCGGGAGCAGGCGGAGCGTCTAATGGAACGCAATGCTCTATGGAACTGCGGGGTTTTTGCATTCAAATTAAGCTATTTGCTTGATATCTTGGCATCCAAGGGCTTGCCGCTGAATTATGAAGAAATGCAAAAGCAATACGCATCTCTGGAAAAAATCAGTTTTGACTACGAAGTAGTCGAGAAGGAGAAGGACATCGTAGTTCTTCCGTATGATGGCTTTTGGAAGGATTTGGGCACCTGGAATACGCTCACAGAAGAAATGTCTCATCAGCAAGTGGGCAGAGGTGTAGTAACGGAGGATTGTGTCAATACGAGTCTTATTAACGAGTTGGACATTCCCGTGGCGATCATCGGAACGAATGATCTGATTGTAGCTGCTAGCCCGGATGGCATCCTTGTGACCAATAAGGCAGAAAGTCCTCGCATCAAGGAAGTGCTCAAGGCTCATGATCAGCGTCCAATGTATGAAGAACGTCGTTGGGGGCAGTATCGGGTTGTGGACTATGTAAAGTATGACGAGGGCAACGAGGTACTGACCAAACGAATCCGCGTACGGAAAGGCAAAAATATCAGCTACCAGCTTCATTTCAAACGGAGTGAAATCTGGACCATTATTAGCGGTGAAGCGGAAATTATTTTGAATGAGAAGCTGCACAAAGTGAAGGCTGGTGATGTTGTCCGCATCCCTGAAGGGACGAAGCATAGCATTTTGGCTGTGACCGATGTGGATTTGATTGAGGTGCAGACTGGCTCTGAGTTGGTTGAAGAAGATATTGTCCGCTTTTGTATGGATTGGAATGAAATTTCCCGTCACCAATTTATCTCCTAATTATTTTCGTAAAAATGAAAAAAAGACGAATTGATGAAAATTCATAGTCCAAACTGTCGAAATTGGGCGAAAATCTGTAAATTCATGAACAAGACCTATTAAATTTTGGTAAAAGAAAGTCGATACTTAGGGTAAGAAGGAATCCAAACTCCTTCCAACGATAAAGGCAGCCCTGTCGAAAGGCAGGTACGCAAAGCTAAAGGGCCTTCCGTAAGGATGGCAGCCTGGCTACCGAAAGGAAGAGCGAAAGTGAGATTCAATTTTATTCCTCTGTATCGACTGATACGTCATGTACTCCCCGTTGTTATGCTTTTTTCTTTGTTGCCCGTCGGTTTTGGTGATTCTCTGTCCGTGGCGAATGCTGCTACATTACAACCTGTTAATTCGGACGCCTCTACTCAGGCCCGTGAACTATACAATTATTTGCTCAACATCTCTGGGAAAAAAATAGTCACTGGTCAGCATGATTATTTGGAAAGTCCGGATGAATTAAGTAACAAGGTCCAAAAAATCAGTCAGGCGTATGTGGGTGTGCACGGCTATGAGATGGGAGCCATCTCCGGTCAAACTGCCGCTACGGAAGCAGCACAACGTAAAAATGTCGTCGATAGCGCTATCCGTTGGAGCAGATCCGGTGGCATTGTGACGATGACTTTTCATGAAGCGCTGCCGGGTAGGCCACTGACTTGGGCCAATGTGCAAGCAAAAGTGAGTCAGACGGAGTTCAATAAATACGTGACGCCAGGCACTACGCAGTATAACCTCCTCATTGCCGATCTGGATGAGGTCGCTGTATCGTTAAAGCAGCTTCATGATGCTGGGGTTCCGGTTTTATGGAGACCTTACCACGAAATGAATGGCGACTGGTTCTGGTGGGGAAACAAAAACAATTTCAATCAGCTATGGAATATCATGTACGACCGTTTTACAAACACACATCAATTGAACAATCTGCTGTGGGTATGGAGTCCGAATGCTCCCAATTCCTACACTTTCCCGTATACCCCGAAATACCCGGGGAATGACAAAGTGGACATCTTGGCAGTAGACATTTACAACAATGATTTTAAGCAAAGTCATTACGAAGGTCTGCTCGGATTGGCAGGGAATAAGCCGATTGCCATTGGGGAGCACGGTGAGATGCCTAGTTCTGAGGTGTTGCAGGCTCAGCCTAAATGGGTATATTCCATGACTTGGGGCAAGATGCTGACCGAGAATAACACAACAAATCAAATTCAGGATTATATGAATGATTCGAAGAGTTTGACGCGGGATGATGTGAAGAATGGGTTGGCAGCAATTCAACAACCTGTGACAGAGTCACCGACTGTACCGGACGCGGGACAAAATGATCCGATCCCAGCGCCAGAAGTGAACCTGCCCCCAGCTCCGACTCCTCCTTCCGTTCCTGATGTGGTATACACGAACGGGCTGCGTGGCGAATATTTTAACAATATGAATTTGAATGGTAGTCCTGTTTTGATCCGTACAGATAGCAAGCTGGACTACAACTGGCGCGCCATTGCAGCTGATCCAAAGGTGAATGCCGATCAGTTCTCGGTTCGCTGGACGGGTAAAATCAAACCGCAATATAGTGAGACCTATACGTTCACAACGATATCCGATGATGGTATTCGCGTATGGGTAGACGGCAAGTTGGTTATTGACAGCTGGTTCAAACAAAGCTGGACAGAGCGTAAAGGCAGTATTACTTTGGAAGCAGGCAAAATGGTAGATCTAAAAGTGGAATACTATGATGAAAATGGCGACGCGATGGCACGTCTAATGTGGGAAAGTCAGCATGAAGCGAAAGCGGTAATTCCCGGAAACGCTTTGTTTCTTCCTTGATAGATACTCTTTCCCGGTCAAAAAATTTGAGGAGAGAGAGTGAATCATATGATAAAAAAATGGTTGACCCATAGGTATACGGCAGTATTATCCGGACTACTAGCGGTCGTAGCTATAGCGATGATCGCTTGGTTTATATACACGCCTTCAAGAAGTGCAGAATTGCAGACGGATAAAGTAGCGGCCGCCAGTCCAGTATGGAAGCTGGGCCAGAGGGATGACTCTTCAGCGGAATTCAAAGGTGTGGTCGGTAGGGATAATATCGATATTTCTGCAGCAGCTGCCTCTACCGAATCGTCTGCTAAAGAAACATTGTCAGCGTTGTCGGTAGCAGAGAATACAACAGTTCCGGTATTGCTTAGCAGTGAAGATATTCCTCCAGGTTTGAATGCGTCCACGAATCCTGAACTGACACTCCAGTATAAGCTGAATCAGATTCCTCCCAATGGTATGATATTCCGTGTTCGGATTTTGGATGCGGGCAAAGCGGTCCCGCAAATGGCTGTATTTTCAAATCAACAGCTGTCCGGTATTATTCAGATTGCCGGGGTATCCGGCACTGGGAGTACTTATAATTTCAAAAACAACTACGAGCTGTATATACCCAAAGAGCAATTGCAAAGCGGTGTTAACGTACTCAAGCTAAAGACAGCGCGCTGCCTATACTGCTCCTCTGCAGAAGATAAAAATGTGTGGTGGACTTGGGATGACTTGAGCTTGGAGACGTTAGCTTCACCTGCAACCGAACCGGTACATGGTAAATATATACTGACTGGAACGAATGTGAACAATAAAGAATTTTATTATGATCAGGGTGCAGTTAAGCATTTACCATACGTTCTCAAATGGCTGGGAATTGCTTATAGTGGCAACGTCATGAGGGTCACCTGTGCCAGTAATGTGGGCAAGGCATGTACAGACGTGGATGATTACTATCAAACGTTAAAGCAGTATAATATGCAATCGTCTGCTTTGTATTTATATACAGGTGATATTAAGCTGCAAAAAGATGGTTCTTTGCCAGAGACGGCCAAGCAAAAGTTGCGCGATTATGTAAAAAAATACGGTTCATACCTTCAATATTATGAAGTAGATAACGAACCTGGATTGTTTAACCGCTCCAAGGCGGTGAACCTGGCTGTGGCCAACTGGTTGAATACGGAAGGCAAGCAATTGGCACCGCATCTCAAAACCGTAGCGCCGGGCTGGGCCTACTGGCCGACGTACTCCACCAAGGCGTGCAAAAATCAAACCGGAGGTACGCAAAAATGCGGTGACCCGGATGGATGGGAACGGGACCCAGAGCAGCGTAAACAGCTGGAGGAAGTTACCGACCTGACCAACGGACACGCCTATGGTGAATCGTATAATGAAGAGGGCGGAGGCAGCTTCGTCCAAAATTTGAAAACCTTCGGCGGTTCGAGCAACGGATTGGCGAAGAAGATGCTGAACACGGAGTTCGGTACCAACGATACGCATCGGGACAATCCTGATTACGGGGCTAGTCAGCCACAAGCAGCCGCATTCGACCGGATTATGCGTTCGCAAATCGGGTTTGCCGATATGTTTATCCAGCACGCTGCTTTTTATAAGGATTATACGCTGTTTAAAACGGGCTTTGATCTGCAAAGTCACAACCCGGCAAATACAGAAATCTATCCGTTCGGGCAAGGACAGGACACCCGCGTTAAGATCATGAGACGCTTGAGTCTGGCCTATGCCACCCATGGTAAACCTCTGACTTATACTGTGCTGAATCCAGAGGATACCAAGGATAAGATGGTCTATGTTCGTGCGGTGGATACGTCCAAGCTTAAACCGCTGGCGGGTAGCGGCGCTACTTCGGACAAACTGCTGGTGAATCTAGTGAATTTCGAATCCACCACGCAGACAATTCGTGTACGGGTGATGATGCCAAAAGCCGGTTTGTACACAGGTGAACGTTTTGGAGCTGGCTCCACCTACAGTCAGGCACAGCGTTCCATATCAGGACTCAAGGCTTCTCCTGCCCTCGATTTTGAAGAAAAACTGGGTCCCGGCGAATCGGTGCAATATATTTTGGAATTAAAAAGTACAGATCAGGCCGCAGCTTCAGCCCCAACAGGGGTGAAGGCTGCCTCTGTTCAGGATGGGGCGGTAGAGATTAATTGGCTTCAGGCAGAAGGCGTATCTTCCTATGATGTGCTGCGTGCTGATGAGACAGACGGGGCCTATCAGGTGATTGCCTCGCAAGTAGCGGGAAGCACATATACGGACCGCACGGTAAAAGCCGGAGGTCACTACGTCTACAAAGTCCGGGCGACCGGAGGCACTCAGGTTTCCCAGGCAGCCGAGGTCGCTTAATCACACCGGAATGCATATAGGACCCTAGCAAACGAATATCTAACATCATTTCGGAATAAAACAAAAAAGAACCTATCAGGAGAAAATAGGACCTGAGAGGTTCTTTTTTATTTGTAAATCGTTCTGATTTGCCAATTCTTTACGTATAATGGAGAAAAAAATAAGAAAATCCTTTTTTATTCTCGTCATAAGACGACAACATTGCAGGTATGTATTCATATATAATAGTTTTGTTCATGACTATACATACATGGTTTGTGGGAAATCTCTTTCCGGTGACCAAGAATAATAAAGTGAGGTTAGTGCTGAATGAACAAGGAGACAGAATTAGGGGTGAACAGCCCTCTTCTTCGAAACAACGCACGGAAAGCAGACAAAGCTGCCATCCACCTGGACATCCGGGACATTTTGCTCCAATGTGGTATCACGACGCCAGAATGGCTAGAGAGCGACGCTGACGAAACCAAGTGCCGGGAAGGATAATGCGTGCAAATTCCAGTTGCCGGTCCTACTTGAGAGAGACGTAAAGCAGCCGATCGCTTTCTTTATTCCATCATTCGTTCCATTCGGACAAACGCGATAAAACGTTTGGCTTCTTCCTCAGATAAGGTGCGTCCGTCAATGGTCAGGTTGAAACGTTGCAGAATATCTTCGTCGGACAGTTCAAGCTGGTCCACAAATTCCCTCACATCTGAATCTAATATTGCAGCCGGGTGGCTCGTACGTCCCACTAAGTAATCAATGGTTACCCCGAAAATATCGGCGAGCTTGGTCAGGGTCTCAAAGTCTGGCTTGCGCCGATTTTTTTCATAGTGAGATAGAGCCGCCCGCGTAATTCCGAGGGATTGAGCTAGTTCCTCTTGTTTTAATCCCTTATGTTCTCGTAATTCAGCGATGCGGGTCCCATAATTCATCTGTTTTTCCTCCTGAATGCAAGGTTAAGAAAGGTAAAAAAAGCAATTTTATGCTTGACAAGATACGAATTGTATCATAAATTAGTTATGTAAGTTACATAACGTATCTGTATTTCGTAGTTTTCACTTATGTCTTCGTTTATATACCCTAAGAGGCCACCGATGATTGAGCATTTTGTGCTTATTCGCTGGCTAGACCTTCTATGCGCTATTATACAACATTTTACTATAGATTAGAGGGTCATGCATCGTTCTTTTCCCCGTTATGCAGAGGATCAGTACAAGCGTTATTGCATCGAAAACAAGTCATTCAGGGAGGACTGGTCTTGTGCAGTTAAAAGAGTACATCCGTTTGATCCGAAAAAGAATGTGGTTGATTGGTAGCATCGTACTGCTGGTGTGTACTGTTGTGGGCATAAAAAATGTATATTTTACCCCGCAGGTTTATGAAGCGACCGCAAAGCTCATTATCAACCAGACGCCGCGACCGGATCATGCAGGTGTCGTCGATTACAGTGTGGTTCAAACGAATATAGCCTTAACGAACTCCTATAAGCAAATTATGATTTCCTCGGCAATTATGGATCAGGTCGTCGCCAGCTTCCCCGATCTCAAGGTCACTCCGACAGCTTTGGCGCAAAAATTAAGAGTGAACACCGCAGGTGATTCACAGGTCATGGATGTAACGATCCGCGACTTATCGTATACGAAGGCTGTGAAAACCGTCAATGCGGTAGCCAAAGTATTCAAACGACAAATCCCCTCTATCATGAAAATGGACAATGTCACCATTCTAAGCGAAGCCAGTCTGAATGATCCAGCAGTTCCCGTGAACAGTAATCCCGCTATACAGATATTTATTGCTTTTGCCACCTCTTTATTGTTGGGAATAGGCTTGGCGTTTTTGCTGGAGGTACTGGATGATACATTTAAGAATGAAGAGGATATTGAAAAAGAACTCGGCCTGCCTACCCTATCCCTGATTACGAAAATGAAAAAAGAAGATAGACGCTCCGACAGCTCTACTACAACTCCTAAACAGGTAGGTGAAGGACAATATGCCGCGATTAATCAATAACCAGCTCGTCACATCCCTGCATGCTCAGTCTTCCGTTTCGGAGGAGTACCGTATGCTTCGCACAAACATCCAGTTTTCTTCTATAGACGAGCCGATTGAGGTTATGATGGTGGCGTCAGCTCAGGCGGGTGAAGGCAGAACGGTCACGATTAGCAATTTGGCTGTAACCTATGCGCAAGAGGGGAAAAAGGTGCTGGTTATGGATATGGATTTGCGCCGCTCCTCTTTGCACCATATGTTTGGTTTGCGTAATCATACGGGGCTGACACGGGTACTTGCCAATCAACAGGCATGGCAGGAGGTGGTTCAGGAAACCGGGATTGACCATCTGCATGCGATTACAGCCGGACCGAACCCACCCAATCCGTCTGAGATGCTCAGTTCCCGCAGAATGAAGGCTCTGCTGGTTGAGCTAAAAGAACATTATGACGTGATCTTGATGGATACGCCGCCATTGCTGTCCTTTCCGGATGGCCTCATTATAAGTTCCATGTGTGATGGTGTCATTCTGGTGGTACAGGCAGGAAAAGTCAAAAAGGATGTCGTTAAGAAAGCGAAAGCGAATTTGGAAAGAGTAAAGGCGCGCATTCTGGGTGTAGTGCTCAATAATGTGAAGCGATCGAATACCCGCGCCGAGCGTGGTATGGAGGAACGCAATCTGATGAATAAATAGGAGGAAAATAAAGGAATATAAAATTCTTTTAACAATGAATAAATAATATTAATAAATAAGGAGCGAGGTGATGAGACGTGTCTTCTTCCCGCTCGAACGAGGCCGAAGCGTTGGGCGCGTCAGTGGATGTATATTCGGTCGCTCATGGGCTTGAACGGCGGCAAGGATGGAGCGTATATCCGTTCGTGAAGCGAAGCATGGACATTATACTGTCTTTCATTGGAATCATCGTGCTATGCCCGGTATTTCTACTTGTCATTCTGCTGATTAAGCTGGAGGACCCAAAAGGAAGTGCGTTATTTTATCAAGTACGTATTGGTAAAAATGAGCGGCCGTTTCGTATGATCAAATTTCGTTCCATGGTGTCTGATGCCGAGGCCAGATTGTCTGCACTGCTGGTGGAAAATGAAATTGAGGGTGCGATGTTCAAAATGCGGGACGATCCCCGAATTACCCGTGTGGGTCGCTTTCTTCGCAGAACGAGCATCGACGAGCTGCCACAACTGTTCAATGTCCTGCGTGGGCAGATGAGTCTGGTAGGACCCAGACCTCCATTGCCAAGAGAAGTCCATGATTACACGGTGAGGGATAAGCTGCGTCTGACGGTTACGCCGGGCTGCACCGGTCTATGGCAGATCAGCGGTCGTAATCATCTGAGCTTTAACCAGATGGTAGAACTGGATTTGGAGTACATATCCAGACGCAGTTTCCGCACGGATGTGATCATTATGCTGAAAACATTTCGTGTACTGCTAGGCTCCAAGGATGCGTATTAAAGTCAATTCAGAGAAGAAGGTAGGGGATAAGTATGGATCTTCATTCCAACATATATGTAGCAGGGCACAACGGACTGGTGGGTTCCGCTATTGTCCGAGCGCTTCAGGAAGCGGGTTACCGTCATATTATTACTCGCACAAGCCGTGAGCTGGATCTACGCAATAAAGAGGCAGTAGACCATTTTTTTGAAACAGAAACTGTGGATTATGTATTTCTGGCAGCGGCCAAGGTTGGTGGGATTTTGGCGAACAACGAATATCCTGCTGATTTTATCCGTGACAATCTGCTTATACAAACGAATGTGATTGATGCGGCATATCGGGCGAATGTAAGCAAGCTGTTATTCCTCGGCTCCACCTGTATCTATCCCAAATTTGCTCCGCAGCCGTTGCGGGAAGAATATCTGCTTACGGGTGAACTGGAGCCTACTAATGAGGCCTATGCGATTGCTAAAATTGCCGGGATTAAAATGTGTCAGTCTTACAACCGTCAGTATGGAACTCGTTTTATTTCTGTGATGCCGACGAATTTATACGGTCCGGGCGACAATTTCGATCTCCAGACCTCACATGTGCTGCCTGCGCTCATCCGCAAGTTTCATGAAGCCAAGCTGAATCAATCTCCGACTGTAGAAGTATGGGGCTCTGGTACGCCGCGCCGAGAATTTCTTCATTCTGATGATTTGGCTGAAGCCTGTCTGTTCCTGATGAACAACTATGAGGGAAATGAGATTGTAAATATCGGCGTGGGTGAGGATATTTCCATCCGTGAGCTGGCTGAACGAGTGAAGAATGTAGTCGGTTATGAGGGCGAAATTACCTTTAATACATCCGCTCCTGACGGAACGCCGCGTAAGTTGGTAGATGTATCCCGAATTTCCGAGCTGGGCTGGTCGGCGCGTATTTCATTAGAAGAGGGATTAAGGTCTGTGTATCAGGCATTTCAAGGTCTGGATCTGGTTGAACAATAAAAAACGGTGGGGGAATTGGAATGAAAAAAGCGCTGATCACAGGGATTACCGGACAAGACGGGTCTTATCTGGCTGAGTTGCTGCTGTCCAAGGATTATGAGGTGTACGGGGTGCGTAGACGAACAAGCACACCGAACTTTGAAAATGTAGCGCATATCCAGAATGACATCCACTGGCTTTCCGGTGATATGACCGATCTGGCTTCACTGATCGAAGCCGTCCGTCAGTCCGACCCGGACGAGGTCTACAACTTGGCTGCTCAATCCTTCGTAGCAGCCTCATGGCCGCAGCCCTTGGCTACAGGGCAGATTACAGCGCTATCCGTCACCAATATGCTGGAAGCGGTTCGGATTGCCAAACCGGAAGCGCGCTTTTATCAGGCGTCAAGCAGCGAGATGTTCGGTAAGGTGCTGGAGACACCGCAGACGGAAACGACCCCGTTTTACCCACGTAGTCCTTACGGAGTCGCCAAAGTGTACGGCCATTGGATTACAGTGAACTACCGCGAAAGCTTTGATATGTTTGCTTGCTCCGGCATTTTGTTCAATCATGAATCGCCCCGCCGAGGGCTGGAATTTGTAACGCGCAAGGTGTCGGATGCTGTAGCTCGTATCAAGCTGGGGTTGCAGCAGGAGCTGCGCATGGGAAATTTGGATTCGCTGCGGGACTGGGGTTTTGCAGGGGATTATGTAAAGGCTATGTGGCTGATGCTTCAGCAGGATCAACCGGATGATTACGTCATTTCCACGGGAGAAATGCATTCTGTACGCGAACTGCTGCAAATTGCCTTTTCCCATGTAGGTTTAAATTATGAGGATTACGTCGTGATTGATCCTGAATTTGTCCGTCCGGCAGAGGTAGATCTATTGCTCGGCGATTGTGCCAAGGCGAAAGAAAAGCTGGGCTGGGGATTGGAAGTAGGCTTCGAGCAGCTTGTTCATATGATGGTGGATTCAGACTTGGAGCGGGTAAAAAGGCAGGCTGCGGTCGAAGCTTCTGTCGTCGTATAAAAGATGGAGAGGCCACCCGCCTGGCCGGGGGGTCTCTTCGTTGTACATGATTGTAGCTGCATCGACAGATCAGCAGGTTTTAAAGCTGTGCGCAAGGTCATTTTTCAAGATGGAGTAGAACCTATGACATTAGTCAAAAAACGCGCCAAACCGCGCAGAAGTTTGCTGGTGAATACATCCTGGCTGTTTGGTGACAAAATGATCCGCATGGTGTTCGGGCTGGCAGTTAGCATCATCATGGCGAGAGTGTTGGGACCAGAGGAACTGGGAAAGTGGAATTATGCGGAATCCTTTTTCGGGATGTTTCTGATTTTCACGACCCTTGGCTTTGATTCTATATTAGTACGCGATCTTGTCAAAGACCCCAAGGATGAGCACGAGCTATTGGGTACGGCGGTTCTGCTGAAGTTGTTAGGTACTTTGGTAGCCATTGTACTGTCCTATTCCTTCATTTCACTGCTCAGACCGGAAGACAGTTCGGTGCGGTTGATCAATCTGATCCTGGCCACGGCCTCGGTATTTCAGTTGTTTGATATCATCGACTACTGGTTCCGTGCGCAGATGTTGTCCAAATACACGGTCGTTGCCAAGAATACCGCCTTTGTCCTCGCCTCCACCGTCAAAATCATTCTGTTGTTGTCCGGTGTTCCGATATGGGTGGTGGCGTTGTGTGCTCATGGAGAGTTTCTGCTAGGGAGCCTGCTGCTGCTGTATTTCTTCCGTAAGGAAGGACGACGTGTGAACAGGTGGACGTTCCGCTTAACGACAGCTCGGCGAATTATGAATCACAGCTGGCCGCTTATTTTGTCCTCCTCCGCTGTATATGTACAGGCACGGATTGATCAGGTCATTATCGGTGAACTGTTGGGGGATGCGGCGGTCGGGCAATACTCCGTTGCACTCCGACTCATCGAAGTGCTGGGCTTCATTCCGGTTGTTTTAACGACGGCCTATGCCCCGGTGGTGACCCGCTCCAAGCAGAAAGGAAGCGACGAATACAGACAGACGTTGTCTAACGTGTATCGGCTGATGTTTATATGCTTTCTTGTGACTTCGGTTCCTTTATTTTTTCTATCCCAATGGGTAGTGGTTGTGTTGTATGGGAGAGAATTTACTGAAGCAGGTTCGCTGTTGTCACTGTTTGCGGTTCGTCTGTTTTTCACCAACTTCAGTGTCGCCAAAAGCTTGTTTATCACCAATGAAAATTTGTTCAAATACACGCTGCTGACTTCGGTAGTGGGTGCGGTTACGAATATCGCTTTTAATTACGCACTGATCCCGTTGCTTGGTGTCCGAGGGTCGTTAGTGGCGACGATCTTGTCCTTTACAATATCTGTATTTCTATTAGATTTGCTGTTTAAGGAAGTCAAAGCCAATTTGAGTTGGATGATGAAGTCCATCCTGACCTTCTGGCGTGTTCATATTACAGTACCGAAAGTTGGAGAGAACAATCATGATACCCATTAAACCGTTTGTTCGGCATGAGGAACAGTGCCCGCATTGTGGAGGTAAGGTACGTGGTCGAGAGGTGCTGTGGCAGGGAATCCACGTATGTGTCAGCACTGAGTGTGAGGATTGCGGACGTGAATATCTCGAGGACATGAGGGTCGGTCATGCCACGTATTCACCTTATCGTGTAGAAATGCCTGACTATATCCTGACCGGTGATGCGAAGTCGAGAAAATGGCTCGGAGAGCCTTTGCGGCAATCGTTGATGAATCCTTCCTATGATTTAGCAGTCGGCATGACCGTGCATAAAATGAAAGCTTCTACGCGCGTGATCATCGTCAACACAATGGATTATTTGTATGGCCATGCTTTGCTCAAACTGCTCAATGTGCAACGCGAATACGAGCAATCGCCTGACCTGGGTATCATCGTCATTGTGCAAAAGTCGCTGGAGTGGATGGTACCGACATATGTGTCTGAAATTTGGACGATCGATGTGCCATTCAGCAAGGCACGAAACTTTTATCCTGTGCTACATCATCGGATGATTGAGGAACTGATGCGTTTTGATGAGGTATATGTCAGCCCGGCCTATTCACATCCCAACCAGTTTGATATTGAGCAGTTTACAGGTGTCTCCCGTTATGACGAGGAACGTGAGACGGAGCCACGCATTACCTTCGTATGGAGGGAAGACCGCTTGTGGAGCGGCAGCCATCATATTGCAAGAGCGGTGCAGAAATTTCCGCAGCTCAAACGTGGGCTGAAACCGCTAATTTATCATCAGCGCAGCAAAATCATCCGGTTGTTCCGCAGGCTGAGAGAAAGCTTCCCCGATCATCGTTTTACAGTTGCTGGACTTGGGCGCACCGGCAGCTTCCCGGCATGGATTTCTGACGAGCGCGTCGCACGCTTCGACCGGGAAAGTGAGCTGCGGGTATGCGAGGTATACGCAGCCAGCCGATTAGTGATCGGCATTCACGGCTCCAATATGCTGCTGCCCTCTGCACATGCCGGCATGACCATTGATTTGATGCCCAAGGACCGATGGGGGAATTACGCCCAGGATATTTTATTTCACGAAACGGACCATCGGCTCACGGCCTACAAATACCGCTTTGTGCCGATGGAATCGAGCGTGGCTCTAGTAGCGGATATGGCAGCTGCTCAGCTCAAAGGGGCAGACCATTTTTCTATGCAGATGACAGAGGAAAGGCAGCGTGAGCATTCGGTTTGGAGGGGAGAGACCGCTTCGGGACGGGTTTAATCCTGGAGCGACTATTGTGGATGGAAGTCCGCTTCGGGACGGATTTGATCTTCCGATCGCTGTTGACGAGGGATTCCTTTGTTTGAATAAAGCCCTACAGAGGGCGGAATCCCACGTCAAAGGCGAACGCTGACGCTTCTCCAGATTCAAATCCTTACCCTCCGCTACCCACCGCCGCCAAAAAGAATTTCCCCCAGCCCATAAGGTGGGGGGGTAAGAGCCGCCTGGCGATAGCTTCGCCCTATCGACTCGAACTTCACGTCGGGCATGCATGCCCGTGTAGGGCACACTCAGCACAGTTCTCTGTCAGGATGACAGCGTTCGGTGGATAACAATCTGGGTAGGCGACAATCTAGCCATAGTTAAGGCCTCGTGGTCAGCCCAGCGTAGTAGCTCCATGCTGTTCAAACGTTTACTGCTTTTGCATCAGCATACAAGTTAGCGCAGTCAACGCTCTGCATGCATCCGTTCGCGTATATCCGCGCAGCGGGGGCACTTCTTGCGCAGCATTCCCTTTTTTAAAATAGGGTGACTTTATGGACCCGGCGGTCAGTAGCGGAGCGGTCCATTTGAATCTGAAGAAGCGCTAGCGTTCGCCTTTGCAGTGGGATTCTTACCTCGGAATGTTTTATATATCCAGGAATCCCACTGCAACAGCGATCGGAAGATCAAATGGAACGCGCAGCGTTCTCTGAACCCTCCGTGCTCCATAACTCATCCAATATGAAATGGCAGGAGCCCTGATGATGATTCAAAAAATATTGTATCTCCGCAATTTTGCCAGCAAGGTGAACGGGGACTCATACAATTTGCAGGAAGTCGGCTTAGGCAAAGCACTCGTTCGAAAAGGCTACGATTGCGATATTGTTTACTACAACGATCGTAAGGAAACCCATCTGGAACAGGTCTACCGTCACGAAGACTGCACCTTGCGCATTATCTGGCTCCACGGGTTTAAGTTCTTAAGCAACAGCATCTACAGAGATGTTCTCAAAGATTCTTTTCTGGCTGCTTATGATCTGGTCATTACTACAGAATACAACCAGATCATGACCTATCTGCTTTCCCGCAAATGTTCCGATAAGCTGGCGCTGTATCACGGCCCATACCGGGATAACACGCACGCGCTGATCCGCAAACTGTACGATGTTATGCTGCTGCCGAAGGTGGCAAAGTCTCTACGCCGTACCTATGTCAAATCCGATCTCGCCAAGCGCTATCTGGAGAATAAAGGCTTTGACAACGTGGTTACGATTGGGGTCGGACTGGATCGCAGCAAAGTGGAGAGAGAATTCAACAGTGACTCCAGTAACAACAGTGACGACATAAGCGGAGAACATGAGGAAAACCGTGAGGAAAACCATGAGGTCGCGAATGAGCTGCGTCGAATCGGAGATCGTCCGGTGCTGCTATATGTCGGTGTACTGGAGGAACGGAGAAATATACGTTTTATGCTGAGTACGTTCAAAAGGGTACTCCAAAAGCATCCTAGCTGCCTTTTGTTAATGGTCGGAAATGGACGGAAGACAGATACAGATCGCTATTGGGCATATGCTCATGAACTGGGGTTGACGGACAGCATTATACATTTTTCAAGAGTGGAGCAACGTCACCTGTGGCAGGTTTACGGAGCGGCGGATGTGATGCTGTTTCCGACCCAATACGATATTTTTGGCATGGTGCTGCTGGAAAGCATGCTGTTTCGCGTCCCAATTATCTCTTCGGTGAACGGTGGCTCGGTTACCTTGATTGAGGACGGAGTGAGCGGAGTGATGCTGAGAAGCTTTTCAGAAGAGGAATGGGCTGATCGAATAGGCGCTTTGCTGGACGATGCTGAGCTGAGACGAAATATGGCGGAGAAGGCGTTCCTTACGGTCGAGCGTATGTCGTGGGATCGCATTGTGGATGAAATAGTAAGCCATCAAGGGATCAAACCTACGAGTTCGAACCACGCTATGCAATCAACGCAGGAAAGAGGGGCCGCCACGTGAGCCAACAGGTCAGCAGACAGATGAGCCCTCCTGTGAGCAAGGTGCTGATCATCCATAACTTTTATCAGCAAAGCGGGGGAGAAGACAAGGTTGTCGAGCAAGAATCGGCTATGCTGCGTTCCAGAGGAATAGAGACAGAGCATTACTATGTGCATAACGACAGCATTCAAAGCAAAGGGCTGGCCAATATGGCAAAGCTGGCAGTAGAGGCGGCATGGTCCTTGCCGGAATTCAAAAGGATCAAGAAGCTGCTTTTGCGGGTGAAACCGGATGTGGTACATGTGCATAATTTTTTCCCGGTTATATCCCCTTCGGTCTATCATGCCTGTGAACGCCTGGGGATCCCGGTTGTCCAGACACTGCATAATTACAGGCTGATTTGTCCGGCGGCGACCTTTATGCGAGGGAATGAGGTTTGTGAAAAATGCCTGCACGGCACGCTGCTGCACTCCATCCGTCATGGATGTTACCGAGGCTCACAGCTTCAGACGATTCCGGTGGCGGCGATGATTAAGTTCAACGATCTAATCGGCACATGGAAGCACAAGGTAAGCCGATATATTGCCCTGACGGAGTTTGCACGAGATAAATTTGCAGAAAGCGGTATTCCGTTGGATCGTATCGCGGTAAAGCCGAATTTTATCCATCATAAAACGGTAAAAACCCAGTATGACCCGAATGATCGTTATCTGTTGTTTGTAGGGCGGATTTCAGCTGAAAAAGGGGTCCGCAATCTGCTGCAAGCCTGGACACAGCTACGGGACCGGGGTGGTTTGAGGCTGGTCATCATCGGAGATGGTCCGGAAAAGGCTGAACTGGCCGCTGCTTATCCGCAGGAGGATATTCGGTTTCTCGGCAAGCAGGATGGAGACACAGTGCTGGATTGCATGAGCCGGGCTATGTATGTCATGGTGCCTTCCATTTGGTATGAAGGCTTTCCCATGACGATTGTAGAGTCTTATTCTGTTGGAACCCCGGTATTATGCAGCCGGATCGGCGCACTGGAGGAAGTAGTGGAGGACGGGGTGACGGGTTTCCATTTTCAACATGATGATCTGGAAAATATAAAGACCGTGATTGGCTGTGCAGTAGCCTATGAAAACTATGCAGCAATGAGACAGAAGGTGTCGGAAAACTATGCTGCACGCTATACGGAAGAAGTGAATGTTGAGCAGCTGATGAATATATATAGCGAGGCAATGGAGGAGCGTGATTATGAAGCAGCTGCCCCAATATAGAGTTGGAAGAATTGCGGACGCAGATATTGCAGCGCTTACGTTTCAGGAGACAGTACACACGCTGGAACAATGGGCAGTCGGACGAAAGGACAGTTATGTATGTATTTGCAACACGCATTCCATTGTCACGGCCGGCAATCATCCCGAGTTCCACGAAGCGCTCACTCAAGCTGATTTGTGTACTCCGGATGGTATGCCGCTGGTATGGGCGCTCAAGCTGTACGGATTTGAGCGTCAGGATCGGGTAGATGGTCCCAGTCTGATGCTCAAGTTGTGCGAACGTGCGCCACAGACGAAGGTGAGTATATATTTTTACGGCAGTACGCCGGATACGCTGGATAGCTTACAAGAAAGGGTAAGACAGGATTACCCTGGAATCCGCATCGCGGGCAGCTTTTCACCGCCATTTCGTGAGCTTCAGCCAGATGAGGAGGAGCGGATCATTGATGAAATCAATGCGTCTGGCGCGCATATCATATTCGTCAGCTTAGGCTGCCCGAAGCAGGAAATATGGATGTATCGTAACAAAGATCGCATCCGTGGCGTGATGATTGGAGTAGGGGCGGCCTTTGACTATATCACTGGAAAGGTTCGTAGACCGCCGCTAACGGTACAAAAGCTGGGGCTGGAGTGGCTGTACCGTCTGATCTGCGAACCGAAGCGTTTATGGAAGAGGTATGCCTATAACAATCCGATGTATGTATACCGTTTTCTTAAATCTTATCGGCAAAACAAACGGCTTACGCTCTATCATAATCGGCATGCAGGTAGAGATATAGAGAAGTGAAGTTGGTAAAAGCATGATGCAATGAGACAGCATGTAAAAGGGGGAGTAGCTTTGAAGCTATGTGTAATTGGTGCCGGGTATGTCGGGCTGGTGTCGGGGGTCTGTTTTGCCGCACTTGGGAATACCGTCGTCTGTGTGGATCAAAATCAGGATAAAATTCGTCAGCTGCGTGCAGGAGGAGTGCCGATTTATGAACCGGGTTTAAAGGCCCTAATTAAAGATAATGTCGAGCAGGGCCGGCTGAGCTTTACAACAGATACGGCAGCTTCAGTGGAGGCAGCTGAAATTGTTATTTTGGCGGTCGGTACGCCTTCATTGCCAGGTGGGGAAGCAAACCTGTCCTATATTGAAGAAGCCGCATGCGAGGTGGCAGACGCCATGAATGGCTACAAAGTGATTGTCACTAAAAGCACGGTGCCTGTCGGAACGAACGAACGTATTCAAAACCTAATCGCTAGCCGCACGAACTATCCTTTTGGCGTGGCTTCAGTTCCTGAATTTTTACGCGAAGGCTCGGCAGTTATAGACACGCTACAGCCAGATCGCATCGTCATCGGAGCTTCCGACACGCATGTGGCCGCAGTGCTGACTGCACTGCACGAGCCGCTGACGACAAATATCCTAACCACAGATATCCGATCGGCGGAGATGATCAAGTACGCGTCCAATGCGTTTTTGGCGACCAAAATTTCGTTTATTAATGAGATTGCGAATATTTGTGAAAAGGTGGGCGCAGACGTTACGCGCGTGGCACACGGCATGGGGCTGGATCAGCGGATCGGTTCCTCCTTTTTGTCTGCTGGTATCGGCTATGGCGGTTCCTGTTTTCCCAAGGATACACAAGCTCTGATCCAAATTGCGGGCAACGTGGACTATGAATTTAAGCTGCTGAAATCCGTGGTGGAAGTGAATCAGGGACAACGTTTTAACGTAATTCGTAAGCTCAAAGAGGCACTGGGTGATCTGGAAGGAGCGACGATTGGCATATGGGGACTGGCATTTAAACCGAATACAGATGACGTAAGAGATGCCCCGGCGCTGGATATCATGCAGTCGCTGCTGGAGGCAGGGGCGCAAATTCGTGCATATGATCCGGTTGCTACCGCTAACTTCCGCAGATTGCTCGACAGCTCGGAAGTAACGTGGGCCGATAGCGCGCGGGAAGCGGCAGAGGGATGCGACGCACTGTGTCTATTGACGGAATGGGAGGAGTTTGGTGAGGTCGGGTTGGCTGAGCTGAACGAGCTTATGAAGTATCCCATTATGATTGACGGACGCAATGTGTACAGCGAAGAGCAAATCAGGAAATCCGCCTTTGCATACTATTCTGTCGGCAGGCCACAGATGAACAATCTGGATATAGATCGTCATCAGTCTGTAGTGAATCCGTAAAGGGGAGGCTGCGTATGAAACGATGGCTGAAGATGACATTGGGGGCTGCTGCGTTATTGGTCGTAGGGGCTGCTGCCTACACCGCTTATGTGTATCATTCCTTTAAAACGGCGGCAAATGCGATGTATCATCCGCGCAGCATCGTGCAGCCTGGGGCGGTCTCTACCCTTGCAACGGGCGGAGCAGGGCGATCCGTAGGTACAGACACTGGATCAAGTACACCCAATCCTGCAGCCATCTCCCAGTTCAAGCCGTTCACCGTGCTGGTTCTGGGCGTAGATCAGCGGCCCCGCGATCCGGGACGATCGGATACGATGATCGTCCTGTCTGTTAATCCCGCCGAAGGATCTATGTTGATGTTCAACATTCCACGTGATACGCGAACAGAGCTGATCGGCAGGGGGCGTGAGGACAAAATCAATCACGCTTTTGCTTTTGGGGGCGTGGATATGTCGATCCGTACGGTAGAGCATTTTTTGAACCATCCGATAGATTACTATGTACAGATGAACATGGAAGGGTTTGCGAAAATGGTCGACCTTGTGGGGGGCGTCGAGGTTCATAATCCACTTGAATTTCAGTATGAGGGCCATCATTTTGCGCAGGGTAATTTGAACTTGAACGGGGCTGAAGCGTTGGCCTATGCCCGTATGCGTTTTGATGATCCGCGTGGGGATCTCGGGAGAAATGCCCGCCAGCGGGAGCTGCTCAAGCAAATTCTTGCCCAGTCCATCAGCACGGAGGGGCTGTTGAGGGTAAAACCGATACTGGAGGCAGCGGGGGAGCAGATTCGCACAGACATTACCTTTGACGATATGAAGACCTTCCTGACTCGGATCGGCCCGTCCCTCCAGCAGATCGATACCGTTGAGTTGAAGGGACATGGGAGTAAAATCAACGGAGTGTATTATTACATTGTGGATGGGCAGGAACGACAGCGTATCCATGGAGTGCTAGAGAAGCATATGCTCACCACTGCCATATCACCTTAGGTAATCCTTATACAGGCGGGTGTCCTTTAGGGAGGTCACCCGTTATTCTCTTCTAAAGTCTTCTATTCCCTTCTAAATAAGGCTTGTCCCACATACATCTGTAGAGTATTCAGTATAGTCCAACAGAGGGAGGGACAATGTGTGCTGTTTAGAAGGAGAGCGGCTTCGGCGTTCGTCCGTAAGCTGCTGAATTTTGCAATCATATGTGGATTGTTATGGCTACTGTGGCTGGGACTGCGTGGGGTGATGTCTACAGGTGAGGGTGATCAAGCGGTAGAAGCGTTGAACGAGTTTTACACGATGGAGCAATCGGGAAATTTCGGAGGCTCATGGGAGCTTTTTCATTCGCAGATGAAGAAGAAATTCGAGAAGTCCACGTATGTACAGCAGCGTGCGCACGTTTTTATGCAGGATATGGGGACGGATACGTTCACGTTTGAACTGGGGGAGCCGCAGGCTGAATATGACATTCGTACCGATCAGAATGGAGAAGAGTTAGGGAAGGTCTACCGTATTACGGTCACTCAGCATTACAAGACCCGATTCGGTACTTTTGATATCGTACAGCCTTGTTATGTGACGCAGGAAGATGAGGAGTGGAGGGTACTTTGGATGTACAAGGAAAAGGAATAGAGGTTGCGTGGTGTTTCTAAAAGGTTAAATATGGTACAATACTTCCAAAACCGGAAATGTACAGTAAAATTGATGACAGCTTCACTCCGGATGGAAGGAGTTTCATAGCATGCAGCAAGCGACAGGACAGGTTCCCGTCATACGTATGGAGGGTGTGAGTAAAATCATTTCCTCAAAAGCGATCGTGGACGATCTGACGCTGGAGGTTCCGGCGGGGCAGGTATTTGGTTTCCTCGGACCCAACGGTGCGGGAAAAACGACCACCATCCGTATGATGGTTGGCCTGATTTCGATCAGCAAGGGCGATATTCATATTTGTGGAGACAGCATCAATACCGATTTTGAAAAGGCCGTTTCCCATGTCGGCGCGATTGTTGAGAACCCGGAGATGTACAAATTTTTGACAGGCTATCAAAATTTGCAGCATTTTGCGCGAATGTCTCCGGGGGTGACCAAAGAGCGTGTGGATGAGGCGATTCGCCTGGTAGGACTCGGAAACCGAATTCACGATAAAGTAAAAACCTACTCGCTCGGGATGCGGCAGCGACTCGGGGTAGCTCAGGCGATTTTGCATCGACCGAAGCTGCTCGTGCTGGACGAGCCGACCAACGGCCTGGACCCGCAGGGTATTCGTGAACTGCGGGATTATTTACGTCAATTGACTCGTAAGGAAGGAATTACCGTATTCGTATCAAGTCATTTGTTGTCCGAGATGGAGCTGATGTGCGACCGTGTGGCCATTATTCAGAGCGGACGGCTGGTTGATATCAAGCAGCTGAAGAATACAGGGGAAGAAGTGCAGACGGCGGAAATTGCTTTTGAAGTAAATGATGCCGAGCAAGCTTATGCGCTTGCTGGAGCAGGGCGCGTCGAAGGCAATCAACTACTGCTTCACCTGGAGCGGGAACAGATCGCAGAGATGAACAGCCTGCTGGCTGCAAATGGAGTCAAGGTGTATGCGATTCGCCCGGTTTCCCGTACGTTGGAAGATCAATTTTTGGAAGTGACGGGAGGCGGGTCCATTGGCTGATTTCTTTAAGCTGGTACATAACGAGAATCTTAAAATCTACTTGCGTGTGCGCACATGGATTATGCTAGGGCTGCTGGCGGTCATCACCGCTGTGATTCCGATGCTGATTTCTCTGGTTTCCGATCAGGTCAGTGTGTGGGATGGGATTGCGTTGACGACGTTGTTTACATTTTTCCTCAATACGACGTTTACGGTCATTGTAGCCGCTGATTCGGTGGCCGGCGAATTTACATGGGGGACTATCAAGCTACTGCTCATCCGACCTTGGACCCGTAGTAAAATTCTGTTGTCCAAGTATATATCCGTTATTTTGTTCAGTTTGCTTGGAACGTTCATTTTGATCTTGATGGTTACACTGTCCTCATGGCTGATGTTATCCAAGGATGCACCAGCGGGTTCTGTTCCGCTGTTCAGTGATCCGATATCTTACGTAACGCTGAACTTCTTGTATAGCTATATCGCCTTATTCGTGACGATGGCCTTTGCCTTTATGCTGTCCGCTGTTTTCCGTTCCAGTGCCTTAGCGATTGGGCTGTCGCTGTTCATGATGTTCACCAAAACGGTCTATAATTCCATTGGCTTGTTTAACACAGATCGTTTTACATGGACTCAATACGTACTTTTTACACATATGGATCTGAAAAAATATCTAGACATGCCGCCGGGTACGGTAAGCTCTGGTCTAACCTTTTCGCTCACCGTGCTGGCCGCCTATTATGTGGTTTTTATCGCAATTGCCTGGGTTGTTTTCGTAAAACGGGATGTTTCAACCTAAATCCGTGTGCCCTAGAGTAACACAAAGGACGTTCAAATGCCTAGCATTTGGACGTCCTTTTGCTATTTCAGGATTTTGCAAATCCTCATTTAACACTATTTTATCCTGTATCTATGTCGTTTTTGCTACACATCCTGCATGCGGGGGTATATTGTAATCTATTTTCAGCAAGAATCAATCAATAGGGTCGTTTTGCGTTTAAAGAAGTAGAGAGAAACAGAATAGAGGGGGCCGCATGATATGCTGCAAAACAATCGTTTTTTTCGTCTGACTACAGGTATCGTCATGCTATTACTCATCATTTACTTGGGCACCAAAGTAAGTTTTATATTCAGCCCTCTCGTATCCTTGGTCAGCTTGCTGGTTGTACCGTTGATGCTGTCTTTTTTCCTCTACTATTTATTGAGGCCGATCGTAGATGTAATGGAACGGAGAAAAATCAAACGATCCATCTCCATATTGCTGATTTATTTGGTCATTGGAGTGTTATTGTTTGTTTTCTCATGGGGTGTATGGCCTACGCTGCGTGATCAGGTAACCAATTTATTTGAAAATGCGCCGAAGCTCATTAAAAGTCTGGTTGATCAATTGAGCCAATGGCGGCATAATCAATCCTTGAGACAAGTGCTGCCTCCGGGTGAAGATCCGCTGTCACAACTGTCAGATACGTTGAACGAAGCCTTATCAGCTCTGTCTGATTATTCGGTCAAGCTGGTATCGTTCGTGTCCTACTTTTTTATCGTATTGGCTACCTTTCCAATTTTGCTCTATTACATGCTGAAGGAAGGGAGCAAGTTTAGCCCCAAAATGCTAAACTTCTTTCCTAAAAAATATCACAAGGACGCCCTGGAGGTTATGGAAGATATTGATAGCGCGCTCAGCAGCTTTATCGTCAGTCGGGTGCTGATCAATGTCGCGTTGGGTGTGATGATGTTCCTTGGATTTTTGATTATAGGTTTGCCTTATGCCTTGCTGCTCGCCGTCATTTCGATTTTTCTTAATTTTATTCCCTATGTGGGAGCAGTAGCAGCTTCTATACCAGTAGTTATCATTGGATTTCTCGAATCACCTTCCATGGCGCTCTGGTCGCTGGTCGTTGTGATCGCTGCACAGCAAATTCAGGATAATTGGCTTTCGCCTATTGTTTTTGGCAAGCAGCTGGATATTCATCCGTTGACGGTCGTCATTTTACTGCTGGTTGGTGGTGACCTGCTCGGGATCCTGGGCATCATTTTGGTTATTCCATTGTATATGTGCGGCAAAATCGTCATACGCAAGGTGTACCATTTATTTTTGGAACGCAGAGTGGAGGATATCATGGAATGAATGGAGGATGTACTGGATTAAAAGAAGTACAAGCCGGATTTTATCCCGCTTCTGATTGCAGGGAGGTTTGGCTGTTCTCCTTGTTATTACTGAAACTGGATTGGGTTTCATCGTTTGAATCATCCGTAGAAGCTGACGACTCTGCTTCCTTTGTTCTGTTCATTTGACTCGTGCCGTCCAGTACGCCGCCTTCAGAAATGACTAATACGGCGGTCGCCGTATTTCCGTACAGTTCGCCTGTCGGCGTAATGGTCAGCTGTCCTTCTGTGGTGATGCTGCCGAACACCTTACCGGCAAGTATGACGTCCCGTGCGATGATGTCCGAACGTACAACAGCAGATTCTCCAATGACGACAGTACGAGTGCTGTGGATATCACCCCGAAAATGACCGTCAATCCGAATATTGGCCTCTGCCTCAACCGTACCCTCAAAGCTGGTGCCGTTAGCGAGCAGTGTATCCGTAGCTGGGGCAGAGAGCTTTCTTTTGGATTCCTTGAACATGATGGTTTTCCCCCAATCCTTTATTGTACATACAGTAATGGATCGACAGGCTGGTTATGCTTGACGATCTGAAAATGAAGATGAGGTCCTGTGCTTCTCCCGGTACTTCCCAGCAGACCGATGGTCTGTCCTTTGTGGACACGGTCCCCCGGAGCCACCTGCATACCGCTCAGGTGCATATACCAGCTCTGGAGTCCATCAGGATGCTGGATGATAATACACTTGCCGCGTGCTCCGCTAGAAGCGGCCTCCAGGACGGTGCCTGCCCCTGCCGCGTAGACGGGATCACCGGTTTGTCCGGCAATGTCCACGCCTGAATGGAAGGCGGATCTTCCCGTAAATGGGTCGCTGCGATAGCCGAAGCTGGAGGTCATTCTCCGCGAACCTACAGGCCAAACGGAGGGTTTCCCTTGCTCGGCAAGTGCCAGCCTGCGGGTCTGGAGTAGCTGCGCGGCTTGTTTGCGCTCCAGGTTCTGCTGTACGGCATTCGCCTGCTGAATAGAGCGGGGAACCGTACGTTCCACCGTGTCCAGCAGAGATTCGATCTCCTGAAAATCATCCATAGCCTGGCGGGTTAGGAGGGCTGTATTTTCATGCACTGCGATCAGTTCTCCCCCGGTATGGCCGGAAGCATCCCGGGAGAGGGGAGTCATGGTCGTTTTATGGTTACTTGTGGCAGATGAGTTTCCGTGTTTACGAATGAATTGCTGCATTTGCTGTTCCAGCTCCGTTACGCGCTGGAGGCGTTCACGAATACTGGTGGCTTGATTCGTCAGCTCCATGACTTCCTGCCGTAGTCGCCCGATGGCTGCATCCTTGTCCGCTACCGTAACCTCCATCTGCAAACTCTGGACAGCAAGATTCGTTTCCATTTGGGAAATAATATGGGAAGAACGGATTTGCAGCCCGATCACGAGTGTAGAGATAGACGCGATCACAAGGGTCGGGACGAGAATGACAGCGGCTGTAGAGCATTGTAGCTGCTTGGGCGGTTGCTGTGCATCCCGAATGACAAGCAGGGTCATCCGGCGATTTAGGCTTCCTTTTTTCATAATCGCTCCTTTCCGGACATCGCTCCTATAGTGCTTGGTTACTATCTATTCAGCTTAAGAGGCAAACATGTCAAAAAAATTGGAGCTTAGTATAAAACGTAGATATACAAGGAGGCTTAGATATGCTGTGGTTGCTGTTGGTTTTAATTATTTTTATTTTTCAGACCGGGACGATCCTGCTCTTTGAATTTCGCAAGCCGTCCAAAGCGGTAGCCTGGCTTTTTATTTTGTTCTGCTTCCCGCTCATTGGCTTTGTCGTGTACTACTTTGTTGCACAGGATTATCAGAAGCGCAAAGTGGTTCGAAAAGGGGGATCACAGCTGTTTCGTGAATTCCGTGAGCGTCTGTGGGCGCAATCCAAGGTGATTGAACATGTGGAGCAAATGCACAATCCCCATTTCATGCATCAGGAGCGTCTGTTTAACCAGTTAATTCGTATGTCGGAAAATCCGTTGACTGGATGCAACCGCACACGTGTACTGACGAACGGGGAGGAAACCTTCGAGGCCATGCTGACAGCGATGGAACATGCACAACATCATATCCATGTGGAGTTTTACATATTTCGGGCAGACGAAATCGGAAAAAAGTTTCAAGAGGTCATGATCCGTAAGGCACGTGAGGGAGTAAAAGTACGATTCGTTGTGGACGGTGTAGGGAGCTACAATTTGCCCTATTCGTTTATTCGCACCTGTAGTGAGGCAGGGGTGGAATTTCATTATTTTCTACCACCGTTTTTCGCCACGCTGGATCGCCGGATTAACTACCGTAATCACCGTAAAATCGTGGTGGTGGACGGAAAGATCGGATTTGTGGGGGGAATCAATGTAGGCGACGATTATCTCGGTAAATACCCCAAAGTGGGATTTTGGCGGGATACGCATTTACAGATTGAAGGAGATAGCGTCTATTTTCTGCAAAATGTGTTTCTTAGCGACTGGAAGCTGGCCTCGGGGGAGAGGCTGATGGATGTGAATTTATTTCCGCCGCATACCTGCACCGGAGATGAGGAGGTACAGATTTTGAGCAGCGGCCCTGATCAGGTATGGGATACGATTCAGGAAATGTGCTTTGGAGCGCTCACGGTTGCCAAAAAGCGGATCTGGATTACAACGCCATATTTTATTCCTGATCCGGGGATTTACGAGGCGCTTAAGCTGGCGGCGGTCAGTGGTGTCGATGTAAAGATTATTATTCCATATCAATCGGATTCGAAGCTGGTTCATCTGGCGTCTCTATCCTATGTTCAAGAATTGCTGGAGGCGGGGGTGGGGTTCTACCAATATCGAAAAGGATTTATTCACGCCAAAGTCGTGATAGTGGATGATTTACTTGGCTCGGTCGGGACCGCCAATATTGACATGCGGAGCTTTTTCTATAATTTTGAGTTAACCGCTGTTCTCTTTGCACGGTCAGCATTGGAACGGCTTTCGGCAGATTTTGAAGAGGACATTTCTAACTCCTTGCGCATAGATTTGGACGTGTTCCGCAAACGCTCTCGATCTCAGAAAACAGCTGAAATTCTAACTCGCATGCTCTCTCCGCTCCTTTAAAGGCGATTTTCGGCGTTTTTATCAATATAATCCCTCTTTATTGTGATTTATGTGCTTTTTACTAACTTTTTTACGCAAAATCACAGTTTTATGATATACTATTCATATAACACAAGCGCCGTAAAGGAGAGGGGACTGCGGATAGCAGCCCCTTTTTCGGTCCAATATACCATACTGTAACGGGGGGATTTATATATGAGTGTAGTAAGCAAGGAAGTCCAAAATCTGTCTGAGATCACAGATGTGACCGGAGAGTTGACCAAGATCAGCAAAATACCAGCCAATCCTAAAAATAAAGCAAAACGCCTATTCCAGCGTGCGACCATGATTATTTTTGGAGCGGCGCTCATGGCAGTGGGATTGGAAATATTCCTGGTTCCTAACGGCGTTATCGACGGGGGCGTCACAGGTATTTCCATTATGGCCTCCAAGATTACTGGCTACCCGCTCGGCATTTTCCTGACCCTGTTGAACCTTCCCTTTTTGATTATCGGCTACAAGCAAATCGGTAAAACCTTCGCTTTATGCACATTATTCGGCATTATCGTTATGTCCATCGGAACCGCGTTACTTCACAATGTAAGTGCATTGACTCCTGGCGAACCACTGCTGGGCGCTATCTTTGGGGGTGTCATTCTCGGCGTTGGGGTGGGTCTTGTCATTCGGTCCGGCGGCTCGCTGGATGGAACAGAGATCGTAGCTATTCTCGTCAGTGAAAAAACTCCTTTTTCGGTCGGTGAGATCGTACTGTTTGTTAACATCTTTATTCTGGGAAGTGCAGGTTTTGTATTCGGTTGGCCGAATGCCCTGTATTCCATGATTGCTTATTATATTGCTATGAAAATGATTGATATTACGATTGAGGGTCTGGATCAGTCCAAATCGGTCTGGATTATTAGTGATAAATACCGCGATATCGGGGATGCCCTGACGGATCGTCTTGGACGGGGCGTAACTTATCTGGAAGGTGAAGGCGGCTTTACGGGCGAAAGCAAGAAAGTGATTTTCGTCGTCATTACCCGACTGGAGGAAGCGAAGCTGAAGAGCATCGTTGAAGATTGGGACCCGCACGCCTTCATTGCGATCGGTAACATTCACGATGTGAAGGGCGGACGTTTTAAGAAAAAAGGAATACACTAGCGCAAGGGGACAATTTCTCAGCCTATGCTATGGCTGCGGAGTTCGTCCCCTTTTTTGTTCTTCAAAGCATTGGTCAGGATGGATGTGCCTTGGTGCGCATATGCTTGAGGATATCCTCTACGGGCTGGGGAGGAACCTGGTCGATCAAGTCGCCTACCTGGTTTAGCCGTTCCTCAATATTCAGCAAATGGTAGTCAAGTGGTGATACATCTTGCCGTACCTCTTCCCATGTTAGCGGGGTGGAGACCGTAGCGCCGGGGCGTGCCCGTGGAGTATAAGGAGCGGCCAGGGTTTTCCCCTGATAATGCTGCAAATAATCAAAATAGATGGCTGTCCCACGATCCTTCTTTAATCGTTCCAGTGTGAACAGATGCGGATATTTTTCTGTTACGAACTGTCCGACTAATAGCCCGATGCTGCGAAGCTCGTCAAAGGTTACGCCTGTACGGATCGGGACAATAATTTGTACACCCGTGGCCCCGGAAGTTTTGGGGACGGAGTCCAATCCAAGCGAAGCCAGTACTTCCCCGACAATGGAGGCTGCCTCCATAATACGTGGCTCGACTTCTCTGGATGGATCAAGGTCAATCATCCATTCACAGGGCAGCTTGCTTCCTGCTTCATGCAGGGAGGGGTGGAATTCCAACGCAGCTTGATTACCGAGCCAGAGCAGTTGTGGCAGCTTGCCGAGCACGATATATTCAATACCATCATGCAGAGCGGTTTCAATATAGTCCGGCCGAGGACGTGGGGCATTTTTCTGATAAAAAAAATCCCCGTGGATACCATGTGGCCAACGGATGACAGTCAGTAGGCGATGATGGCAATATTTGAGCAGGAAGGGAGCCAATACAGCGAGCTTGCGAAGATATAGTGCCTTAGTCACGCCTGCTTCGGGCCACAGTGGTTTATCCGGATTTGTGATAGGAATTTCCTGACCTTCAATTGTAATGGTACCTTTAACAGCTTGTCCCATAGCGCTACGCTCCTTTGGCTAACATGCAGCAAAATCTTTATTTACAGGTTGATTGTTGCACTTATAGATCTACATACTATTTAACATGAACGTGAAATGCTGAATTTATCCATCAAAAGGATTGACAAGATACATTATGTATCATAAATTTATAATAAAAATACGATATGTATCTATTAAAGTGTCTTGAGCAGAGGTAGAGGAGGAATTTTCTTGATTGAAAAGCAAGGCGGAGGGCTGGTATTTCTGTTGAGTGTCCCTCGAAGTGGAAGCTCGCTGCTTACCGCCATTTTGCAAAACCATTCCCGCCTGTTTGCCACGCAGGAAATGTGGTTTCTGCTCAGTTTATATGATCTTCCTCAGTCACATGCACGGCCATATGGAGGAACCGGAATACTCCGGCAATTTTTTAAAGGTATGGTCCCTCCGTATGTATTGGAGCAGGCGTCCCGTTCTTATGCACTTGAGATATATAATGGTCTGCTTCAAGGAACAACAGCAGATATGCTTATCGACAAATCCCCGCGTTACTATACAATGCTTGAATTTATAGACCGATTATTCCCTGCTGCCCGCAGGGTGTGGCTGATCCGGAATCCTTTGGCCATCGTGGCCTCATTCAAAAAGGTCAATCAGCTACGGGGTGGACGTTTTCAACTGCTGGAGGAACTGGGGAGTCCGCATTTTAATATGAAAATGACGGATATTACGGTTGGTTTGTTCCGATACGCTCATTATTTTGCCACACCTCATCCACTTGCATACCCGCTTATGTATGAACAGCTCGTATCCAATCCAACGATGGAGATCGAGAAGTTGTGCGGTTTTCTGGGGATCCATTATGAGCCGGGGATGGAAAAGTACGGGGATTTTGCGGAAACGCCCAAATCCAGTCTGTTTTATAGTATGGGAGCGGGTGATCCGTTCGTAGTGGAGCATGAACAGGCGCATCAGGATTCGCTACATAGCTGGCAACATCTGTTGAGTAAAATGGAAATTGAGCTGTATTGCAGAAGCATTGGATCCCGCATGTTTAGGCAGCTTGGTTACGGAGATGCGTTGGAACAGGCTGAGCAGATGACTGGAGTCCGTTTTGAAGATGAGCCGGATGTAGAGCTGTTGAGTCGACGTACACACCAATTTTTGCAACAAAGCGGCTTTGAATGGAAGACAGCTTATCGGATGCTGGAAGAACAAGATGCAGATAACAGAGAACTCGTGATAAATGCAACCCATCATGCTGCACCTTACGACCCGGCAAGGATGGATATGGCACAGATCGTGAACGATAGACGGATCCAATCACTGGAAAACAGGTTGGCACATAGCTATGAGGAGCGGAACCGTCTTATCGCTCAGCTCCAAAGCTATCAACGCCCAAATCAAGGTCTCCGGTCTCGCAGCCTCTTTGCCCGTAAGCTCGGGCGCTGGGCGTCTCTAGCGTTATCAAGTATCGGAAAAGAAAAAGGAGGAAGAACGTGAGTGCGATTGCCGGAATCTACAGCTTTGGGCATGAGTCCGTATGCACCGAAGAAGGCGGGAAAATGATGCAAGCCTTGCGAAAATATCCCGCTGACCGCGTATGCGCTTGGTGTGAAGGCTCCATTTTTTTAGGCTGTCATGCCCAGCATGTGACCCCGGAATCTGTCCATGAGCGTCTTCCCTTCTATGATGAGCTAAGAGATTTGGCAATCACGGCGGATGCGATTATCGACAATCGTTCCGAGCTGTTTGAACGGCTGGGAGTTGAGCATGAGCGGCGGCAAGATATCACGGACAGCGAGCTGATTTTGCTGGCATATGACAAATGGGGAGTGGATGCAGCTGTTTATCTGATAGGTGATTTCGCCTTTGTCATTTGGGATGCCAAGGAACATCGGTTATATGGCGCTCGAGATATGACAGGAAATCGTACGCTGTACACCTACCAACATGACCGAGGATTCGCGTTTAGCACGGTAGTAGCTCCGCTTTTGGCCCTGTCCTCTCTGAGAAAAGAACTGCATGAACCGTGGCTGGCCGAATTCTTGTCCATCCGTGCGATGCAGGAATCCGTCGACATTGGGACGACCGCCTACAAGCATATAAACCAGCTTCCTCCTGCACATTGGTTCACTATGGAGGAGGGAAAGCGAACCCTTCATAAATATGCATGTCTGGAAGCGGTAGAGCCGCTGCGGCTCAAAACAGGGGGCGAGTACATAGAAGCTTTCCGCGAGGTGTTCGCACAGGCGGTCACTGCCCGATTACGGACGCATCGCGCCGTAGGGGCTGCCTTGAGTGGGGGGCTGGATTCCGGAGCAGTTGCCAGCTTTGCCGCGCCATCGCTGCACTTGCAACAAAAGCCGCTGTATGCCTACAGCTATGTGCCTGTTCAAGATTTTACAGATTGGACACCGCCTACATTGCTGGCGAACGAACGAAGCTATATTCAGTCTACGGCGCGCTATGTGGGCAACATTCACGAAAATTATATGGATTTTGAGGGGAAAAGTCCGTTTTCAGAAATTGATATTTGGCTTGAACTGATGGAAGCTCCCTACAAATATTTTGAAAACTCCTTCTGGATCAGAGGTTTTTATGAAAAAGCACAGGAGCACAATGTCGGTGTACTGTTGACCGGGGCACGAGGCAATTTTACCGTATCGTGGGGCCCTGCACTGGACTATTATGCCCGTCAGTTTCGTCGTTTGCACTGGTTGCAATCCTTTCAGGGATTGTGGCGGTACAGCAAGCTTACGGGCAGGCGTATGTCTCATCTACTACCCATGATGTTGAAAAAAGCGACTTCTCTTGAATCCCGTTCATGGCTGCGGCGTGGCAATCGGAGTCCTGTTCCTTCACTGATTCACCCGGAGTTTGCCAAACGGATGAATGTAGAAGATATTCCTGTATTGAGCGGAACAGGTTGGATGAAAAATGCCGATCAGACAAGAAAAGAGAAGTTCTCAAATTTGGCGATTGCCAACAAAAATGGTATGGTCGCGACCAAACTTTCATTACGTTATGGCCTGTGGGAACGTGATCCGACTGGGGACAGCCGGGTAATTCGCTTTTGCTTATCGGTGCCTTTTGAGCAGTATGTGCAAAACGGTCGGGACCGTGCCCTTATCCGTAAAGCCATGCGTGATCATCTACCTGATGATGTTCGGTTGAACCAGCGGGTACGCGGCGTGCAGCCTGCAGATTGGCTACATCGTATGCTTCCTTGCTGGGATACGTTTATGGGAGAGCTTCAACTGATGTGTCATGATTTACGAGCCGCTGAATATCTCAATATTGAGTTTATTAAGACGGCTATGGCAAAACTTCGCCACCCCCGCCCCGAGCAAGCATCTGATCCAAATATACGATTACTAATGCATAGCCTGATCGTGTACCGTTTTCTCTGTGGATTGAACTGATTTGAACCTATCCGGTCAGACAGTTCGCCATTCGTTGGAGGGGAGGTGATGAGATGAGTAAAAAAGAATGGCAGGAACCGACGATAGAAGTGCTGGATATTAACCAGACCATGGCGGGTGAAGGCTGGAAACAGATTGATTGGGTGTCCGACCACGATGCCGATCTCCGTAATCCAAGCTAGCAAGATAGTTATACATGAAGCCTATGTTAGCTGAAAGTCAGAAAGCTGGGCCGATAACGATTGAATGAACGAGAATAGCATGATCCATTGAACTCGTATTCAATACAAAGCCGTCTTTATTTCTTTCGGGTTAGAGGTTTTGCTCAAAGAAATAAAGACGGGATTTTTAAGGACAGAGGGGTGAGTCCTATCGTGCATGACAGGAGTGCAAATGTTAGTTGGGCGAAATATACAGCCTTTGGACTCAGGATTGCCAGTGAGCTGAATCTACCTGAGCTGATCTTGGCAGCGCCGGGAGCGGTAGAGGATGTAGTCGTTCGACAGGCTGATTTGACTGTTTGGAGTGATCAGCTAGAACAGGCCAATTTTGTGATGCAGGGTGAGCGCTTTATGTTCCAAATACCGGGTACGGCCATTTATGCCGTCAGGGAAGGCAAGGAGATCGAGGTAAGCATATTCCCCGGGGCCGATCCTGACACCGTGCGGCTGTTTGTACTGGGTACATGCATGGGCGTTCTGCTGATGCAAAGACGGATATTACCTATTCACGGAAGTGCGGTCGTCATCGGGGGGAGGGCCTACGCATTTGTGGGTGAATCTGGTACGGGGAAATCGACGCTGGCCGCTGCTTTTAGGCAGGCAGGTTATCAGATGGTCAGTGATGACGTTATTGCTGTAAAAGCTACGGCTTCTGAAGCCATCGTTTATCCGGCTTATCCGCAGCAAAAGCTAGGGCTGGAAAGCTTGCTCCAACTGGAGGCTTTACGGGAGAACAAGTATATACGCAAAAGAAAGCACATGCTTTCCCTAACTGACGGCAATCCTGTGATGCCACAATACGGAGATCTGCGGAAGCTTGCAGGTGAGCTAAATAAATATGCCGTGCCCGCCGTGGATGAATTTTATAACGATCCGCTTCCCCTGGGGGGCGTATTCGAGCTTGTGGCAGATTCTCCAAACTATGAGTTGATGCGCGAAGGGGAGCTAGTGGCGGTTACGGAACAGCCCTTGAACGTACTGGAGTGCTTGCATATATTACTACAGCATACATATCGTAGGGTGACCATTCCTCGCATGGGTTTGGGTGAGTGGTATTTTGATACGGCTGCCCGAATGGCTCGGAAAGTGGAGGGCTGGCGGGTGCTGAGGGATAGCTCCGCCTTTACTGCGTCCGAGGTTGTACAACGGGTACTTGATATCATTCGTAAGGAGGAAAATAGCTATGGCAGCTACTAATCCAGCTAACGATCATTATCGCGTCATTTACGGTGAAGAGGTCTATGTTAGTGATATGGACGGAGAAAAAGTGATGATGAGCATTAATACTGGTAAATATTATAACTTAGGCTTCACAGGAGGACGAATCTGGGAACTGGCAGAGTCCGGTCCTTCCCTTGGAGATATTGTAACTGTCCTGACGAATGAATATGAGGTGGACGAGGAACAGTGCAAACAGCAGGTACATACCTTTGTGGCTGAATTGGAGCGAGAAGGACTGCTGAAGCTCCTGCGGGAGACGGTCTAACATGCGGATACAACGGCTTCTTCTCCTGCCTCCAGAGGTCAGGAGATTGTTGCCGGAAGCCTGGCTGGAGCTGGGATGGGCGAGGTTTCGCCAGCGTCGTTCTTTTGGGGATTACTCAGGGAGTTGGGGCATATGTATGGAAGAAACCCCCTGGCAGTGTGATGTCGGGCAGGAGAAGTCCATTCGTCAGATTTCACACGCTGTGGAGCTGGCAAGCCGTTATACTCCGTGGCGCAGTAGTTGTCTTGTACAAGCAGCTGCCGCGATGACGTTGCTGGGGCGCAGAAAACTGGACTGCACGCTGTATCTGGGCACAGCCAAAAATGCTGCGGGACGCTTGGCAGCACATGCATGGGTACGTAGCGGACCGATTTATGTAACGGGAGAACGGGAGATGGGAGCATTTACTGTGGTGGGGATATTCGGGAGACGTGCTACGACGGCTACAAATACGAAGATGGCGGATAAAGGCAGTTCTTTGCTTTAGTGCGATGAGACAAAAGAATGTTCAAAGAATCGAAGGAGAAGAATGCATGCCCACCAAGTCTGTTTTGGAACTTGCGAATTGGAATGAGGATCAGGAATTAACGTTATTACTTTCTCTGCTTCGAAAAGACGTTACTCTTTCGCAGGATACGTTTGCTGCTACCCAACTGCATGAGATGGATTGGGCCCGCTTGTTGCGTCTGACAGAACACCATCGAGTGGTACCTACGGTGTATCTCCAACTGAAAACGTTGAATCATCCGTTCATTCCCGCAGAATTGCTGCGAAACCTTCAGGCGCAATATCATCGAAACACGCTGCGTATGCTCCATCTTCAAGCAGAAGCCGGGCGTCTGACCAGGCTGCTCGTAGCTCATGGTATCCGTGTGCTTATGCTGAAGGGGCCTGCTCTGGCGCAGCAATTGTACGGGGATGTTTCTATGCGTACCTCCAAGGACATAGATTTACTTATTGCCCCGGACGACATGGATGAGGCGGAGCATTGGATGAAGGAAGCCGGGTATAGATCCAAGAGCGGAGAAGTGCGTGTCCTTGGCAGTTGGAAGTGGAAGGATCATCATGCGTCCTTCCTACATCCGCAAAAGCGGGTAGAGATCGAGTTGCATTGGCGGCTTCACCCCGATGGGGGTGGGGAACCCTCTTTTGACGAGCTGTGGAACTGCCGACAAATGGGTAAAGCAGCAGGAGCCAGTCGGATGGTACCGTTGGCATCTGCCGACAACAGGACAGCGATGACGTCCTGTATGTACACACTTGGCAGCGAGCATCAATTTTTGTACTTGAGCGCACACGGAGCGCGTCACGGCTGGTTCAGGCTGCGCTGGCTGGTTGACATCGACAGGCTTGCGGTGCGCGATGTCAATTGGGAGGCGCTACTGCCGCTATTGCGCCGCTACGGGGGCCTGCCTGCTGGCGGGCAGGCTTGGGCGCTCGCTGCTGCACTGTTGGGTACGCCGATACCGGAGCCGATGCGTCCGGTATCGGCTACCCGGCAGGCGCGCAGGCTCGCGATGAGTGCGCTGGCCTTCATGCAGGCCAGCGTACCCGCGCCGTACCCGGTTGCCAACGGAGCGGGTACAGGCAGACTTGCTCCGTCAGAGCTGCTGCAAAGCATAGCTTTGACGGAGCAAGCGGAGACCGCCCCTTCGGGTGGCGGTGCTTCAGTTAGCGGAGCCTCTGGCGAAGCTGCTTTGTACGCTGCCAGTGACGCTGCTGGCAGCGCGAAAGACGTCAGTAACGTCACAGAAGACACGGTGAATACAGTGAACACTGCAGTGAGCAGTCTCACCAGGGCAGTAAGTGCTGCTACAGTCGCTTCGAGCCCTGCTGGAGCTGGAGCTACAACAACAGCGGTCACCTCTCAGCAGGTTAGCCGCACTTACTTGCTTTCCTTAAAGGAGCCAAGACACAGACTATGGTACCTCATCAGCCGTTTGTTTCCTTCTACGGGGGATTCGGCCGTTTTTCCACTGCCTCGCCAGCTGCATTTTTTATATATCCCTTTACGTCCATTTCTTTGGCTGAAGCGGCGATTTTCAAAGCACTGACCCGATAAGGAGTGTGCATTATGGTTCACCTGCGATTATATATGACCAAGCTGTATAGCGTGAACGGCGGTGCGTTATTTCTCAATATTGGATGTATGATCATCGTCAGCCTGCTGGAGGGTTTTGGCATTTATATGCTTGTTCCTATGCTGGCAGCCATCGGCGTATTTGTCGGTCATTCAGGGATGCCATTTCTGTCTGATGGATTTGATCACTTTTTTCCGTACATTCCTAAAAGCTGGCTGTTGCCGGGGATGTTGATGGTTTTTGTAGTGCTGCTTACAGGGCAGGCTTTGCTTCAACGTTACCAATCCATCCTGAACTCGCGGATTCAGCAGTGTTTTATGCGTTCCCTTCGAATAGACGTATACACTTCCTTTATGAAGGCGCAGTGGGCTTTTTATTTGCGTCAGCGTAAATCTGATTTTAGCCACGTGATGACGACCGAGCTGGCGCGTGTCAGTCAGGGAACGAATTTGCTTCTTCAACTCACCACAGCCGTTATGTTTACGCTGATCCAGATTGCGCTGGCTTTTTGGTTGTCCCCCTCTTTAACCGGGCTGGTATTCCTGAGTGGATTGGGGCTGTTTGTCGTGTTCCGCCGCTCCATTCGAAATGCCAAACAATTAGGTGACCGTACCACTGAGCTGTCGCAGGTTTATTTTGCCGGAATTACGGATCATATGAACGGAATGAAAGATATTAAAAGCAATCTGCTGGAAGCCGCGAATATAGATTGGTTTCGCTCACTGACGCAACGCATGGAGGATAATACGACCCAATTTGTCCGGCAAAATGCTACCACACAGTTCTTTCATCGCACCGCGGCAGCTGTTTTTGTAGCTTGTGTCATATTTGTGTCGCTGCAGTGGCTGCATGTTACACCTGAAAAACTGATTGTACTGATTCTTATATTTTCCCGCTTATGGCCCCGATTTGCTCTTATTCAAGCGAGTCTGGAATATATCATGTCTATGATCTCTGCTTTTGAAAGTGTAACCAAGGTGCAACAGGAGTGCGAAGCTTTCTCAGATCCGTCGTTGATTGGGCTTATATCCTCTGAGAATCGCGTTCCATCCGATTCATCGGTACTCAATCTATCTGTATCTGTACGGGAACCCCTGTCCCTTCGTAATGGGATTGAATGCCGCGGTCTGGATTATCGCTACGATGGTGCAGAAGAGCCTGCGCTGCGTCATATTAATTTGTTCATACCCGCCCGGGGAATGACAGCCATTGTAGGGAAATCGGGAGCGGGTAAAAGTACAATGGTCGATGTCCTGATGGGTTTTTTACGTCCAACTGGGGGGCAGATTAAAATAGACGGACGTGTTCTGGACGACGAATTGTTGCCACAGTGGCGGCAGTCGTTTGGATACGTATCACAGGACCCATTTCTGTTTCATGCGACTGTCCGCGAAAATTTGAAGCTGGCGGATAGGGATGCTAGCGAGCAGCAGCTATGGGAGGCGTTACATTTTGCTGCTGCCGACAGCTTTGTTGCCAGACTGCCCGAAGGGCTGGACACGGTCATTGGAGATCGCGGGATTCGTCTGTCTGGAGGGGAACGTCAACGGCTGGTATTAGCGCGGGCTGTCTTGCATCATCCTCCGGTACTCATACTGGATGAAGCGACAAGTGCGCTGGATGGTGAGCATGAAGCCGCAATTCAGGCAGCACTGGAGCGGATGAAAGGTCAAATGACGTTGATCGTCATCGCTCACCGCCTGTCGACCATCAGACATGCAGATCAAATTGTCGTACTGGATCAAGGTGAAGTCATACAACAGGGAAACTACCGCCAACTGGTTCAAGAGGAGCGGGGGGCGTTCAGTCAGCTACTATCGTATCAAAGCAGTGTCACCGCCACCCCTTAGCTAGACTTTTTTGTAACTCGGCTCAAGTTTCTTTACGTTTGGCGGTGCTTCTTTTCTTTTTGACTGGAGTCGGAGAGATGTCATCGCCTGCCACCGCCTGCTGTGCTGTCGGGGCTGCTGGTTTACGCGGGCGTTTTTTCGCAGCAGGACCGGGATCGGTAACGACAGGCTTCACTGCCTCGATGCTGGCCTGAAGGGCGGCCATTAAATCCACCACATTGGTCTGTGGCTGTGTTGGGGCGATTCGCACTTCTTCACCAGCCACTTTATGCTGGATGAGATCCAGCAGACGCTCTCGATACTGATCCGTATACTTGGCTGCATCAAAAGGTGTAGATAGCTGCTCTATCAGCATTTTTGCCATGGTCAACTCCTTCTCTTTAACCTCCTCCTGTCCCGGTAAGTTAGGAACTTGAGCGATTGGACGAATTTCATCCGGGTAGAACATCGTCTCCACCGCCAAACATTCATCCAACACTCGAATAGCCGCCAGGCTGCTTTTAGAGCGGATGGAGATTTGGGCAATCCCGATTTTTCCGGTATCCTTCATCGCATTCATGAGCAGCTTATACGCATTGGAGCCAGCCTGATCCGGGGACAAATAATACGTTTTCTGAAAGTAAATCGGATCAATTTCCTGCAAATCTACAAAATCCAAAATGACAATATTTTTATCCGCTTGTCCGCTAACTTGCTCCAGTTCTTCCTTGTCGAACATGACAAATTTTCCTTTTTCATATTCGTAGCCTTTTCCAATTTCCTCCCATTCGACCTCCTTGTCACAAACGGGACACTTTCGTACATAGCTAAGTGGGCTTCCACACTGCTTATGAATGTAGCGCATGGAAATGTCCTTATCCTCCGTAGCTGAAAACATTTTAACTGGCACATGAACCAGCCCAAAGCTGATCGCGCCTTTCCAGACTGTATGCATACCGCCAATCCTCCTTTTTTTAGTCCGCATTTTGTATCCTTCGATTCCAACGCCTTGGCTGTGAGCATATCCATTTTTCACTTAGATTTTTCACTTAGTATGCTTCGGAGAAAGGAATGTATGAGGTGTAAAGAAAAGAGCAAGCCAACTAATCTGCCTTCTGAGGTATGACTACATCGCATAACACAATGATATGAAGTTGTTAAGTTACATTAGTTATATTAAGATAAGGGATAACCAACGATTTTGACATTTTATAAGAAAGGAGTGTTCATGTCATGAAGAAAAGATCATTAAACTTTATATCTTTTGGATATGGATACTCTACTGCTGTTTTTTTCTAAAATCATTTTTATTGGTGGAGTCTGCCTAAAAATGGTTAGAAGAAACGGTAGAAAAATTTTAAAATGACGAGGTCGATTAAATGAAAAATGAAAAAATAACTAGAAAAAACCCGGCAGGTATGCCGAAACCAGTAGGGAATTACACACATATAACTAAAATTCCCAGAAAGCTTTAACCTACAAATCAGCAATACTTTTAATAACATTAAATCAGTTTTGGACGCCGAACAATTAACCGCTGACAATATTATAAAAGTAAATGTATGGGCAACTGAGCAGATAGATTGGGATTACATGTATTCCCAATGGGAAAAGTTATTCGGGAATGATTATCCTGCAATGACTATCGGCTACCTTACTGCTCTAGGATTGCCTGAAATAAAAATTGAAATTGAAATTTGGGCAGCTAAAGCCTAAAAATAATACGTACGTCATTTATGGGATGGAATCATAGATAGCCCCGGTCTTCGTGAGAAGCTGGGGCTGTTTTATGTTTAAATTCACGAAAAATGTACATCCGTCGTCGCAAGCAAACGCACTAAACGATTACCGAGCATCGCATAGTGATGAGCTATCCGCATCTGCATCCTTCGATTCCAACGCCTTGGCTGTGAGCAAATCATTTTTTATGCTTCGTACAAAGGATTTGTATGAGGTGCAAATGAAGGCTGCGAATTCTCGTCGCCTACGCATGGTTGGAGCAATTTTAGTGCATAGTAAGGCATATTCGATTCAGAAGGAGGTACACAATTTATGTCCGAAAAATCCTATCCTCGGCAGATCAGTCATCGTGTGGGTCAAAGTCATATCGCTTTTCGGGGGCACGCCGCAGGCGAACAGGATGCATTGCCACCCGAGTTTGCCCTTTCCCATGGAATCCAGCCGCCTTTTCCCGTAGCTGTGGGTCATGTGGATTTGGAGGCTGTGGTTTCAACTTCGCCTTCTCATAGCATCCCTTCACTGGACGTTGAACGGATTATAGATGAGGACTAGGTCTCACCTATATTTCTAAATTGATACACACAAAAACAATCAGCAGGGGGAAAACAGCATGAACGTAGAACGAGCAAAAGCCATTTATGATTCATCCGAAAATATTGACGTACAATTGGATGGAAAACCGATTTGGATTGAGCATGTAGATGAAGCGAACGGTATGGCAACTGTACAGATAGGTAGCAGACCCGGCAATACCCAAACCGTTCGTGTGGATCGTCTGGAAGAACAATAGGAGATGGGCAACAAACAGATTTTTTCACATAGTATGGGGTGTAGGGTGGCTTGATCTTGGACAGCTGTAGGCTTTCATCGTAGAATGCTGCTTGAATGGTCCCGCTCCAACCCCAAAAGGCTCGCAATTGCTCAATGAGCAATTAGCGAACCTTATTTGTAGCAATGAAATGCTGTTTTGATCCCTGTCTTACAAACAGGGGTCAGTCTCTATCTCCCCTTAAGGGCTTGTTCCGTTCCCATGACTTCACACTGCAATGGCCTTCAAATGTGGTGAAACCATCAGCTTAGCCTCTGTAGCCATTTGAACGTCTTCCACCGACAACCCTGGAGCAATTTCCTTCAGCAACAGCCCTTTACCCGGAATAACATCGATGACAGCCTTTTCGGTTACTATGGTCTTTACAACATTTACAGCGGTCAGGGGCAGCTTGCATTGTTTCAGTATTTTCGGCGCTCCATTTTTGTTCACATGCTCCATGGCTACAATCACTCTCTTGGCTCCGACCACCAAATCCATGGCTCCCCCCATGCCCGGCACCTTTTTCCCTGGGATCATCCAGTTAGCAAGGTTGCCATTCTCATCGACCTCCAGAGCACCCAGAACGGTGATGTCCACATGCCCTCCGCGGATGATGGAAAATGAAAGCGAACTGTCGAGAAAGCAGGCTCCTTTCACGGTAGTAACGTAGTTTCCGCCTGAATCGATACAATCGAGTCTTTCTTTTCCCGGAGCTGCTTTGGGGCCAACGCCGACAATTCCGTTCTCCGCCTGCAGCATAATATTAACGTTATCAGGGATGTAGTCCACCGCCATTGTAGGCAATCCAATACCAAGGTTGACCACTTCGCCATCCTTGAATTCCTGGGCTATTCTTCGAATAATTAATTCTCTGTTATTCATGGTCTCCACCTACCTTTACAATCGCGTCAACAAATATTCCGGGAACGTTGATATGATTGGGGTCAATATCTCCCGTCTTTACGTATTCGTCTATCTGAGCAACTACATATTCGGCTGCGGTAGCCATAACCATATTGAAGTTGCGTGATGAGCCGTTGATGACAAGGTTCCCCGCTTCATCAGCCTTATGGGCTTTAATTAATGCCACATCGGCTTTGAGCGGCAGTTCGAGCAAGTATTCCTTTTCATCAATTTTGATTTTCTGTTTTCCTTCCTCTACAATGGTGCCTACACCTACAGGAGTTAAAATACCGCCCAGCCCGGCTCCCCCTGCGCGTATTTTTTCAGCGAGCGTGCCTTGCGGGAAGAGTTGAACCTCGGCTTCTTTCGTCATAAGGAGTCTTCCCGTTTCCGGATTGGAGCCGATATAGGATGCAAAAATTCGCTTTACTCTGCCGCTTTTAACAAGTCTATAGATAGATAATTCCGGTGTGCCTGTATCATTGGAAATAATCGTAAGATTGTCGGCGGAATTTGTGTCGACAAGCGCACGCACCAACTCCTCCGGAAAGCCTCCTTGCAGAAAACCTCCGACCATCACCGTGCTTCCGTTTTTGACCTTCTTAACTGCTTCTTCAGCGGAGATTACTTTGTTATTCATGGTTCCTTCTCCTTATATATATTTTTAGGAAGGCAAACTTTATTGGAGATAATCGTAGAGGACTCTTCCATATGGAAGAGTTAAATCAGCAATAAAATGTTTTCCGCCAATATAAGCTTTAACCGGCAAATCTGCCACAGGAGCATTGACATGGGGGATCAGGCTTAACCTGGCAGGCCCTGACCAGGCGCCTTTTACAGTAATGTTCTCGAGATTATACGCTACTAACTGAGCGATTTTGGGGGTACCGTCAACATCAGGAATTAATTTCAAATTAACTTGCGTTTTTGCGATGGCTTTAGCCGTTTCTTTTTCATCAAGAATGTTATATTTGAAAGGCATGGTTCCCATGGCCACCAGGACGTGATTATAATGCAATGTACCCGTCAGAGTCTCCGTATCCTCAACGATCAGGCGAGGCTTTGCCCATTTTTTCGGAAATCCCCAGACTTCACGTCCCCCAAGAATAGCAGGCGCGTTATCCAAATACATTTGGGCAACAAAATTGCAGGGTTCTCCATGAAAAGTACACGGAATGACAATACCGCTTTCCTCATAGCAGCCTAAACCGGAAGAATCGGGCATCTTGATCCATTCATAGGAAACCGTGTTGCTTCCATCCGGCTGAAGAGGTTCCGGGACCGCCTGTCTAATCGCAGCGGGGTCGGTTTCATAGGTAATGATAAAAAATTCCCGGTTGATGAAGCGGTATGGCGGGCGCCCGTAGCTGCCGCTGGCCGCAGGCATAGATTGGAGTGAAAGTACATCTTTTTGATTCATAGCGATCTCCCTTCCTTTTAAGAGATAGTTCTAAAAGTCATCCTGAACACGCACTTTAAATGAGCGCATTTTCAACCAGCATGGCTATTCCCATTCCTGTTCCGATGCATAACGAGGCTATGCCGTAGCGTGAAGATCTTCGCACCATTTCGTGAACCAACGTAGTCAATATCCTAGCACCGCTGGCACCGACAGGATGCCCGATTGCGATTGCGCCGCCATTGACATTCACCTTCTCCGGACTGACCCCTAGCTCTTTCACTACCGCTAATGCTTGTGAGGCAAACGCTTCATTAATTTCAAAAAGATCAATGGCATCGATGGATATAGATATACCTTGCTGCTTAAGAAGTGTCGAAATGGCTTTCACTGGCCCCATTCCCATATATGCAGGGTCAACGCCAACAAGTGAATAACCCTTGATATATGCCAATGGCTTTAATGCATGTTCCTTGCATTTGTCTTCCGACACTACAAGCACGGCCGCCGCGCCATCATTGATTCCTGAAGCATTTCCGGCGGTAACCGTCCCGTTCTCCTTAAACGCAGGTTTTAATTGAGAAAGTTTTTCTTGCGTTGTATTTCCTCTTATGTGTTCGTCCTCTGTGAAAGAAATAGTTTCTTTTTTGGTTTTGATCATGACCGGAACAATTTGTTCTTCAAAAAGCTTCTTGTTTTTTGCTTCTACGGCTTTTAGCTGGCTTTGATAGGCAAATTCGTCCTGTTCAAGTCTTGAAATTCCATATTTCTCGGCAACATTTTCTGCGGTAATTCCCATATGGTAATGGTTGATCGGGCACGTAAGACCGTCGGCCACCAGGGAGTCTACCAACTCACCGTTGCCAAGTTTGTAGCCGTTTCTTGCATTCCTTAGCAGGTAAGGGGCATTCGACATGCTCTCCATGCCTCCGGCCAAGACGATGTTGCCTTGTTCAGCCAATATTGAATTGTAAGCTAAAGCAACGGCATGAAGTCCTGAACCGCAAACCGTGTTTATCGTTGTTTCGGGTACATCAATAGGGATACCGGCTTTTAGTGCCGCCTGTCTGGCAGGATTTTGGCCATTGCCCGCCTGAAGAACATTTCCCAAATAAATCTGATCGATCAAAGAAGGCTCTAATTTACTTTGCTGAAGGCATGCTGTCATCACAGTTGCTCCCAGTTCAGGAGCGCTTAGAGGCGCAAGGGTTTTGTTAAAAGAGCCGACCGCTGTTCTCAACGGGCTTACTAAAGCTACTTTTTTCATTAAAAACTCACATTCCTTTCGCTGTGTTCAAGACACAATACATCCATGATTGCAATTCAATTGGTAATTTCCGTTCTTACTTACGAAACGCAACGACTGCAAGGTACATTTGCATGCGGGCATATCATGGTGCCTAAGATGGAGAGTGTGACGGTTCGATCGCCTTCTTTCTTACATTGGAAATTAAAACCAGTTTCATCATAGTCCCAATGCAGATTTTGCTCAATGTTCAAATATATACATATATCTATATACATTTGTTTATAAAGCCATATACTCCAAAATATATAGGCCATTCTAATGTTTTCTGTTAATTTCTTGGTTTTTCTGAAAATAATGATTATCAATTGGATTTTATGTTAAAAATGAAATTTCCAATCAACACGTGAAAAAGTTTTCTTCGCAAATGGCATCTAGCTCATCGCTGAGAAATAAAAAAGCCCTCCCTATGCAGATTCATAACCGACTTATAGCACCTAAAAAAACAGGCATTGATTATGTAGAATCCATATACCTGTGTTAGAAATAGCATTGACGTTATAACGTCAGTGTTTTTTATTCTGTGGTTTTTGGGGTAAACAAAAAAGAAGCCGACTTGCTTGAAAGCAATCGGCTTGGAACGTAAAAGTTTCACTTCAACAACTCACGAAAAATGTACATCCGCTGTCGCAAGCAAACGCACAAAACGATTACCGAGCATCGCATTGTGATGAGCTACAATTTGTTCGCCACTCAGCACCTTACTATCAAAAGTACTATGTGCATCTGATACAAGCACATTGTTCTGGTATCCCAGACTATAGGCGCTTCGGCAAGTCGTATCGAGACAAAACTCGGTCTGCATCCCGGCAATAATCAGCTGATCGGCTCCCAATTCCTTGAGTACGTGTTCCAATTCGGTTTGATAAAAGCTGTCCCAGGACGATTTACGGACAATTCGTTCATGGGGAAGAGGACGCACCACGTCGGCTATAGCCCAGCCTACACTGTTTTCCCGGAAATCCTCATCCGCTTCATCGGTATGCTGCACAAAAATCACTGGTGTACCTGCAGCTCTGGCTTTGGCCAAAAGCTGTTGCAAATGCGCTACAACTTCCTGCTCACGATACAGCTTCTCATCATACATGAACATAGCTTGCTGAACATCAATAATGAGTAGAACGTTTTGTCCCATCGGTTCATTCCCTCCCTGTGTGTATCACCTAACTTACAATAGCATGTCTTCATGCCTTGCGGCGACATAAGGTGAACTATATAATAAAGAACAAGTTGGAACGGTCCGATTCGGACGAAAGGTGATTAAATGATATGACAATTTCGCAGGAACAGTTTACGTTCCGTTCTGTCTCAGAGGCACAGACCGGGGCTTTGGCAGGTTTTTTGGCAGCCCAGGCGGTTCCCGGAACGGTGATTGTGCTGGATGGAGATCTGGGAGCGGGTAAAACTGCTTTTTCCAAGGCTTTTGCCAGCCATTTAGGTGTGCCGGGTATCGTAAATAGCCCAACTTTTACCCTCATTAAGGAGTACGAAGGCCGATTGCCTTTGTATCACATGGATGTGTACCGGATTACCCAGGACGAGGCGGAGGATCTCGGGCTGGATGAATATTTTTACGGGACAGGAGTATGTCTGGTGGAATGGGGTAGTATTATACCGGATATGTTGCCGGAGCAGCGGCTTCACATGTATATAGAAACAACGGATGTGGGGGAGCGCCTGATTCACCTGACCGGGTACGGCGAGCCTTATGAACAATGGTGCCGCAGTTTGCGGGAGAATGGAGTTTGAACCATGCAAAGAGAGCATACAGATGTGAATGTAAAGCCGCGTGAGCGGTTTTTGGCGTTAGATACAGCGACGACCGTGATGGCGGCTGCCTTGATGAACGGAAGAGAGCTACTGGGAGAAAGCAACATCTATGGCGAACGTAATCACTCAGTGCATGTGATTTCCGAGCTGGAACGGCTGCTGAACGAAGATGGGCTGACACGAGATGATGTAGATGGCATTGCAGTAGGTGTCGGACCGGGTTCTTACACCGGTATCCGGATTGCGGTGACCGCAGCCAAAACACTAGCTTGGGCCTGGGGCATCCCGGTGACGTCCATATCCACTTTACAGGCTTTGGCGTGGGGTGGTTGGAATCGCGGCATTGAGATGAAGGGGCAAGAAGATAAAGCTGAGTTTGTGAATAACGGTCCGTCCGGAGCGAAGGCAGGAGACTGGGTTGTGCCTGTGCTGGATGCGCGCCGTGGTCAGGTTTACACGGGGCTGTTCGCCATGAATACAGTTGAGGACACCGAGAGCCCGCAACGGCTGGAGCCAGATGCAATCCGGTTGATGACCACTTGGACCGATGACTTGCTGCAACGGCTGGAGGCTTTGCCTTCTGAAGAGCGTCCTCCGGTCATTTGGCTAGTCGGTGAAACGGCGGTTCACGCCGAAACAGCCGAGCGCCTGCGTGCATGGAGCGAGCTTCGTATCGTACCTTATGAGCTGGAAGGAAGATGGGTTGGCCGCCTTGGGGCGGATAAGCTGCTTCGTCAGGAACATGACGAGCTACATACGCTGGTTCCGAATTATACCCAGCTGGCGGAGGCGGAAGCCAATCTGCTTCGTCAGCGCTGAAGAGAGCGGTGAACAACATGGCAAAGAACATACAGCGGGAAGAAAAGCTTGAGTTTCGCTTGATGCAACTGGATGATATTCCCGATGTGCTGGAGATTGAGCATGAAGCGTTCACGCTGCCGTGGACGGAGGAAGCATTCCGCAATGAGCTGACGATGAATCATTTCGCTAAATATATGATTATGGAACTAGACGGACATGCCATTGGTTACGCAGGCATGTGGACGATTATGGATGAGGCCCATATTACGAATATTGCGGTTCGTGAGGCTTATCGCGGACGCAAGCTTGGGGACAAGCTGTTGGATGAGCTGATGCAGACCGCCTCTTATTTAGGGATGGAACGTATGACGCTGGAGGTTCGGGTAACGAACCGGATCGCTCAGGGATTGTATGAGAAAAAAGGCTTTAAGCCCGCAGGTGTGCGCAAAGGCTATTATTCGGATAATAATGAGGATGCCGTGATCATGTGGGCGGATCTTCCCGCTCATGGGGCATCCGGTGAACAGGAAGGAAGCGTGCAGAAGCAATGACGCAAGAGGAAAAAGCAGGTACAGGCTCCGCCTCCGGCGAGCCTTGCTATATACTGGCAGTGGAAACGAGTTGTGATGAGACGGCTGTTTCCGTCGTGAAAAATGGCACAGAGGTGCTTTCGAATCTGATTTCGAGTCAGATTGAAACACACAAAGCCTTTGGCGGTGTTGTGCCAGAGGTGGCATCGCGCAAACATGTGGAGAGCATCACCTACATGCTGGACGAGGCCATGCAAACATCGGGAATTACCCCCCGCGAGATTTCGGCGGTTGCCGTGACACAAGGACCAGGACTGGTTGGCGCATTGCTGGTAGGTATTGTTGCCGCCAAGAGTGCTGCTATGGCGTTCGGCAAGCCGTTAATCGGGACGCACCATATAGCGGGACATATTTATGCGAATCAGCTGGAGCATGATATCGTATATCCGTGTATTGCTCTCGTTGTGTCGGGAGGGCATACAGAGCTGGTGTTGATGGAGTCCGAAGGTCATTTTCAACTCATTGGTCGTACAAGGGATGATGCGGTGGGGGAAGCCTACGACAAAGTAGCGCGAGCGATTGGATTTCCGTATCCCGGCGGTCCGCATGTGGATCGTGTGGCCCATGAATCGGAAGAAGTTGTTACTTTGCCGCGTGCATGGCTGGAGCCGGATTCTTATGATTTTAGCTTTAGCGGTTTGAAATCTGCCGTGCTGAATGTGATTAACCAGACGAAAATGCGCGGTGAAACCGTTCATGCCGGAGCGATCGCAAGAGGCTTTCAAGAGTCAGTCGTAGAGGTGCTGGTGGAAAAAGCGATTCGTGCCATGCGTGAATACGGTGCGAAGCAGCTGCTACTTTGCGGCGGTGTTGCTGCTAATCGCGGACTACGTACAGCATTGCGGGAGCGCTGTGAGCGTGAAGGAATTGAGCTACTTGTACCATCCATGAAATATTGCACAGATAATGCAGCGATGATCGGTGCCGCGGCATATGCCAAGTGGAAGCGCGGAGAATTTACCTCATTGGACATGAAAGCTGATCCAGGGCTGTCTCTGGAAGAGTGGTCTGTTCAAACTTAATTGAAGAAGAATAGGCAGGACACGGCACATTTGAGGTCGTGTCTTTTTTTGTTCCGCTCTATAAAATAATAAAAATATAAATTCAAGAGGACAAAATACAGGAGTTTGAGCAAATGAATTGCAGCATCTCATTCTCCCGCATTATTCGTCACAATCGTTCACGATTTTTCATGATTCATCAAAAAAATCTGAAGTTTTGATATTGCCCGAACAATGATGTGATTTGTCAAGTTGTGAACAAAGTTATCCACATACACCCTTTGAAATGTGGATAATCAAGCTCGAAGCAAGCAGGCTAAGACTTTTTGGAGATAGCAAGTTGGGGGATATTTAACACCTTTAGCTCTTGTGAAATCTGTGGATAATGTGGATAAAAGGGTGGATAAATTTGGTTTTCATTTGAAAACGGCTTTTTATCAATAAAAAAATGGCCTAAAAGGCCATTTTTCAAAATCATTCGTAAACATAAGCTGTGGATAATGTTGTGTGCAAAAAGATAGATGAGGAAAATGTGAAATTTTTAAGGCTAAGATTTTATGCAGTAGCTTTTATTCCTCTAACAGTTCCTCCCAAGACGCATAGGTTTCAGTCAATTCCTGTTTATGGGTGTCGAGTTGTGCTTGAATATCCTGAAGCGCCGTATAATCCTGATAAATCTCAGGCAGGGTCATTTGTTCCTCCAGCCCTAAAATTTGTTCTTCCAGCGTTTTGATCTGGTTTTCCAATGCCTCCAGCTTGCGTTGACGGCTGCGTTCCTCGCTTTTGGCTTGTTTGTCTGCCGCATAGGTGGCCGCGCGTGATTTGGGCGTGGTCTCGTCTGTCACGGATGCAGAGGCAGTCGATGGTTTGCCGCGTGTGGCCTGACTTGCCTCCAGAGCTTCCTGCGCTATTTCCTCCAACTCCTGTTTTTTGGCTACATAGTCATCATAATTCCCCAGGAAATGTTCTATCCCTCCAGGATGAAGCTCAATGACACGTTCCGCCATTTTGTTCAGGAAATAACGGTCATGGGAAATGAACAACAGCGTACCGTCATAGTCCATCAAAGCAGCTTCCAGCACTTCCTTGCTAAACAGATCCAGATGGTTGGTAGGCTCATCTAGAATTAATACGTTGGCTTCGCGCAGCATCAGCTTAGCCAGAGATACGCGGGCTTTTTCCCCGCCGCTTAATGCAGCTACCTTTTTCAGTACATCATCACCGCTAAACAGGAAATTACCCAGCACTGTACGTATCCGTGCTTCCTCCATATGAGGGTACTCGCTCCACAACTCCTCCAGTACGGTATTGGCGGGGTTCAGGTTCGTCTGCTCCTGGTCATACAGACCGATTTTGATTTTCGTGCCCCAGTGGATGGATCCGGCAGCAGGTTTAAGTGATCCGGTCAGACATTTGAGCAACGTCGATTTCCCGATCCCGTTCGGACCAATCAGAGCTACCGTATCTCCACGTTTTAAGTCGAACGATGCGTGCTGGAATAAAGGCTTCTTACCTTCATACCCCACGGAGAGATCGCGCACCTCCAGCACTTCCTTACCTGACATATGGGCTGTTTCAAAGGAAAAATGAGCCTTTTTCAAATCCCCCATGGGTCGATCCATACGCTCCATTTTATCTAGCTGCTTGCGACGGCTTTGAGCGCGTTTGGTCGTGGAAGCTCGCACGATATTACGTTGTACGAATGCTTCTAAACGGGCGATTTCTCCTTGTTGCTTTTCGTAATGCTTAAGATTCGTTTCGTACTCGGCAGCCTTTAACTCCATGTAGCGGCTGTAGTTGCCTGTATATCGGGTGGAACGATGGCGTTCGATTTCAATAATAGTCGTTACCAGTCGATCCAGAAAATATCGGTCATGTGATACGACCAGCAGAGAGCCGGAGTAGCCGCGCAAATAGTCTTCCAACCAGGTCAGTGTTTGAATATCCAGATAGTTGGTAGGCTCATCGAGCATAAGTACATCTGGGGCGAGCAGTAGGATGCGCGCTAGCGCAAGCCGAGTTTTCTGTCCCCCGCTCAGGGTAGCTACAGGCGTCTCAGGTGCAAATGAGCCAAAGCCCATGCCGTGCAGCACGCTGCGAATACGGGTCTCCATTTCATAACCGCCGTGATCCTTGAACCAGTCTGATCGTCGTGCATAGCGTTCAAGCAGATCTGCGTAGCGTTTTTCGTTTTGAGCATTGGCCGAGTCGGCGATTTCCTGCTCCATTTGCCGCAGTTCCCGTTCCGCTTCGATCAGCGGAGTGAACACCAGCATCATTTCTCCCCAGATAGAACGGTCAGAATTCAAGCCGCTGTTTTGCGCCAAATAACCGATGCTGGTCTCCTTCGCCTTGAAAATTTGTCCACTGTCATAGGATATTTCACCAGCAATGATTTTGAGCAGGGTCGATTTGCCGGCACCGTTCACACCTACCAATCCAATGCGTTCACGTTCCAATATTTGAAGGTTAATCCCGTTCAGAACGGGCTCAATTCCATAGGATTTTGTAATTCCGGTTACTTGCAATAGCATAGCGTATCGTTCCTCCATTACATTTTGCACAGTTCTCCCTGCTTTCTTCGCAGGTACCTTCCTTCCAGTTTACATGAAATTACCCACTATTGCACTGCTATCACCCCGTAAACCCTTGAGCCGCGTGTAGTCAATTTGTATAAACAATGATAAACTTAAACGAGAAGTGAAAAAGAATGAAAAAAACTTGCAACGTACAGCACTTACTGACAAATGAACCAATAGTAACGTTTTAAATCATTATCGAAGATTGTGCGGGAGGGCGGATGTATGGATGTCTATAATGTGAAGAACGCGCTGCGCTTGCAGCAACGGGAAGCGCGGGACTCCATGGACCCGCTGACAAGGCAGAAGGCATCGGCTGTGGCCTGTCGGCATGCAATCGAGGCATGGGAGCAGCTTAGAATAGACAGAAACGGGGATAAGCTAACATTATTTAGCTATCTCTCTTTTGGCAGCGAGATTTCGACGACCCCCCTCATTGAGCATTGCTGGTCACAGGGAGATCGTGTCCTGGCTCCAAGAGTGAACCCGGTAACCCGGACCATGGAGCTGAGGGAGATGGATCTGCACGGGGATATTGTGCCCGGTATATGGAACATCCCTGAGCCTGCGCCCACATGCGAGGAATGGTCGCCTGAAATGTGGGCGGGAATCGACTGGGTTGTTGTGCCAGGCTTGGCCTTTGATCGTCGTGGGGGCAGGATCGGCTACGGCGGAGGCTACTATGACCGCTTTACCGTACAGGTAGAGGCAGAGAAGCGTAACAACGGCTGCGCGGGTCCGCTTTATGTCTCGCTGCTGCTGCCGGGACAATTGCTGGAGCAGGTGCCCATGGAGCCAAGGGATTTGCGAGTGGACGTGCTGTTTACTCCAGAAGGGCCCTTAGATTGTGATCATGCAAAATCGACTAATGATGAATGAAGCAAAGTTGGGTATGTGAAAGGAGCTGTGAGGGAGTCGTGGATTCCTTTACTCATTTTAACGAACAGGGACGGGCTCGTATGGTAGATATTTCGGGTAAAACGTCTACGATTCGTACAGCAGTCGCCGTGACTCAGATTACGATGAACCCGGCTACATTGACGGCTGTAAAAGAAGGAAGAATCGGCAAGGGCGATGTTCTTGCTGTGGCCCAGGTCGCAGGGATTCAAGGCGCGAAAAAAACATCGGACTGGATTCCGATGTGTCATCCGCTGGCCCTGACAGGCGTGAACATTACTTTTTCTGATAATGGACATGATGTGCTTCACATTGAAGTTGAAGTGAAGACTGAGGGCAAGACAGGTGTAGAAATGGAAGCTTTGACAGCGGCTTCAGCCGCAGCGTTAACCGTGTATGATATGTGCAAGGCGCTGCAAAAAGATATGATCATCGGCCCTACCATGCTGCAATCGAAAACAGGTGGCAAGCATGGGGATTTTCAAAGGGAGGACCACCGGGAACCTTGACATAGACAACATTGTCGCCGAGAGGGTACTGTGATGTGATGGAGGATGCAGCGTGGCTGTTTCTGATTTTCAGAAGAGAAAGTATTCTTTCATGATAGGAGAAGGGTGATCTTATGGTGTGGAAAACGGCGATCCTGACAGCCAGTGATAAAGGGGCAAGGGGAGAGCGTGAGGATACAAGCGCACAGGTCATCCGGGAACTCATCGAAGAAGAACTGGGCGGAGAGATTGTAGAATACCGGATCGTTCCCGATGAACCGGATGAAATTATTGCAGCTTTAATCGAAATGACTGACTATTTTCATGCAGACCTGGTGCTAACTACGGGCGGAACCGAGCTGGCGATCCGTGATGTGACACCCGAGGCGACTCGGCGGGTCGTGGAACGGGAAGTGCCAGGCATGGCGGAAGCCATGAGAATGATCGTGATGCAGAAAAATCCGGCGGCCATGCTATTCCGTGGAATTGTGGGGATACGCGGACGTACACTGATCGTCAATTTGCCAGGAACGCCCAAAGGTGTGCATGAAAATTTGGCGGCGATTATGGATCAACTCCCGGAAGCGTTGCTTATGGTGACAGGCCAGTTCCGGTAGAAGGCAGCACATCGTGTGTGGTATGATACCTGTAAGAATTTATAAGGCCATATACGGGCGAAGGTTCTTATTTTGTCCGTCAACATAAGGAGGATTACTACACATGCCCAATATTGGAGCACCGGGTTATATTTTGTTGATTATTCTGGCGCTGCTGCTATTTGGTCCGAACAAGCTGCCTGAGCTGGGTCGAGCTGTAGGGCGTACATTCCGTGAGTTTAAAAACGGGGCACGCGATATTTTATCTGAAGATGAACGGACTGAGCGTAAAGACAGCAAAGATAGCGTGGTCAAAGCATCGCAAACGACGTCTTCAGAAGTTCAGCCTCAGTCTGAAGATAAACGCTTGTCATAGATTTAGTTATTAATTCTTCATGCTTGTACAATGAACAAGAGCCTCTTCTTCAGTGAAGGGCTTTATTTTTTAGGAGGCGCTGCTGCGTTCCGTTCAGAAAGGAGGAATGGACTTGACACCATCAGAGCATGAAATGCCGTTAATGGAACATCTGGGTGAGCTTCGCCGCAGAATTATCTATGTGCTAATTGTATTTGTATTGGCACTGGCTGGTGGTCTGTTCGCGGCGGGTTCTGTCTATGACTGGCTTATTCGCTCCGGTTCGGCGCAAGCTTTTCAGTTAAACGCGTTTTCCTTTTGGGACGGGATTGGTATCTACATGAAGATCGCTATGATCATTGGGATTGCGGTGGCGCTACCGTTTGCCTGCTACCAACTGTGGAAGTTTGTCAGCCCCGGATTAAGGCCGCAAGAACGGAGTGCGACTTTGCGGTATGTGCCTTATGTGCTGCTTTTGTTCATCATTGGGACAGCTTTTGCCTATTTCATTATTTTCCCGATGGCGATTCAGTTTACGTCGTCCGTCACCAAAAGTATGGGATTGCAGGAAACGTACGGTATCGCACAATATTTCACCTTTATGTTTAATATTGTGCTGCCTGTAGCGCTACTGTTTGAACTCCCCCTGCTTATCATGTTTCTGACGGGGATTCGTGTATTAACTCCGATGAGGCTTCGCAAATGGCGGAAAATTTCTTATTTTCTGCTTGTTTTTGTCGCGGTTGTTATCACCCCGCCGGATTTTATATCCGATTTTTTGGTGGCGATTCCGTTACTGGTATTGTATGAAGTGAGCGTATATTTGTCATCGGTCGTGTACCGCAGGCAACTGCGTGCACAGGAGGAACGGGAGGCCAAATTGCGTATAGCTGCGGAATAATAAGGCAGGACCTGAATTGGCTTAGTAAATGATTTATTCGGATCCGCTAGCTACATGGCAACTTGCAGATGATGAACAGCGTATATAGAGCAGCTTAGCTGCCTTAAAAATAACCATTAGCCTTGAGGCAACGGTTATTTTTAAGATAGATGGATATAATCGAGAAGGGCTGTCCATAAAAATTCCCATAAAAAATACATTAGGGACTTGAAATTCAATCTCAAGTTGAGTATCATAAAGTTGGTTGTTAGCACTGACGACTGTCGAGTGCTAATACATACAACATAACAACCAAATTACAGAATAAAACACTTAATAAGGAGGCTATTTTTTCATGATCAAACCTTTGGGTGAACGCGTATTGGTGGAAGCAATTGAGCAAGAGACAACGACTTCCTTCGGGATCGTACTTCCTGACTCTGCCAAGGAAAAGCCGCAAGAAGGCAAAATTATCGCGGTTGGCGCAGGCGCATTGAAAGACGGTGCCCGTATTCCTCTGGAAGTAAAAGAAGGCGACCGTGTCATTTTCTCTAAATACGCTGGAACGGAAATCAAATATGAAGGTAAAGAATATTTGATTATGAAAGAAAGCGATATCCACGCGATCATCGGTTAACCGGAACCCGGACAAGACCTGAATATAGGAATCGAAACAAATCATTCATAATCCATAGGGAGGTTTATCACAAATGGCTAAAGACATTAAATTCAGTGAAGACGCTCGCCGCTCCATGCTGCGCGGGGTAGACGCATTGGCTAACGCTGTTAAAGTAACACTCGGACCGAAAGGCCGTAACGTTGTACTGGAGAAAAAATTCGGTAGCCCGCTCATCACCAATGACGGTGTAACGATTGCAAAAGAAATCGAGCTGGAAGACGCGTTCGAAAACATGGGCGCTCAACTGGTTAAAGAAGTAGCAACCAAAACTAACGATGTAGCTGGTGACGGTACTACTACTGCTACTGTTTTGGCTCAAGCCCTCATCACAGAAGGTTTGAAAAACGTAACTGCTGGTGCAAGCCCAATCGGTATCCGTAAAGGGATCGACAAAGCGGTTAAAGCAGCTGTTGCTGAACTGCAAGCCATCTCCAAACCAATCGAAAGCAAACAATCCATTGCTCAAGTAGCCGGTATTTCCGCTGCTGATGATGAAGTAGGCGAACTGATCGCTGAAGCTATGGAAAAAGTGGGCAAAGACGGTGTAATCACGGTTGAAGAATCCCGCGGTTTTGCAACAGAGCTGGAAGTGGTTGAAGGTATGCAGTTTGACCGTGGCTACATTTCCCCGTACATGATTACAGATACGGACAAAATGGAAGCTGTACTGGACAATCCGTATATCCTGATCACAGACAAAAAAATTACAAATACACAAGAAATTTTGCCGTTGCTTGAAAAAATTGTACAACAAGGCAAGCCACTCGTTCTGATCGCTGAAGACATCGAAGGCGAAGCGCTGGCCATGCTCGTTGTTAACAAACTGCGTGGTACATTCAATGCTGTAGCTGTTAAAGCTCCAGGCTTTGGTGACCGTCGTAAAGCAATGCTGCAAGATATCGCTGCCCTGACAGGCGGTCAAGTCATCACGGAAGAACTGGGTCTGGACCTGAAAACAGCTTCCGTAGACCAACTGGGTACAGCACGTCAAGTGCGTATCACAAAAGAAAATACGATTGTGGTTGACGGCGCTGGAAACAAAGCCGACATCGACGCTCGTGTTAGCCAAATCCGTACGCAACTGGAAGAAACCACTTCCGAGTTCGACAAAGAGAAACTGCAAGAGCGTCTGGCTAAATTGTCCGGCGGTGTAGCAGTGATCAAAGTCGGTGCGGCTACTGAAACAGAATTGAAAGAACGCAAACTGCGCATCGAAGATGCCCTGAACGCAACCCGTGCTGCGGTTGAAGAAGGTATCGTATCCGGTGGTGGCGTAGCGCTCCTGAACGTATACAAAGCAGTTGCAGCTGTTGAATTGCAAGGAGACGAGCAAACAGGTGTTAACATCGTGTTGCGCGCTCTGGAAGCCCCAATCCGCACCATCGCTGCTAACGCAGGTGAAGAAGGATCTGTAATCGTTGAGCGTCTGAAACGCGAAGAAGTTGGCGTAGGCTTTAACGCAGCTACTGGCGACTGGGTAAACATGATCGAAGCTGGTATTGTAGACCCTGCGAAAGTAACTCGTTATGCATTGCAAAACGCTGCATCCGTAGCGGCTATGTTCCTGACTACCGAAGCGGTTATCGCCGACAAGCCAGAACCAGAAAAGGCTGCAATGCCTGACATGGGCGGCATGGGTGGAATGGGCGGCATGATGTAACAAAGGGTCCAAAAACCCTGTAATACCGCTATTTAAAGGGCTCCCGAGAGGGAGCCCTTTTCTATAAAATCACACCAGGAAGCTACTGGAATTAAGCCAGTGTTGCTTTGATGGTTTGGCCAACAGTTTAAATCATCAATAGTTTATAATTGGCTTAACACTTAAACGAATAGAGGTCCGGTATGTCAATTAAAAGAGCCACTATGATCAGTTCTTTAAAGGAAACAGTTTGTTATTGAAATCGCAGTTTGCTCTTCAGAGGGATTCACATGTTATTGGGGGGAGAAGATACCTCCTAACAAAGTTACGGCACATGATTTACATCCTGATAATCGTATGAGACTCAACAACGGAAATTGGTTTCGTTATGACGAGTCTAAGTCCCGTGAAAATATCTACCTTAGTGTTACAAATGATGTTATAAATCACCTTTCAGAAGCTGATCGGTACTGGGAGAAGACAGCTCCTTTTACCAATTGAAAATGATGATTTATGAGACCACCTATCTATCATTGGGTGGTTTTTTCTTATGCCCAGATAAATTAAAAGAGGGATGCACTAACGTTCCTCCATCAATCCAGGGTATCCACTGCTGAGATAGCGGCTCGCCACGCGTGGCATTTTCCAGACATCCGCTATCTCGCATTCCATCATAACGGAAAGTCGAGGGATAAGCACAATGGGAACAGACACCGAACAACATGACGCACTACTACATCGTAGTGAGGCTTAAGTTAACTTGTCATTGGTGAGATGTTCGCGTGAATCAATTATTGTAGAAGCTCTTGCAACATATGCTGGTGGGAGCTTCTGTTGCCGGAGGCGCATGCTGGGCAGCACTCCGGCCTGTTTTTATTTGTTGAGTTTCATTCTGCTCGTAAGTAAGATAAATTTTACCCTTGCTTTAAGTCGTAATTAAAGATATATTATTAATTAAATAACCAATCATTTAATTAATTAAAGTTTAGTTTAAAGAGAGGGGAATACATTTGGCAAGACCCATCAATGAAGAAAAAAGACTGGAGCGGCGTAAACGTATCCTAAAAGAGGCTGTTGTCCTGTTCGCAGAAAGTGGATATTCTACTACCACAACGGCTATCATTGCGCAGAGTGTGGGAGTGACTCCTGGAACCATTTTTCAATATTTCCCTAGCAAAGAAGCTTTATTCTACGCCGCTGTCCTTGAGCCGCTTGCTGATATTCAGGTGAAATCGCTTGCTTGTCTACAACAAGAGGGGACGCCGGGCGTATTGATTAAGAACATGGTGGAAGAACAATTCAACCATATCTACTTCTATACAAATGAATTGCGGCTTGCTCAATCTGTCTTAGGACAGCGAATAAGATTCCCTGAACTTACACAGAAGGTCCTTGAAAGTATAAAGGTAATGACAGATGCGATCGAATGCGTCTATGCCAAGGGACAGTTAATGGGAGAATTCAACAAAAGCTTTTCTCCAGCAATGATCTCTCGTGCCTATATCTCTTTTTTAAATGGAGTGGGCTTAACTCTTGGAGAAAGTATTATTCATCATCCCGAGTGGGAAAATCTGAAGGGGCATGCCTTTTATTTGTTCGCACCCATACAACCTAAAGAAAAACTGGAGGAGTCTGAATGAGTCAAACATCATTACAACCCGATCTGACATTTAACGTTCGTGTGAAAAAACGGAAGAAAATTTTATGGAGCCTAGGAATCGTGCTTTTGCTTGTAATGGCTCTTGTATTTTTTATATCTTATAAAGTAGTAGACACCTTGTTGCACCATCCTAGAGACACTAATGTCAGCTACGGATTGAATATCGATAAAACTCCCTATGAAGAGGTCGAGTTCAAGAGTTTGAAAAATGATAATACGATTAGAGGTTCTTTCTTTCCTGCAAGTGGTCTTTCTGGTAAAGCAAATAATAAGACGATTATTGTCGTCCATGGATATACGAGCAATCGTTTAGTCAAAGGGCGGACCCAAAAGTTAGTAGAGCATTTTGTTCCCAAAGGCTACAATGTATTGGCATTTGACCTTAGCTCGCAAGGTAAATCCGATGGTGATTTGATTACACTGGGCCTCAATGAAAAATACGATTTGCTAGGAGCTGTAAGCTATTTAAAATCCAGAGACCATACGGGTGATAACATTGGAGTTATCGGCTTTTCAATGGGGGCTGCTACTTCTTTGCTAGCCGCAAGTGAAACTGATGACATCAAAGCCGTAATTGCGGATAGCCCTTTTCGCAATGCTGGTCTATTTTTGAGAGAGGGTTTGCCCTTCTTTTCAGGGTTACCTGCGTTTCCATTCAGTTATACATCGACATGGATGGCAAATTGGGTCTTTAAGGTTGATCTTGATTCCATATCTCCTATGGATGCGGTAAAAAAGATGCAAGACAAGCCAGTTATGCTCATTCATGGTACTGGAGATCAGCAAATTAGTTATAAAAATACAGAAATTATTTACGAGTCCTTAAAAGATAACCCAAGTGCAGAAGTATGGTACCCGCAAAATACGGAGCACATCGATGCCGTCAACCATTACCCTACTGAATATTTCCAAAGAGTAGATCGCTTTTTGGATGAGCATGTAGGAAAACAAATTCAATCAAGAGAGCCAACTAGTAGGAGCAATTAAAAGCTTTTGAACGAATGGCTAGGGGGATTGTGTAACAGGGCAAGAGAACGCAGTCCCGAGCAGGACAAGGCAAAACAGATGTGGATGGAGAGCGGCGGAGAGATGAAGCTAAAGGACATCGCCGCCGCTCTTTCTGTTCTTGAAAGTAGAATCCGTAAATTTCCAATCCCCGCCGATCAGTTAAGGTTAGCGGGGATTTTTGTTGAAGAATCTAATCTAAGGACCAGTGTGTTGAAGAAACGTACAGAAATTTATGCTTTAACAGGTTCTGGTCGTTTTAATTGAAGAGGGGGAGGTATCAGCCAACCCTTTTCTTTGTTCATTTGTAAAATACGAACTCCCAAAGCAGTCTTAGTGAGATGATATTTCGCAAATAAAGCCCCGATGTCTTCTCTAATGGATTGACCCATAGCTTGGCTGCAAGATGTCAATCCCATAGAGGTATCTAATGCGATTTTAGCTGCTATTTCGGGATCAGTAAACCTTGCACCAGCCGGGATATCCTCAAGTTTCACAGGCGGTCTTTCAGGCATAGTAGGGGCTGGAGCAATACCATTATCAGTAAGCAATGTGTCGCATTCTTTGATTTCCAGTTTAGCTTGATCAATAAGATCATCCAGTATTTTTTTGAGTTCTTTGTCTCCTGCGTGGTTTAAAAATGCCTGGTAAAATGAAACGCTGCCCTTTGCTAATGCAGAAAACTGCCACACACTATAAATTTCTCCGTAGTGCATGGGCTCGTCTTTTGGATTCCCACTTAGGATACCCATTGTAAAAATCACTCCTTGTTTATTTTTTGATGTACAAATTTATGATTCCCAGTAGTGAAGATTTAATGTGAAGGTAAGAGCAAAACTGTCATTACAAATAATGTATACGAATTAAGTTCTACTGGGCATACTAAATTCATTAAAGAATTGATTGCAAACACAACTTAGAGGAGTGGTTTAGGTATGTTAAAAAAATTGAAGATAATGGTCGTTGTTGCATTAATGATTTCATGTTTTGGAGCGGCAGTAGCATTTGCTGAAAACAATGGAACAAATATGGGCACAAACGACAATGGTACAACACAAATGCAGACTACTAATAATAACGATGATGATGATAATGATAATTGGGGATGGCTTGGTCTTTTGGGGTTAATTGGATTGGCAGGTTTAAGACGTCGCGACGGTGATAACCGCAATGTTGGAAAAAGATAATCGTAAATAACAACTCGAAAATACCTTAAAAATCCCCGCTGACCTTAACTGGCCGGCGAGGATTTTGTTGTGCTGTGCTTTTCAGAGTGGTAACTATTTTTGTAGCATGAAGTATTGGAGGTTACTTTCTATTTATAAATATCATCAAGCGGCTGTTGACAGCATTTTCAGCAGGTAAGCTAGGCTTTTTTGAAACAGATTCTTGTTCATACGATGGCGGGTATGTGGATGGCAAATGCGTCTCCTGGTTATATCCGCAAAGTAGCTGAATATGGAAGTGAACCAGCCCGATTTGTCTTTAAAGATGCTTAGGTCTCTTTCCCAGAATGAATGGTTTAGAAGGGGCTGCTGATAAACCATGTAACTTCATGGTTCTGTTCAGTTTATGGTAGACAGTCAGCTAAACTGGCTGGAAGGTAATGTACCGGTGCTCGATCTTTAGAGTTTAGTTGATACATATAGTATATTAGACTCCGTCGGTGAGTAAGTTTGGCGGAGTCTTTTGGTATCTATCTACTACTTATTTACTTCAATCAGCCCATCTGGTTTTTCTCGGTTGGAGAGTAATTCGGATACAGTGACGAAGGTAAATCCTCTCTTCTTGAGCTCAGGTAAAATGATTTTCAGGGCTTCAACGGTTTGTATACTTTGATGTACATAATCGTGCATGAGGACAATGTCGCCGTTACGGGCGTTGCGAAGCACTCTATTAGCGATACGTTGTACACCGGGTTTTCGCCAATCTAGGGTGTCCTGATGCCAGGACCATAAAATGATTTTCAACCCTTTCTCCTTGGAGAGCTTAACGAGCGAATCGGTATAGGAGCCGCCGGGGGGCCTAAAAAGATGCGTTCCTGCACCAGTTGCTTGAACGATGCTCGCCTGGCCTTGATCCAATTCGGACAGAGCTTTGTTACGGGAAATATACTGAAAGGATGAATGAAGGAAGGTATGGTTGCCAACTTCATGTCCTTCTTCTCGTTCCCGCTTTACAAGATGTGGAAGCTTTTCTACACGACTGCCGACGACAAAAAATGTCGCTTTAGCATCATATTCTTTAAGTAAATCCAAAATGGCAGGCGTATTGCTTTCGTCCGGTCCGTCGTCGAATGTGAGAGCGATAAGCTTACGATGGGTAGGAACTTCCCATACAATGTCGCCCCGTTCTTCGTAATAGGCTCTTCCCTTTGTAGGAGCAGGGGAGGCATATGATGTAGCTTGTGCATTCGTATATGGAGTGGGGCAAGAGCTGACACACAGCAAAGAAACAACGATTCCAGCGGACAGCAAACGGTTATATTTCATCAGGCTTCTTCTCCGTTCTTACGTATTCTCACATTAGCTTGCCAAGAAGAAGCGTATGCCATTCCTCGTTTCTGAAATTTATCTTTGGCATATTAGACCTCAGGAAGAGAATTGTGGCTACTTTGTATACCTCAATAAAAAATTGTAAAGAAGCTGTTGATGAGACCGATTTGCTGTGGGATCAATACGATATTTTAAAATCACAAAAGGTCACACTGAAAAATCATAATTTCGTAGAACGAGAACGAATGTAGTAATTAAAATTTTGGTAAAGGGAAGGAAACAAGCTATAGAACAGGTCATAAGATTAATTGCGGTGATTGATGAGACTAAATCTAAGAGGGTGGCATGATGTAATAAGGGAATTTCCGCTTAAAGATAACCTTGTTTGATCACTCTGAAGTAGATCAATGCCTCTCATGAGTTCATTGAACTTGTGAGAGGCATTTTTTGGTGATTTTGTTGAAAAAGATTATATATTCCTCAAGACAACTCAGTTAGCTTTTCAAGGTAGCCGAATAGTGTCTAATATTAATAACCTCTCTGGAACTTAATATTTTTTGTCTAGCTGCTCTTTTAGTATTTCTAAATGCTTACTGAGCAATTCTATTTTTCTATGGAATAATTTATTTGTTTTTCTTATTTTAAAGAGGTAGATCAACGCACATGAACATATAAAAATATGAATAAAGCAGAACCAGTAGATCATGGTTACAGATATAGTCCAGGTCCCTATTAGAATCCTCTCCTTACTGCGATTTTGTTAGTTGGGTTGTTTCTGCCAAAATCTCATCCAATCGATGCATAGCTTTGTTTTTTTTGAAAATGTTAATGATAAAAATGAGCGCAAAAATTAAGAGCAGTATTTCACTTCCTAAGAGAAAAAGTATAGATATTTCATGAAGAAATAATTTGTCAAACATAAAATATTCTCCAATCTTTAAGTGAATTCTACATATAAATCTATAATATGTTAATCTTCGACAGTATCATACCATATTATAGGAGGAAGAACATGAAAAAAGTTGTAGCATCTGCAATATTGTACGCTTCTCTTTTACTTTCAGTGGCACCCGTTAGAGTTTTGCAAGTGAGGTCCCTTCTGTTACATTTCCAAGTCAGGATTAAGATAAGATATCTGATCATTTAAATGATTTGGGTCTTTCTGAAGAAGTACAACAAAGCCTAATAGAAAAGATTAAGGCAGGGGAACTTCCTCATTCTGACAATCCAGAAAAAAAAGGTACTGGTATTACAAGTGAAATAGAGTCATCGGATGGTTTGAAAATACAAAGAACCACATTTCCTGATGGTTCCGTAATTCAGTCAACAATAGATCTTACAAACGCGAAAATAAAGGAAGAAAATGTTGTTACTCCAAATGATGTTTCAGGGGGATATGCCTCAGGAGGAACTGGTTATACGCTTATGATCCTTATGTTGATATAATTGGGGGATACTCAAGTGGAGAAAATTTGGTTGTTGATCAACCTAAACAGACTGACTCAAGACCTGCTCGTGCAACCTTTACATTTACTTGGGTTAAAATAAATGGTTACTTTAGCTCTACATACAAATTATTTTTATATGTTAACAACAGTTCAGCAAGCTCACAATTACAAACATATTAATTTAATAATTTGTTGTATTTTTTCTTATTATTCTATTTATAAGTGAGAAACAGAAAAGGCTTCCTCCAAGTTAAATAAACTCTGGGAAGCCTTTTTTACGATCTTACAAATCCCACCCTCATCCAGCTACTTATTCACCTCAATAAGTTTTTCGAGCTTCTTGCGATTGGCAAGCAGCTCGGATACGGTAACGAAGGTAAAGCATCTTTTTTCAGCTCAGGTAAAATGATTTTTAAAGCATCACGATTTATGTACTTTGATGTACATAATCGTGCATGAGGACGATGTCACTGTTACGAGCATTACGAAGTACATGATGGTAAGACCATAAAATCATTTTTCAGTCCTTTTTTAGATGATTTGACGAGCGAGTCGGTATAGGAACTACTCGGTGGACGGAAAAGATGGGTTTCGGTACCCGTTGCTTAAACGATGCTGGCCAGCCCTGATCCATTCAGACAGAGCTTTGTTATGTGAAATATGATGTAAGGATGGATGATGAAAGGTATGGTTGCAGACTTCATGTCTTTCTTCTCGTACCCGTTTCACAATGTCAGGGAGTATTTCTACACCTTGGCAGGTTAATGTGAGAAAACGTCAGAATGGAGAAGATGTCTAATGAAATATAACCGATTACTGTCTACAAATGTGGCTGTTGCCTTGTTCTGTACCAGCTTTTGCCCCACGCCTCCCCTTCTTCTAATGAATGGCAACCAAGCCCGCAGGACACACCGTGCTGTGAAATACTGGCGGTGACGCCCAAACGGCTGATTTTTTATTGTTCCACTTTCGGTACTTCATGGGTGAAGTTCATCAACTATCATCATATTTCATCGGACCAAGCTGGAAAAGGATTTATTGGATTCAAGCGAAAATGTTATTCTGATGAACCGGAATGTGCGTGAGGTATTTATGTATCTTCCGAATGCAGACACGTTGGAGTATTTTATAGCTGTTCTGGGCCAGGAATCGGGTATAGAGGTAAGTGATCATTCATTTCATATGTAATCCTTCGTTTATCAAATGTAAAATAAATACGTTAAACCTCCAAATTCGTGAACAGCCGACCATCGGCATATTACGAAGCTGGAGTTTTTTTGTCTTCTGACTGAATGGATCAAACGTTAGCTCAACAGTGTTACCAGCAGATTGTACAGAATCAGCGGCAGAATAACATTGTTGTAGGCATAGGAACGATAAGGAGCCGCTCTATAGGGAGTTGCTTTTACAAAGAGACAAAACATTAACATTTTACTCCAGTCCACTTGATGTTCCCTTTACATCGAAACGATACACTTACTGAGGTTGGTTTGAAAAGAAAGGGGCGTTCCGTTTTGGGTGAGCTTAACAAATCTATGGGACTGGGGACGAGGGGGCAGCAACGGGCTTCGTCTAAAGCCCGCATACGCACGGGTTCACTAAAAATTCAAAGACTGCGCGAAAACGCGCTGGCGTATACCTTTTTGGCTCCATCGCTCATTTTGTTTGCTGTATTTATGTTTTACCCGATGATGAAGTCTGTTTATCTCAGCTTGCATTCTACAGATCCTGCAGGAAACGTTGCAGCTTATGTGGGGTTAGAGAACTTTGCTACACTTTTCAGCTCGGGACAGTTTCTACAAGGGATTAAGGTCACGCTCCTTTTCGCGCTATTGACGGTACCTGTGGGTATTTTACTGGCGCTGGTGCTGGCTGCACTTACACATAGTAAACTACGGGGAATGCGTATCTTCCAGTTTGCCTTTTCGCTGCCGATGGTGTTGTCGGTCGGTTCATCTGCGGTCATTTGGAAATTTCTTTTTCATCCGACACTGGGGATGTTTAACTATGTGCTTTCCCTGCTACATATTAATCCGGTTCCGTGGCTGACCAGCCCGGATTGGGCGCTGTTCTCAGTAGCCATGATGACCATCTGGATGAATCTTGGCTTCAATTACATTATCTTATCGAGCGGACTTCAAGGGATTCCAGATGACATGTATGAAAGTGCCAAAATGGACGGAGCTGGCCCGCTGGTTACGTTCTGGCGTATCTCCATGCCACTGTTATCGCCGACGATCTTTTTTGTGACGGTAGTTTCCATCATTGGAGCCTTCCAGTCTTTCGCTCAAATTAACATTTTGACCAAAGGCGGTCCGGTGAACAGTACGAATGTCTTCGTGTATTCCATATATCACGAAGCTTTTGTTAATTTCCGGTTCGGAACGGGGAGCGCGCAGGCCATTGTCTTGTTTGCCGTCATTCTGCTGCTCACGATGATTCAGTTCAAATGGGTGGAAAGAAAGGTGCATTACCAATGAAACGACACCTGAATTCAACATTGCTGTATGTGCTGCTTACGATTGCAGCTGCTCTGATTTTATATCCGGTTATTTATACGTTTTTTATGGCGGTCATGTCACCAGAGGAAGCGAGTGCTTACCCACCAAGCTTTTTCCCGCATTCCTTTCATATGGCCAATTTTACTGAAGTGTTTGAAATCGTTCCGATTGCAGCCTTTATTGGAAATACATTTCTCATTTCGGGTCTGACCATGATTGGGCAGCTGATTACAGCCAGCTTGGCGGCCTATGCCTTTGCCAAAATGGAATTCAAGGGAAAGAACTTCGTATTTAGCATGTTTGTAGCGACGATGATGATCCCCTGGGAAGTCACCATTATTCCAAACTACCTGACGGTACGGAGCTGGAACTGGCTTGATACGTATCAAGGGTTAACGGTCCCTTTTCTGGCGACGGCATTCGGGACATTCTTGTTAAGGCAATTTTTTCTCCAGCTTCCAAAGGAACTGTTTGAGGCAGCTCGTATGGATGGGTGCGGACATATCCGTTACTTTCTGTTCCATGTGCTTCCGTTATCGCGGCCTGCGCTCGGAACATTGGCTGTGTATTCGTTCCTGAACATGTACAATTCGTACCTCTGGCCTTTACTGATCACGAATAGCGAGAGTATGCGTACGGTACAGATCGGAATATCCATGCTCGAATTTCAGGAATCGACTTCATGGAATCTTGTGTTCGCGGGTACGGCACTTGTCATTTTACCGTCTCTGCTCCTGCTGATCTTTGGACTAAAGCAGTTGGTACGTGGAATGGCAGCGGGTGCACTTAAAGGCTGAACATACATGCCCAATTAAGCTTCTTATCTATTGTTTGAAGAGAATTTACCTTCAAGTGAACAGCAACACCTGCGCAAGCAGCCTATATACAGAGCTTTACTACACAAAAATCTCGTAAGAGAATGCCAATTCAAGAATCATTTAATCCAAGGGAGAGAAGAGAGATTATGAGATTTTTTCGTCTGAAAAGTGCTTTGACCCTGCTTATTCTGACTGCCATGGTGGTTGCAGCAGGTTGTAGCAACAATACAGCGGCAGAGAAGCCGAGTAATGGTAGTGATGCAGGGGCAGCAGCCGGTTCTCCAGTGAAGCTGACCTGGTGGCATTCGATGTCCGGTAACGGTGAAAAAGCGATTAAGCAGATCGCTACTGACTTTAACGCCAGTCATAAGGACATTCAGGTAGAGCCAGTATATCAAGGCAAATATGATGACAGCTTGAACAAGCTGAAAGCGTCGCTTGGTTCCGACAGTGGACCGGACATCATTCAGGTATATGAAATCGGTAGTAAATTCATGATCGACTCCAAAATGATCACACCCGTACAACAATTTATTGATGCAGACAAGTTCGATCTGTCGCAGCTTGAGCCGAATATTACACGATACTACACGATTGATGGTAAATTGAACGCAATGCCGTTCAATACGTCAAACCCGATTTTATACTATAACAAGGATGCATTCAAAGCCGCGGGACTTGACCCGGCCAATCCTCCGAAAACGTATGATGAATTCGAAAAAGCTGCCAAAGCCTTGAGCAAGGATGGTAAATCCGGTGCATCCATTGCCATCTACGGCTGGTTTATGGAGCAACTGTTTGCCAATCAGAACGCGGATTATGTGAATAATGGCAATGGACGCAATCAAGCGGCAACGGCATCACTGCTGAATTCCGATGCCGGTGTGAAAACGCTGACGTGGTGGAAGAAAATGATGGATGAGAAGGTCGTATCCAATCTGGGACGTAACTCGGACGATACCGCAAAAGCTTTTTCCGCAGGACAAATTGCTATGACGCTGGATTCCACCGCTTCGCTGCGTAATATCGTGGAGCAGGTTGGCGATAAATTTGAAGTAGGCACAGGATTCCTGCCAAGAGCCAATGAAGCCAAAGAAGGCGGTGTGGTTGTAGGCGGCGCGAGCTTGTACATCATGAATAACAAGCCTGAAGCCCAGCAAAAGGCAGCATGGGAGTTCATTAAATTCGTTGCTTCCCCAGCTGTACAGGCACAATGGAGTGTGAATACCGGGTACTTCCCGATCACGAAAGCGGCCTATGACGAGAAGGTACTCAAAGACAATATGGTAAAATACCCGCAATTCCAGACGGCGGTTGACCAATTGCACGCATCGGCGCAATCCACCGCTACCCAAGGCGCAGTGATGGGCGTATTCCCAGAAGCGCGTCAAATCGTTGAAGGTGCAATCGAGGCAGTTCTGAGTGGTCAGCAAGAGCCAAAACAGGCACTGGATCAAGCCGCACAAGAAATTACAGGCAAAATTGCGCAATACAATCAAACTGTGAAAAAATAGTCGGCCTTCCCTTAAAATCGACTGATAAACCGTAGTATGCGCCCCCTTATCAGCCGATTTTATGAAATAACGGATCGAATGAGTGACCCCCTCACTTATTCGGTCCGTTTTTGCATTTTCATTTCCCCTTTTAGAATAAGCGTTTAGACGATCTGTCTAAAATGGCCATTTTTGCACATTTCCTATTGCTGGATAACTAAAAATGGGCTTATAATAAATACATAATTTTTGTACTGGACGGTCAGTTCAAAAAAGGAGGAAGCATGAAACAGCAGACGAAGGAAATTATTTTTAATGGCGCACTCAAAGCTTTTTCCGAACGAGGCTTTAATGAAACAAATATGGAGGAAATCGCCAAGGTATGCGGCATAGCCAAGGGAACCCTGTATTACAATTTTAAAAACAAGCAAGAATTGTACATCTACATTCTGAAAATGGGGATGGAGCGTTTTGTCCAGGATATCCATGAAGCGATGGCTCAGGTTCCTATGGATCAGGTAGAACTTAGGGTTCGCAAGTTGATCCAAGTACATATTGAGTTCATTGGGAGAGAGCCGGACTTTTGCCGTCTCCTGGTCAGTAAGGGATGGGTCTCACAGGAACAGCATTTTAATATTAGGCAGGTACTGGCTGACTATTTTGATTTTATGGAGGCAGAGATCGATTCCGGTAAGTTTCATGGGAAAATTTCAAGTAAGCTGGATGCCAAAACGACGGCCAATTGCTTATTCGGTATTTACATTTTCGCTCCGATGCGGTCGATGGTTTGGGGCGAAACTATGAATCTGCAGGAGGTTCGCGAAAGTATTGAAGTATTTGTATGTAACGCGCTGGGAATGCAACATTAATAGACAGGTGGAGTGATGAGAACATGAAAGCTAAAAAATATACGATTTTCGCCGTACTTATTGTTTTAATCGCGGTAGGAATTTATGCTTTGACCGCTTTTCAACGAGATGGAAGCAGCTTGTCTGCGGATCAGTCTTCTTCCATTCCTACGGCTTATGTGGAGTCGGATACGCTCAATGCCAGCTTTAAAATGGCAGGACGGATTGACCAGATGCTCGTCAAAGAAGGCGATCAGGTGAAAAAGGGGCAAGTGTTAGCCCATCTGGAAAGTCGTGAGCTGGAAGATAAAGTGAAGCAGGCACAGGCGGCATTGCTGGCAGCCAAGAGTAATGTATCCAAAGCAAAAGCCGGTGTGTTGCAGGCTCAAGCAGGAGTAGGCCAGGCACAGGCTACCGTGAGCGCAGCTCAGGCCAAAAAGAGCCAGGGGTCGACAGCGGTCGGCGTGACTGCACAGGCTTCATCCAGCCAGATTGAACAGGCACAAGCGGCTGCGGGCGCAGCCAAAGCAAAGCTGGACGCCCTCAAGAGCGGCGCAAGACCACAAGAGCTGGAGCAAGCGCAAGTAGCTGTGAAAGCAGCCAAAGAAACACTGGATCTGACCGTTAAAAATTTGGAGCGCGCCAAAAAGCTGCAAGAGGCCGGGGCAGCAACACAAGCGTCACTGGATCAAGCGACGCTTGACCATCAACAGGCAGAAGCCAAGTACAACTCTGCTTCTCAACAACTGAATATGGTACGTGAGGGAAGCCGCAAGGAAGAAATTACGGCGGCTGAAGCACAGTACCGTCAGGCATTGGCCGCGGTGAAGGAAGCACAGGCAGGTGCAGGTAAAGTTGCTTTGCAGCAGGAAGATGTCAAAGCCGCTCAGGCTTCGGTAGAACAAGCGCAATCCGCTGTGAAGGCGGCGCAATCCACGGTTGAGCAGGCACAATCTGCGGTTGCAGGTGCCAATGCACAGGTAGCCCAAGCGGAAGCCGCACTTCAGGAAGCTCAGACCTATTTGAGCTACACTACGCTGCGTGCGTCCGAGGATGGAATAGTAAAATCCAAGTCGCTTAGCTTGGGTGAAATGGCTAGCGCAGGGTTCCCGGTCTATACCATTGAAACTTCGACACAGCGTTGGGCTAAATTCTATGTACCGGAAACGTCTCTGAACGGTCTTCAAGCAGGGGATACGGTCCAAATTAAATTGCTGTCGGGCGGCAAGGAGCTGAAGGGTAAAGTAATTCTGTTAGAATCTGCTGCTGACTTTGCCATTCAAAAACCGAGCCAAAGCTCCGGTGACAAGGATGTCCGTTCCTTCGGCGTTAAGGTAGCATTGCCGGATCTTGCTGCTTCGGTTCCAACGGGCTCTACGGTTCTGTTTACAGGCAAAGGGGCGCAGTAATATGCAGGATCCACAGGAAAGACTTCGTATCCGCGATGTGTTTCGCGAGGAATGGCTGAGCATCTTCCGGGACCGCCGCTTTATGGCTATTCTGCTGATTACGCCGATTGTGTATACGATACTGTTCGGCTTCCTGTATTCACATCAGCGGATTACCGAGATGCCTGTCACGGTGTATGACGGAGATAATTCGCAGCTCAGTCGCCAAATCATTCAAGCGTTCGATTCGACCGACTCATTTGCCGTGACACGGCAAGCGACCAATCAGGAAGATGCAGTCCGTCAGGTGGAGACCGGGGAAGCTAAGGTCGGAATCGTCATTCCCGACAACTTCACCACTCGGCTTAAGCATGGGGAAAATCCACCCGTGCTTACGCTGATTGACGGTAGTAATATGATGTATTCCAATAGCGCCAGCCGGATTGCTAATCAGGTCATCAGTAGCGTGAGCGCCGGAGTATCGGTCAATTCCATGAAGCAAAAGGGAATGAACGCCGATCAGGCCGCCTCGACGCTGAGTACCATCCCGTTCCGATCCAGAGTGCTGTTTAACCCAGTATATGATTATAAGCTTTTCATGCCATTAGGGGTTATTTCTGCGGCTCTCCAGCAGTGTTTGCTGCTTGGTATTGCGTTGTCATGCACGCGTGATAAGGAAGCAGGGACTTGGGGAAGATTTGGCGCATGGAAAAATACCCCTTGGCGTTTGGCTATTGCCAAGCTGGCACCGTATTATGCGGCGGGAGCCTTCAATGTGCTGACTGTATTCAGTATCAGCGCTCTATGCTTCGATATTCCGTTCAGGGGACAGGTACTGCCGTTGATTTTGGTGTCGCTGGTCTTTAACTTTGCTTTGTGCGGATTAGGATTCCTATTCAGTCTATTTTCCAAGACTAGAGTGGATGCGACCCAAACCCTGATGCTGATTGCTGTTCCTTCCTTTATGCTGTCAGGCTATACGTGGCCATTGGAAGCAATGCCCGGCTTCTTGCGGGGGCTTGCTGAAATATTGCCACTGACGTACTACCTGGATGCTGTACGGAACATTACTCTCAAAGGACTGGATATCACATACGTCTTCAAGGATATGATTGCTCTGGGCGTCATTGGCTGTGTGAGTCTGCTGGTGTCCTTTGCCATCTATCCGTTATTCTTTAGACAGCATCAGACGACAGGGCAGCATGCCGATGTGCCCGCTCAAGAAGGTTTCACGCTCAAAAGCTGAGAGCAACTCTAACTATGAATATAATAAAAAGGCAGATCAGGAGTAAAACCTGATCTGCCTTTTGCTTATTCGTATTGTATAAAAGCGGAATAAATATTATTGCGTCTTTAGGTCTTCAATAGAATCAATCGGCACATAGGATGGAACGACAAGTCCGGACATAACGCCAGTCATGCTGATTCCGATGTCATCTACTTTATCCTTGTATTGAGCCCAATAATCGGCATGCGTCAATGGAAGCCAGGCGGCAGCGGTAGCATCCACACTTCCGCCGGCCACGCCGGTCCACATCGGGCCGATTTCCACTTGTAGGGCCGTTACTTTGTAGCCCAATTTTTGCTCCAATACATACTTTAATACGTTCGTACTGGCAATTTCAGAATCCCAAGCAGCGTAACTCAGTTTTAAAGGATCACCGTTGACGGGCTGCAAGCCCTTGATCCATTCCTGTACCTTGTCAGGATGCTTATCGGCCCAGTTCTTGGCGGCTTGCTGTGGGGCAGTACCGCCCTGAATCGCGATCATCACTTCACCCATATCTTCCGCAGTCCACTTGAAGCGGCTTAGAAATTCATAAGCCACAGGAGCATCCTGCTTTAAGCCTTTGCGGGCAATCGTATGGATTTCTTCCTTATCACCATACGCTTTTTTAGGGTCTTTCAAGTATTTCAAATCATACTTGTTAAACATCCAGTGAGGAGTCCAACCCGTTACGACGATAGGCTGCTTGGCTTTGATTGCTTTATCCAGTGTAGCGGTCATGGCAGCCCCAGAGCTTTCAAGCAGCTTCCAGTCGGACAAGCCGTAGTCATTAATAGCTTTAGCGGTCAGCTTCATCAGTCCGGCGCCAGGGTCGGTACCGACAATACGATAGCCGACCTCCTTGCCAAAGTCCTCAGCAGCGGCGGAAGCTGGAGCCGAAGCAGCTCCGTTATTCTGCAATTCCGCAATGGATTTAACATTCATGTAAGCTGGAACAACCAACCCCGTTTTAACCCCAGTCATATTAGCACCAAGATCGTCGAGCTTATCCTTGTATTTAGCCCAGTAATCCGCATGTGTTAACGGCAGCCATGCAGCTGGTGAGGCATCTACATCACCACTGGCGACACCCGTCCACATAGGACCTGCTTCAACTTGCAGCGCGGTTACTTTGTAGCCCAATTTGTTTTCCAAAATATAATTGAGCAAATTCGTACTGGCAATTTCGGAATCCCAAGCCACATAACTCAGCTTGAAGGTGTCTCCATTGACAGGTTGCAGTCCTTGAGTCCATTCCTGAACCTTATCGGCATGCTTCTCTGCCCAATCCTTGGCAGCTTGCTCAGGACTGGTTCCTGCTTGAATGGCGACCATCATTTCACCCATATCTTCTGGTGTCCATTTAAAACGTTTCAGAAACTCATAAGCGATAGGAGCGTCCTGCTGCAATCCTTTACGGGCAATCGTGTGAATACCCTCGGCTTCACCATAAGACTTTTTAGGATCTTCCAAATATTTAAGATCATACTTGTTGAACATCCAGTGAGGAGTCCAACCTGTAATAATGATCGGTTTTTTCGCTTTAATGGCTTTGTCCAGTGTGGCCGTCATGGCTGCACCGGAACCTTCTACCAGCTTCCAATCAGACAAATTATAGTCCTCAATTGCTTTGGCAGTCGATTTCATAATACCTGCCCCGGCATCAATACCGATAATTTTGTAATTAACCTCTTCGCCAACCGGATTGGCAGCAGCGTTACCTTTGCCAGATGCGGAATGATCCGTTCCAACAAAATATTGGGATGCACCAGCGATCAAAATGACAGCTGTAACTGCAGAAGTAATCCATACTTTTTGCTTGCTGGATACGCGGCTTTTGCCTCTTTGCGTAGGTTTAAACAGGTTTTGCGTAAAACGGTCAAGCACAATTGCCAGGACGACGACAGCCAAGCCGGCTTCAAAACCTTTACCGATTTGCAGCTGTGTCACAGCACGGTACACAACAGCACCGATGCCTTCCGCACCGATCATGGAAGCAATAACAACCATGGACAGTGACAGCATAATCGTCTGGTTAATACCAGCCATTAAGGTAGGCAATGCCAGAGGAAGCTGCACTTTGAAAAGCTTTTGCGCCGATGTTGAACCGAAAGCATCAGAGGCTTCAATCAGCTCACCCGATACTTGCATAATCCCCAAGTTTGTCATGCGAATGGTTGGGGGGATAGCAAAGATAACAGATGCGATAACACCCGGTACAACACCCAAGCTGAAAAAGGTAACCGCTGGGAGCAAGTACACGAACGCAGGCATCGTCTGCATAAAATCAAGTAAAGGCGTGATAATGCGTGACGCGGATTTACTGTATGCACACCAGATCCCGATTGGAATCCCGATAACAATGGATACGAGCGCAGACGTGATGACCAGTCCGAGCGTATTCATCGTTTCACTCCAATAGCCGAGATTATCAATCAGCAAGAAGCCGATGACAGTAAACAGTGTAAGCTGAACCCGCCCGATCATAAAGGCAATAATCCCGATGATCACGATGAACACCAGAGGGTGCGGAAGCATGAACAGGCCAGAGAAAAAGCCTACTACGGCTTCAATAACGGAAGAAATAACATTAAACAATCCAGCCAGATGAATACCCATCCAGTCTACAATGGATTGAATCCACTCAGCGATTGGCAGTTTCGGTATCATGGGCATTCACCTCCTTAGTTGTAGTAGTTACATCTCCACCAAGTGCGCCGAGCAATGCTCCACGGACGATAACGCCTAGCAACTTCTGCTTGTCATCGACCACAGCCAGCGGCACCTTGGACGAGCTTGTAATTTCAAACAAATCATTAATGACAGTCTCGGCAGCAACCTGCGGTCCGTCAGTTATCAAAATATCTTCAATCTTCAAATTGTTGCGCAGTGCATGAACAGCATCCTCGGCGTTAATAACACCCAGTAGCTTTTTGGTGCGGTCAATGACGAACAGATTGGAAATCCCACGCTCCCGCATCAATTCCAGAGCAACACGCGGACCCCGATCCAAGGTGATTGTTTCTGGACGAAGCATGACATGAGCAGCCGTCAATACCTTGGACAGATCCACATCCTCGACGAAGCGGGCTACATAAGAGTTAGCCGGTTGGATCATAATTTCTTCCGGTGTACCGATTTGTACAACCGCCCCGTCCCGCATCAATGCAATCCGGTCACCAATCCGCAGCGCTTCATCCAGATCATGGGTGATAAACACAATCGTTTTCTTCATTTTATCTTGAAGCTCCAGCAGCTCATCTTGCATGTCACGGCGAATGAGAGGGTCCAATGCGCTGAACGCTTCATCCATCAGAAGCACTTCAGGGTCATTAGCCAGCGCCCGTGCCAGACCGACACGCTGCTGCATACCGCCACTCAATTCATCAGGCATTTTATCGCCCCAGTTTTTAAGACCAACCAATTCCAGCGCTTGTTGCGCCTTTTCCTGACGTTGTGTTTTTTCTACCTTTTGAATTTCAAGACCGTATTCTACATTTTCCAATACAGTCCGATGTGGGAACAAGGCGAACTTTTGAAAAACCATGCTGATGGTTTTACGACGAACTTCGCGGAGTTGTTCTTTGTTCATCTTACGGAGATCTTTGCCGTGAACCAGAATTTCACCGGAGGTAGGCTCAATCAAGCGATTTAGCATTCGCACCAAAGTGGACTTGCCACTGCCCGATAGTCCCATAATCACGAAAATTTCACCTTGCTTAATTTCCATGTTGGCCTTATTGACACCAACAGTAATCTGTTTTTCTTTGGCCAGCTTTTCCTTGCCCCAGCCTTGCTCCAGGAGCGGAACACCTTGCTCTGCGTGAGGACCAAAGAGTTTGCTGACATTTTTGACTTCCAAAATCGTCATACATACACCTCTTCTTTCTATACTTTGCTTGGTATTAACCCCATGTTGCATTAAGGATTGAGTATAAAAATCATAATTCTGAACATCCTGAACGGTTAATGACAAAATTAATTGTAACAGAATCATTGCTTACATTTCAAACAAAAAAACTGTTCGTAAAGTACGTACAGAAAAAACTGTACAAAGTTTCCTTCAATATGCTCCTTCGTTCTTTAGAATGCTCAAACATTCGGAACTTTACAACTGATAGTGCTTTTTTTAAAATAGACAATGAAATATAACCATAAGAAAAAGATTTATGTATATCCATAATTTTAAAAATCTACTATCATTAGCAATTTTGCGAATTATGATTTTGAACGACCATGCTGTTGTAATATAGACAGAAGCTTTGCTTTTGAAACATTTCATTTATTATTGAAAGATTTCATATATTGCGTCAAAGCTAATCCTTTACGGGTAAGTCGTTCATACTAGGTTGTGCAAAATGCTCTAAAATTAGGAGGTTGCAAGCATGAGCTTGTACCAGTTAGGTGATGAGCAGCAAGCTTCGCTGCAAAAAATTCGCAAACGTGTTATAGAAGCTATAGGTAAAAACATGGACCTGTATGGGATCACTCTGTCTGCGGGGCATTTGTACGGTTTGCTTTTTTTTGCGGATAAACCGATGACGCTGGACGAGATGGGCCGTGAAATGGAAATGAGCAAAACGAGCATGAGTACAGGAGTTCGAACGTTATTGGATCTGAAAATGGTGAACAAAGTATGGAGTAAAGGCTCACGCAAGGACTTGTATGAAGTCGAATATGACTGGCATCAAACATTCACTGACTTCTTCGCTATTAAATGGAGAAAAGCGGTAGAAACAAATTTACTGGTGCTGCGCAAAGCCATTGATGAGCTCAACAGATTGATGGACCAGGGTGAAGAGTACGAGGAATTTAAGGCGGTTCTTCAGCAAGACCGTTTGAAGATGAAGCAGGCCGTAGCTTATTACAAGTGGCTAGACCGACTGATTGATTCTATGGAAAGCGAAGAAATTTACAAGCTGATTCCGAAAGAAGAAGTTCGGGATTAATCGCTATTTCCCTATCTTGTCTACAAAAATGCCGGAGTGCAAAAGCACTTCCGGTATTTTTTGGTTTGTCCCTGTGCAAAGGGTATAATAGAGATATGTAAAGATTGATATTATACCGTTGTGTTAAACATACGAGATAAAGGGGGCTTTCATGATGGAGAGTATTACGGTACATACTCGTCTGGGTCAATTACGTGGAGAAACGTGGAATGGATATCATGTATGGAAAGGTATCCCATATGCACAGCCTCCTGTTGGAAAACTACGTTTTCACGGGCCGCAGCCTTTGGAGCCTTGGGAGGGTGTGCGGGCTGCGACGAGTTTTGGGCCGATCTGTCCGCAGCCTATGCCATCCGCTGAAAGTATGACTGGAAATCTGGTAGAACCGCCTGAGCAGTCCGAGGATTGCTTGTACCTGAACGTTTGGACACCTACTTCAAAAGCTCCTGAGAAGGGACGTCCGGTGATGGTGTGGATTCATGGCGGTGCCTTTGTCACCGGGTCTGGGATTATACCTTTATATGACGGGGCACGGATGGCGAAGAATGGCGACGTTGTGGTGGTTACGATCAATTATCGGTTGGGACCGTTAGGATTTTTGCATCTGACTCCAAGGGGAGATGGCCTCACCTCTAATGCGGGACTGCTGGATCAAATTGCTGCGCTGGAATGGGTTAGGGACCACATCTCTGCCTTTGGCGGTAACCCGCACGAGGTGACGGTGTTCGGTGAATCGGCAGGGGCGATGAGTATTGCCGCTTTATTGGCGATGCCAGCCGCTGAGGGATTGTTCCAGCGTGCGATTTTGCAGAGCGGGGCATCGCAGGTGTTGCCGACTTCACAAGCCGAGCAAGTGACGGCTGTGTATCTGCAGCAGCTGGGTGTGGACACTCAGCATCCTGAGCGGTTGTTTACGCTGCCGACAGATGCGCTGATGCTCGCTATGGCGAAGACGCATGAAGTCATCGGACCAGGGATGGCGATGATCTATCAACCCGTTGTGGACGGCGTGACCTTGCCAGATGTACCCCTGTCTGCAATCGCGCAAGGTTCAGCAAAGCAGGTATCCGTTTTGATTGGAACGAACTTGCATGAGGGGGCCTATTTCATCCGAAAAGAATCCCATCTTATGAACAAGTCAACAGCGAGTCATGCATTGGAAATGATGACGGGTATGCAAGATATCGCCGAGCTGATAGAACCTTTTCCGGTTACGATTGAGGGACAGGCGCAAATGTTGACCGATCTATTTTTTTGGCGTCCTGCGTTGGCTCTTGCTGCTGCACAGTCGACGTATGCGTCGGTATGGATGTATCGTTTTGATTGGACACTGCCGGGGCATCCTACCTTTGGACAAGCGGTTCATGGGGCAGAAATTGCGTTTGTTTTCGATAATCTGGAGCTGCTGGGTAAACTCGGATTAGATATTCAACCGTCGATGCAGGCGCTGGCTCACGATATGCAGCAGGCATGGGTTGCTTTTGCACGTGATAGGAAGCCCGTGCTGTCCGAAGGGACTTGGCCGATGTACGATAGGGAAAAGCGGGCTACAGCTATTTTTCATCAGGATATTACGGTGAAGCACGACCCGGAAGGGGATAGACGCCGCCAGTTGACGGGGCAGATGAGCATATAAGTAAACACGAGATATCATCCAAAGGACTCAAATGGAAAAGCCTTCGCCCGTAATTTGTATACGGACGAAGGCTTTTGTTAGTAAACAGATGTACCGCTGCTTATCCTTACTTGTATGAAATTGCAACGATACAAAGTAACTTAAATCTTAAATCGCTTAACCAACTCTTGCAAATCCTGCGCCATATTGGACAGCTCCTGAGACGAAGATGCGATTTCCTCCATGGCCGCCATTTGCTCCTGAGCGGCAGCAGATGTGGTCTGCGAACTGTCCGCCGAATTGCGGGACAGGCTTGCCAAATGAGTAACGGTGGCCGAAACTTCCTCTGTACTGGCTGAGATTTGTTCAGCCGCAGCGGACACACTTTGGATTTGTTCTACGATATGAGATGTGGACCGCTCAATATTCGTAAATGCACCTTCTGCATCTTGGCTAATGCGTAATCCTTCGCCTACCTGGTTACGAACATTACCGTTCATCGTAGCGGTAGAGCGGTGAATCAAATCGAGCATTTGGGTAATGATCTGACTGATGGAATCAGCGCTTTCCTTGGATTGCTCCGACAGTTTGCGTACCTCTACAGCGACTACGGCAAATCCACGCCCGGCTTCGCCTGCTCTGGAGGCTTCAATAGACGCGTTTAGGGACAACAAATTGGTTTGCTTGGCAATGGCGGCAATAGCAGTATTCATCTGATTCGCATCGTCCGAGAGCTGTGACAGCTCATCCATTAGGCTAGCCGTTTGGCTTACAGCTTCCAGAATGCGGTCCATTTGTGTCCGTACACTACTGATCATTTGACTGCCTTGAGCAACATCATGCTCGGTTTGTCCTGCTGAATCCACGATGGAGCTTGCCGATTCGGCAATGGTGCTGACACCCTTAGCCATTTCTTCAACGGCATTGGCGGTTTGCTCGGATGCCTCGGCGCTGGTAGCTGCATTTTCCGCGGATTCCATAACCGTTTCCGCTACGTGTTGTACGGATTCCGTCGTTTGCTCTGTGCTCTCCTTGATCATCAGGGAAGAGGAAGCGAGTCGGGAGGACGTTTGATTGACCTCGGAGACCATCGTATGCAAGGCATGTGTCATCTGGTCAAAATTCTGTGCCAGCTCGCCGAACTCGTCCTTACTGGACAGATTAACACGTTCGGTCAGATTTCCGTCACGGACGATACGTGTTCCTGCTTGCAGCTTGCGCAGTGGAATCAGGAACGAGCGAATCATGAGCACGATGATAATGGCAGCGGCCAGTATGGAAATGATAATTACAATCAGGCTTTGCTTCAGAATCGGTTGGGCTGCATCACTGTAATCCTCCAGATCCGACAGTGCGACAATGTTCCATCCGGTGAGAGGATCCTTGAGTGTAAAGGCCAACACGTCCCTATTCATAAATTGAATTTGTGATATGGAGGGAGTATCATTTTCAGCGGTTTTCGCTACTTCGGGAAGTCCCTCTATGATGTCTGTTGGTTTTTTGCCTGTATTTTTAAAGGCAGTTCCAGCTCCAGCCACAATTTTATAATCAGAATCAACAATAATGAGTCCTCCGCGTTCCCCAATCTTTACAGACTGCAGGTTTTGGCTCATCTTGTCCAGGTTCAAAGCCAATGCAATAGCTCCTTGACCGTCCTCCAGCGTTTTTGATAAATTAACCACTAAATTCCCTGTCGTGACGCTGACAGCTGGAACACTGACGGCTACTTTACCCTTCTCCTGCATCGCGTTTTTGTACCATTTTCTTTCCCTTGGATCATAATCGGTTTCCTTTTTTTTCGGCGTACGAATGTATTGTCCTTCCTCATTGCCGAGGAGCGCAGCATCTAATTCGGGATGAGCTTTGACGATGACATCCAATTTTTTCTGAAGAGCCTCTTCGTTGGAATCAATAGAATCAGATTGGATTTCAGTGGATAGCACGTCAACGTCTTTCATAATGGGCGATACATACTGATTGACATTGCTTCGGATCAGATACAGATTCGTGTACACGGCACCGCCCATTTGCTGACTGAGTTGCGTCGTAGCGCCCTGATAAGAAAAGTATCCAATAAGTATGCTGGGAATCAATAGGACTGCCATAAAAGCTACAATTAATTTTGTCCTCATTAAATAAAACTGTTTGAGAAACCTGCTCCACCATGGAACTGTTTGTTTTTCTTTAGTCATATTCTTGCTCCTCTGTGTCTGATGATCACTACATTGTTTTATTCGACAGAAACCGATAAATTTTAAAGATGTAATCTATGGGAAACGAGGAATAGTTTCATGTTTTAGACACTTTTGTCGAAAAATAGGTCTAAAGAACTATTTTAAATATTAATACTAATACATAAAAAGCCAAATCGGAGATGCAAAGGCATCTTCACGATTTGGCTTGGGTGAGTCATGAAAGGGACATTCAACCTGTTAATTTTTTTGCTGACGTGAAATCATAAAGAGCGTAATCCAGATGAGCATAAAACCAGTTAATTGCGCTACAGTAACGATTTGCTGAAATGCGATCCAGTTAATCACGACACCAACCATGGGAAAGCTCAATTCTGCCATTGTAGCATAGGACGCTTTGGTCGTACTTAGACCTTTGTAATACAGCAACAAGCTAAGAAGACCCGGAAGCAATGCCTGCAATAGCAGATTGATAATCACAGCTGCGCCCGCCCATGTACCGGCAGGCATATTCCATGGCGCATGCTCCACAGAGGTGAGGACAATCAGCAGAGGGAGAGCCACCATGAAGCGCAGGGAGGTCACCGTCTCATATTTCATCGAACGAAGCAAGTAGCTTCCCATCACTGTCGAACCGCCCCACAGAACCGCTGCACCCAGTGCAAGCAGACTGCCGACGTGGACAAAATCATTAACATGCCCAAAGGGGAGCGACCAACCGAAGGTCAGAAGATATGTCCCGAACAGAGCGACGACAATTAATATTCCAAAATAACGCGGTAGCATTTCCTTCAATATAACGCGGGCCAGAATAATAGCGACCAACGGTTGAAGCTTCTGGAGCAGAAGCACAGCGTTAAGATCACCGTTGCTGAGTGCCATGGTGAAAATCACGCTGGCCAGAGCCGAGCCGCCCCACGAGACGAACAAAATAGCGAAAACTTGACGAAGCCGTACCGCTTTGAGTTCCTCACGATGCTTCCACAGCACCGGTGTCAGAGCGATAAAGAGCAGCACATGCTCCATCAGTACAATTTGTGTTGAAGTAAATGATTTTAGCAAAATAATACGAAACAGCGGGTCTGCGCCCCACAAGGCCGCTCCAATCGCGACTAGCCAAAAACCGCTTTTCATGTGGGAGCTACGATCAAAACCTTTGGATGTTAGCACAGTTGATGATTGACTCATACTCAATTAGCTCCTTGCGAATACAGGACCGGTGGCACAAAAACCCCCGTCGATGGCGAGAGGCCATGCAAGACGGGGGTTGATCAAATAAACTTGCCGCTTTATGCAAGTTAAATGAAGTTACTGCAAAACCAATAAGGCAGAATTCATCCACTTCGCGGCATGTTCATATTTCGATCTTCTTCCATCCGGACTTTACCGTCGGCTTTGGCATCTCACCAAATCAGTCCGTATCCTGTTGCGGGATACAGAGTCGCGGGCTTAGCTCCATGAGCCATACCGCCGGTTGGGAATCTCACCCTACCCCGAAGATCCTTATTCCGTTTTTTAATTTCTCCTATAGGATATACCTGTTTTAGAATGAAGTCCAGTGAAAAATGTGTGTATATTTAACAATGATTTTCAACTATTTTTCGAAAGCGCTCTACTAAATTACATATTACGAGGTAATATCCTTATACTCAATGCGTCGAATCGCCGCATAAGCGACCAGCATTCCCAGCACAGAAAACCCGACTTGCACGAGGGCAATGGAGCTAAGTGAAGGGAGGTTATTATTGGAGAAAAGCAATGCTACAATCAGGATCGAGGTCACAATGGTTGTGGGTACAGAATATTTTCGCATTCCCATATACAGTGGAATTAGCCCCATAAAGCTGGCGGCAACGGCATTGATCAGCGTCCGAACTGATTGCTGGCCCAATACAGCAAGAGTAAGCTGATCGGGTATAATAACAACAAACTGGTTAAGCAGATGAATGCCAGCCGTAATGACAATTTCCGATATAATTATGGACAGGAACGTAAACAACAGCACGATCAGGAGTTTGGCAATCATCAGCTTTTTGCGGTGAATGGGGTACATGAACAAGATGGTAATCGACTTGGACTTGAATTCGTCTACAATAAAACGGCACAGCAAAACAGAGGCAAATATGATAAAGGTGGCTCTGACAAAGTTGTCCATGAGATCCAGAAGTTGAGCGTACTGTGTGAATTCGGGCACTTCTTCACTTGGGCTGTCCAGTGCAATGATCCAGATCAGCCCGAGAATACAGGCATTGGCGATCAGGGCTGAACGGATATATCCCGCCAGATGAAATTTTTTCAGCTCCAGCTGCATCAATTTAAGCATGGAGATCACCTCCATTTAGCAGACGCAAAAAGTAGTCTTCCAGCGTACTGTTTTTCTGATGAATGGAATCCACCTCAACATCATTTATAATGAGGGTTCTCGTAATTTGCTTTTGCGGTACACTTGTATCGTAAATACGTACACTTTGCTCGTTCAGTACCCGAATGTTATTTAGATTCAGATGATGGGAGAGGACGTAAACTGCCTTTTTGCAATCGTTGGTTGAAAATTCAATGTATTCGGTATTGGTTTCCCGCACCTGTTCCATCGACACTTCCTCAATCAGCCGCCCGTGATTAATTACGCCCACCGTATCCGCAATCTGCTCAATTTCCGCCAAAATATGACTGGACACGAGCAGGGTCATCCCGTATTCCTTGCACAGCATGTGGAATAGCTGGCGAATTTCCTTGATTCCCACCGGGTCCAGACCATTGATTGGTTCATCCAATATCAGCAGCTCCGGCTTGGTCGCAATGGCTCGCGCGATCCCGAGACGCTGCTTCATTCCCAGTGAAAAGTCCTTTACCGGCTTGTCACCCGCGTTGCGCAAGTTCACTAGCTCCAGTGCATCCCGAACAGCCTGCTTGTTATAATAGCCCATGTATTCACAGTGCAGCTCCATATTTTGCTGGGCTGTCAGCCTGTCATAAAAAATCGGGTATTCAATAATCGAACCCATCCGTCCGAGTAGATGATACGATTTTGGCGTTAATTTTTCACCGAACAATTCAATCTCACCCGATGTCGGCTTGAGCAGATTTGTAATCATTTTCATCATCGTCGTTTTGCCCGCTCCATTGGGACCGAGAAAACCATAGATTTCCCCCTTTTGGATATTCATACTGACCCCTGCTACAATTTCATTGCCCTTCAGGGCTTTGGTCAGCTGATGTGTACGTAATATGTAAGTCATGGTTGTTCTCCCTTCGTATACTGTTGATGATTCAAGAATAAAGGGTGAAATATTCATTTTTCTTTCGTGATTCTTACAAATTTATTAAGTTCAATGAATAATTAATAGTTGATTTTTTTCAAGGTAAAAGAGAAGACCGTCTGCTCATAAGGCTTGCTGGTCAATTGAATCTCTCCGTTCATCGTCTCGACCAGGCGTTTGGCAATCGTAAGGCCCAGTCCGCTGCCTTGTATCGCCTTATTGCGTGAGTCCTCCAGTGTGTACATACGCTCAAAAACCTTGTCCTGCTCCGGCTCCTGTATGCCTTTCCCACGATCCCATACTTGTATACGCACGGTGTCCTGCTGTTCCGATAGAGTCAGTCCCAGTGTTCGGCCGTCCACTCCGTAGCGAATTGCATTAGAAATCAGATTGTTCAGCACCCGTGCAATTGCTCCTTCGTTTCCCAAGGCATGAACGGGATGCTCCGGGATATCAATATGCACAGCAAACCCCTGTGCGGTCAGCAGATCATAAAACTCCAAAATGCTGCGTCTGCACAGCTCACCCACCTCCAGGCGTGTCAGTGGAATGTCCGTATCATTGGCCTCCAGCTTCGCCAGGCTAAAAAAGCTGCCGATCAGCTCAATCGCTTCGTTTGTTTTTTGATGAATTTTGGATAGCAGCTTTGCACGTTCTTCCGGCGAAATATTTGGATCACCATCCAGCATCTCGGCATATCCAAGCACAACCGTAAGCGGGGTCTTAAGATCGTGCGAAATGTTTGAAATCATTTTGCGCATGGCGATTTGGCTTCGGTTGTAATCCGCTGACACCCTCAGATTCAGGTCAAGCAGACGGTTGATTTCCGTCATGAGCCGTTGCAGCTCTGCGTTACCTGTGACATATAGCAGCTTTTCCGCATGGTTCACCGTCACAATCCGCTCCAGTATAGTCCGGATATCCTTTATACTGCGCTTATAAGCCATGCGCTCCCGCCAAAGCCATACAATAATGACGATCAGGATGATGACGACAATCCATTCCGAAATGTTCTCGATGCTCATATCAGCCGTTCTCCCATTTGTAGCCGATGCCCCAAAGCGTCTTAATATGGACGGGGTGGGAGGGATCTTCTTCGATTTTCTCACGCAGGCGGCGAATATGGACGTTAATCACGTTCTCGTCACCCATATAGTCCTCTTTCCAGATAAATCCGTATAGTTGAGCTTTCGTAAATACGCGGTTCGGATTGGTTACAAACAGCTTGAGAATATCGGATTCTTTGGCAGTTAGCTGAATTTCATTTTCATTGCGAATGACTGAAAAATGATCCAAATCAATATGTAGATTGCCATAGGTCAAAATTTGGACTTTCGATTGCTCCTCCTGTTGCTGCTGATGGGCATATGTAGTAGATCTGCGGATCGCGGATTGAATCCGTGCGGTCATTTCCAGCATCGAAAAGGGCTTGGCGACATAATCGTCTGCTCCAAACCCCAGTCCAAGCGCTTTATCCACGTCACTGTCCTTGGCTGACATAATCAGGATCGGCACCGCGCTACTGGTGCGGATTCGGCGGATCACTTCCATACCATCCACCTTCGGCATCATCAAATCCACCAGGATCAGATCATAGGTGTGACGTTCAAAGGCAGCAAGCCCTTCTTCCCCGTCATAGGCGGTGGTTAGCTTGTAGCCTTCCTTGGTGAGCGCTTTGAGCAGCATTTCGGCAATAGATAGATCGTCTTCAATCAGTAAAATATGCTGTGACATAGGTGTGGAACACCCCTAATTTTTGGATTAAGCTCGTATGACGAACTGTAACTGAATTATATAGAGCAGTGAAGGGGATTTCCATAAACAATATCCAATGAATGTGAGTAGAGGAATTTCCGAAGGAGGTTTAAAGGGCCGTTTTTTCTCCAAAATGATGAAAAGTCGAAAAACTTAAGAGAAGCAAGGCATACAGCTGTATTTTTATATGATCCGAGAGAAGTTGACTGCGGTTGGATAAATTTCAAAATCCTTGTGGCTGTAGTAAAATGAGCACATTGTTAAAACTGAATGTGTCTAACTATTTCTAATCTGGAGGCATTGAAGTAGAATTTTCCTCTACTCCTAACACAAGATATAATCAAATTACTGGCAGTATATCATTCCCCTATATTATACTGAAAGAGTTTATAATCTGATGTTTGGAATACGGTGTTATGATATCCGGGACGTGCCTCATGTGAGAGATTAGGTATGTCGAATCACGCTGCGGTACAGGACCGTCAATAAAGGAGAGCAATGATGTTTGTCATACGGGGAACACAAAAACTGCTGAAGGAATGGGAGACTGAACCACTTCAGGTTGATATTTATCCGCCTTTGAATAGTTGGCATGCCAGCTTGTTTTTACTTAATCGGAGAAAAAATATTGTGTTTATGCATGATACATCCCGCTTAAGCATCACACTGTTTGGGATTAAAAAATCGCAGTACAAAAACCTGCCAGCTCTTTTTGTGCAAGCCTTGAAGGAATTAATGATCAGCGAAGGCTTTGATGAACAGATCGTAAAGGCATACACACAGGAAGGCGAGCAGATGCTGGCTACTACGACGAATAGCCATAGTGTGATGGGAACCTTGGATGAGATTATCTTTATCATGAAGGAACTGGATATGGAGCATGGGTGCGAGCTGGAAAAAAATCAGTGGAACAACCGGATTGTGTTTAAAACGGTTCAATACCAGTATCCTGTTGATGCTTTTAAAGAAGTGTTAGAAAAGCATTACAACCTAGAAAGTGTTTGAGAGAATTGCTATTTTGGACAAAAAAATAAGTTCCATTTATTCCCTCTGTCATATATAATCTAATATAGTTCTAAAAGACTATATAGAGAGGTAAGGGGTAAATGAAGATTAAATTAAGAAATAAAACTGGAATGATTAAGGAACGCAAAGTGGGTTTTTCATGGACCACGCTTCTTTTCGGTTTTTTCCCTGCGTTGTTTAGAGGGGATTGGAAGTGGGCTATTATTATTTTTCTGGTGTCGATCCTTACGAGCGGGGCGTCCAACTTTGTATTTTGTTTCATTTATAATCGCTTACATATTAATGATCTGCTATCCCAAGGCTATGGTCCTGCGACCAAGAAATCCCAATCTATCCTGATTTCTAAAGGATTTATTGCTGAAAATTATGCTGCTAACGCTGCAGGTTAATTTGAGGGCTGGTCGTTAAACGAGATGTATCAAAAGAGTATCCACCAAAGTCCATGCGGGCGGGGGATGCTCTTTTTTATAACTCACATGATAGCAATGCTTACGATGAAATGAATCATAGCGCAATAAACGGCACACTTTGGTAAAATAAAACGATACAGTGTTTGACACCATTGGTCAGACTTATAAAACGGGGGGTACATAACGAAGAATGAAGAGGATTATTGATGTAGCCAAAGAAGCAGGAATTGAAGAAGAGCATCTGGAGACGTATGGAAAATATAAAGCGAAGCTGAATCCGTCCCTGTGGGAGGAGTTAAAGGATCGCCCGAATGGAAAGCTGGTACTGGTTACGGCGATGAATCCTACTCCGGCGGGAGAAGGAAAAACGCTGACAACCATCGGGCTGTCACAGGCGCTGAATGCGCTGGGGCATAAAACTGTTGCTGCATTGCGTGAGCCGTCCCTTGGCCCTTGCTTTGGGATGAAAGGGGGAGCAACCGGGGGAGGACAAGCCCAGATTGTTCCGGCAGAAGACATTAACCTGCATTTTACAGGTGATATTCACGCGATTTCGGCAGCGCATAATTTGCTGGCAGCGATGATTGATAACCATTTGTTTCATGGAAATGCTTTGCGGTTGAAACCGGAACGGATCGTGTGGAAGCGAGCTGTCGATATGAACGACCGGAGTTTGCGGAGTATTGTGACCGGATTGGGGGCAGGCAATGGAGCGGTCAGAGAAAGTGGCTTTCTGATTACCTCGGCTTCAGAAGTGATGGCGGTATTATGCTTAAGTGAAAATATGGAAGATCTTAAAGTGCGATTGGGTCGGATGGTGATTGGTTATAACGAAGCAGGTGAAACGGTAACGGCTGAGGAACTACATGCAGTGGAAGGTATGGCTGTGCTGCTTCGGGAAGCATTGAAACCCAATCTGGTGCAAACGTTGGAGGGAACTCCAGTTATTGTGCATGGCGGACCTTTTGCGAATATTGCACATGGATGCAGTAGTTTGATCGGTACGAAGCTGGCCTTGAAGCTGGGAGAGGTGGTCGTCACAGAGGCTGGATTCGGGGCTGAACTGGGTGCAGAAAAGTTTTTTGACATCAAGTGCCGTCAGTCTGGATTGCAGCCCGATGCCGCTGTGTTGGTCGTAACCGCCAAAGCGCTGAAATATAACGGCGGTGTAGCTAAAAATGAGCTGGACGCGGAAAATCTGGAGCAATTGCAACTCGGATTAGCCAACATGAACCGGCATGTACGAAATTTGCAAAAGTTTGGCGTGCCGGTAATGGTAGCGGTCAACCATTTTGTAACAGACAGCGAAGCCGAGTTGGAACTGATTTTCTCGGAATGTCACAAGCTGGGTGTACCCGCAGAGCTGTCACAGGTGTGGGCACAGGGAAGCCAAGGGGGAGAAAAGTTGGCCCAAAGCCTGCTGAACTTGCTCCAGGAGGACAAAGCTCATTTTGCACCGTTGTATGATCATACGCTTGATTTGCAAGCGAAAATTAGTGTCATTTCGAAGGAGTTTTACGGTGCGGCAGAGGTAGCATACACTCCAGCGGCCAAACGGGCGTTGGCTGGTATGGAGCAGCTTGGTTTTGGGCAACTGCCTGTATGCATGGCCAAAACGCCATATTCTTTCTCAGATCAGCCTTCTCTGCTAGGTGCACCGGAGGGCTTTACGATTCACGTGTCCAGCGTTTCTTTGTCCGCAGGGGCAGGCTTTGTGGTCGTGGAAACAGGCAATACCATGACGATGCCAGGACTGCCCAAATCTCCAGCAGCTGAGCATATGTCACTGGAGGCGGATGGGAGCATTCAAGGCCTAATGTAGTGTTTTTTAGAAAAACGGTAGTTTCTCAGAATGAAGTGACGAGCAGTTTAGGCAGTGCAGTGAGCAGTTTTTGCCGAGTCATGGCAATCGCTCCAGTTCCAACGCTCTGCTTCTACGAAGTATACCCGGCCTTGACGTACAGCAGGAAGACTGCGCCAGAGAGAGCTGTTGATCATGCGTTCCAGCGTACGTTTGGGTCTGGGGCAGTAGGGACAAGCATAAAAATGCGGTTCCCGGCGTAGTCAGGCAATTCGTTCGGATCAATTTCCGCGAAGCCGTGTCCCTCGTCGAGCACCTTTGGATCGTCTCAACGGGCTGGAAGCCCTGCGGGTGGTAGAGGGTAGACGAGAATCCGGACATGCCCATGACAAAGAGCTGACGGGCAATTTCACGTAAAGGCCGTTTGCATTCCAGCAGCAGCCGCTTGGCATGATTCAAGCGCAGCTCAGTGAGGTAATGCAGCGGCTTTTTGCCTGTTATTTTGCGAAACATTTGTGAGTATTGCCATATGGAAACGTTCGCCTGTTCGGCAAGTTGCTTGACGGTAATGGACTTCTCATAGTGGTTTTCCATGTATGTAAGGGTGCCTTTCACGGATGCTGGCAATGCCGGAATAGAGCTATCTTTATCCTCTACATAGACGTGGGCTTCCTGCCACAGCAAGAGTAGCTCTTGAAGCATGATTTGCTGCCGCAATACAGATGTTTGGTTGCAGCTGTATCGTTTGTTGGGTGCTTTAGTGCCACTGTGCAGTCGGATAGTGCTTCCCATTGCTTCTGCTCCCAGATTTCCTGAATAAACGCACAAGGGTAGAGGGCAGTTTGTGCTTACGAGCCGAGCTTTCCTCTGGAAAGCTTTGAGACGATAGCTATCGCTTATTCAGCATCATTAAAATACAAACACACGGATAAGCCGGGCTGTCCCGCTTCTATCCGTGTGTTTTGTTATGCCACAGTATCCTGCCTGATCGCTCTATTTCTACTCCTGATCTGCAATAATCAATTGAATATCGTGCTCCCGTACATATTCCTGATACGTTTTATCCGGCATGGTGTCGGTGACGAGATAATGAATCTGATCCAGACTACAATACGTCATTAGCGCGTATTTATCGAACTTGTGGCGGTCTACTAGCAAAAAAACCTCCGCGCTTTTTTCGACTACCACCTGTTTGATCTCGCTCTCCAGGGGAGAGGAATTGGTGACTCCATTGGCAATGGAAATGCCCGTAGCAGCCATGAACGCTTTGTTAATGTTATAAGATTTTAAGAGTTCAATATTTTTGAAGCTGGCAAAAGATTTGGTTTTGCGTTCCAACATACCGCCTGTCGAAATGACATTCAAACCTGGAAACGGGAAAGAGTCAATCATAAAATCAAAATTGTTGGTGATAATGGTCAGTTGCTTGTTTTTGAGAAATTCGATCATTTCCAGCGTCGTGGTTCCCGAATCTATGAAAATAATATCCCCGTCTTCCACATAGCTTGCCGCCGCTTTAGCGATAAGTGTCTTTTCTTGCTGGTGCCTTGTGATTCGGTCGTTAAAAGGCTCCAGTGTCGTATGATTAACCGCCACACCTCCATACACCTTTTTAAGCTCTCCACGTTCCACGAGTTCCTGAACATCACGGCGAATCGTATTTTTGGAAACATCAAATACATTGACTAACTCATCCAATGAGGCCGTCTGGTGCTCAAAAACATATTCCTGAATTTGTTTAATGCGTTTCGTCTTTAACATGTAAATCCACCTTTTAATTTGTTAAATGAGAGCGATGGTTGCAATTGAACAACGGTAAAAAGGTTCTCTGACTCTCATTATAACAACATTTAACCAAAACTTAATCATTTTTTTCGTTTTATGTTTATTTCGATATAAATTCGTAATTTGATATGGATGAGTTTATAAAAAGTTCAAATTATATATTGACTGAAAGCGCTTTAAATATTATGATTTTATCAGATTATGATCAAAATATAACAAAAAGATAACAACTTAACGATAGAAAGAGGGATGGTTAGCATGGTTTAGCACCCTTGTGAATGAATTTTGTCCCAATATAACCATGAGTTAACTTCAGCATCAACCAAATAGCCGCAAGGAGGAATAATGTATGTCTGAAGCACGGAAACTGAAAAACTACATTAACGGAGAATGGGTAGAAAGCAAAACAACCCGCTACGAGGAAGTATACAATCCAGCTACGAAAGAGGTTATAGCGCTAGTACCGATCTCGACGCAGGAGGATACAGATTACGCAGCAGAGGTTGCCGCGCGTACCTTTGAACAGTGGAAGAAGGTTCCTGTCCCACGCCGAGCCCGCATTTTGTTCAATTACCAACAGTTGCTCATACAGCACAAAGAAGAACTGGCCCGCCTGATCACTGTCGAGAACGGTAAAAATTTGTCCGAAGCGTTGGGTGAGGTTGGACGTGGGATCGAAAATGTGGAATTTGCCGCTGGAGCGCCTACCCTAATGATGGGTGACTCGCTGGCGACAATTGCAACCTGCATGGGGGTTCAGGTATCCCGGAATATCAAATTATCAAGGCAATTGAATTAGGCCACGCCAAAATCAACGTTAATACAGAATGCATTCAGGCTTGGACTTTGGCGGTTCGTGACGTGTTAAGGAGTAATTCTCATGTATATGATCCTAAGACGATTCTCACACCGGGTACGGCAGCAATTACGGCCGTTGTCAAAGGGAAGATACAAGAATTCGGCACGAGTCATAAGGCAGATGTTCGTTTTAGGGTGTAATGCTATAGAAACATAGCCTTCAAAGTAAATGCCAAGCTGTTTCCTGCGCAGATTTTCCTGTGTGGGAACGGCTCTTTTTATCGTGGTAGAGGAAGGTACAATAAGTATGCTTCAAGCTTGTCATGCCAGTCTGCATAAACCGAACATGTCCCTCATAGACATGTACTAATTCATTTAAAACATGTGCTGAAGGAGTTGATGACATGCGCCGGATTTCATGGATGCTTGCCATGGTCATGTGTGTAACGCTGCTGCTGGCCGGGTGCGGCAAGAAGAGCGCGGACGATGTGGTTAAAGATTTGAGTGACGTGGTGAGCGACCTGAACAGCTACCACGGTACAGCAATGATGACGCTGCATACCGGCGACACGCCGCAGGAATACAAGGTGGATATTTCCTACCGCAAGCCGTCCTATTACCGAATTGCCATGACGAACGAGAAAAAAGATGTTACACAGATCGTGCTGCGAAATGACGAGGGGGTATTTGTACTGACGCCCAGCCTGAACAAGAGCTTCCGTTTCAAAAGCGACTGGCCAAACAACCAAGGTCAAGTATATTTATATGAAACGCTGGTTCGCAGCATTATTGGTGATGCCTCGCGTCAGCTGGCTACGGACGACAAATCCTATGTGTTCGATGTGGCGGCGAACTATAACAGCCACGCACTGGTGAGACAAAAGATATGGCTGTCCAAAAGCAACTATGCACCCACTCAGGTACAGGTATCTGATGCGAACGCCAAGGTAGTTGTCGATCTGAAATTCGATCAATTTGCTTTTGATACAAAGTTCGACAAGGACTCTTTTGATATGGAGCGCAATATGGCTTCGGGTAAAACGGGTACGGGAAGTGAAGGAGCACCATCTGCCGGAGCAGTGGATTCCAGCGGGCAGCTTGATCCTTCCGGTGCGATAGATGGGGCGACTGGCGTGACGTCCAGCGAACCCGGACCAGAGCAGGGAACAGCAGGGGATGCAGTCCAGCAACCGTCAGGTGAAGCATCAGTAGAAGGAACTACCCAAGGCGATACACCAAAATCGGATAGTGCGGACGTAACGGGCAGCACGGATGCTGAGGCCAATAAGCCGGATACAGCGGGTAACACGGAGGCGCAACAGCAAACTCCGGGTGCGTCTGATACAGCAGCCGGGACATCGGCGGGTACGGATGCCGCAGAAGCTGTGATGGGTGAGTTCGGCTTGATCGAACCGTCCTACACGCCAGCCGGAGTACAGATCAAGGATACGCCGGAGCTGGAGGATAATGGTACACATGCTGTGATGCTGCGGTATAGTGGAACGTATAACTATACGATTGTGGAGGCTCGTCCAAAAGATCGGGCGGTAGCTCTGGCCGCAGGTGAACTGGTAGACATTGGAGGCAGCTTTGCTGTTCTGACAGGAAGCGAGCAGCAGACGATGACCTGGATGAATGATGGAATAGAGTTCAGAATCACCAGCGCTGATCTGCCTGTGAGCGAAATGATACAAATTGCCGCTTCTATACAGGATCAATCGGGTAAATAAAACTTTATAGACGGATGCAGACGGTCTAGAGTGTAAAAATGCTCTGCTGCCGCCCGTATCCGTCTTTTGTTCATTCGCGCTCTAAGATGTGCATCGCTTGTATGTCGGGTTCATTGTAGAGGATGCTGGCAAACGTCCCCTCCCATTGACAGCCACGTTTTAGAACATTACCATTAACCTTTGGAAGTATGGACTTTGCATATTCCGAATGGTAAAAGGTTAGTTACAGGCTAACAAATAAAGAAGGTGACTGGATTTTGCAAGCACAATACAGATCGACCCGGGCCGAAATCAACCTGGATCACCTTGGCGCCAACTATGAAGCTTTTCGCAAGGCATTGCCAGCGGAAAAGTTGCTGATGGCCTGTGTCAAGGCTAATGCCTACGGACACGGTGCCGTAGAAATTTCAAAGGAATTGGAACGTCTGGGTGCGGATTACTTGAGCGTCGCTTTTCTGGACGAAGCATTGAAGCTTCGGCAGGCCGGAATTAAGCTGCCCGTTCTTGTACTCGGCTATACCTCACCGGAAGCTGTGCAAACGGCTTGGGAGCATGACATTTCACTGACTGTGTTCAGTGAGGAAGTGCTGGAGAGTATCCGTCGACTGGACCGCAAAGGAAGCGAACGCAAGCTGAAGGTGCACATCAAAATAGACAGCGGCATGGGAAGACTGGGGCTGCTGCCCGGAGAAATGGCTGTTGCCTTTGTCCAGCAGGCCGGGCAGTTAGAGCAGGTACTGCTGGAAGGCATGTACACCCATTTTGCCCGCGCGGATGAAGAAGACAAAAGCTATACACTGCTACAATATGATCGGTTTCGGGGCGTGGCGGAAGCGCTAAGGGAACAAGGTATCACCATTCCCATTATACATACGGGCAACAGCGCGGCCACCATTGATACCCCTTCCCTTTCCCCCAATATGGTGCGGATTGGCATCAGTATATACGGTCTGTATCCGTCTGATGAGGTTAACCGGCAAGCCATTGAACTGTTGCCTGTGTTGTCATTGAAGACGGCTGTGGTTTATACCAAGACGCTTCCTCCCGGCTGGGGAGTTAGCTATGGCACCCGGTACGTGACCTCCAGTGAAGAGCGGATCGGTACACTGCCGATCGGCTATGCGGATGGATACTCCCGCATGCTGAGTGGGAAGATCGAAGTGTTGATACGCGGTCGCCGCGTCCCGGTACTCGGTACGATTTGCATGGACCAGTGTATGGTATCCTTACAATCTTTCGCAGAGGATGCGGAAGAAATCCAAACAGGCGAAGAGGTTGTTCTCATCGGCCAGCAGTCCGGCGAAACTATTGCGGCGGATGAGCTGGCATCCAAGCTTGGTACGATCCACTATGAGGTGATCTGCATGATCGCAGACAGGGTACCGCGTGTATACACACGAGGTAATGTTCCTGTTGTTCGAGTGAACTTGCTTCTTCCAACCCGCTGGAATTAATTTCATAACGCAAATTACCGGATAAAAGCAGGAGTTTTCGCAGAACGTCCCGAAATATGTACAAAGGAAAGAAAAGAGCACTATAACTGTCAAAAGACGCATCAGGCTCCGCTGACACTTGTATTTCGGGGATCAAACGCCTGTACGAAAACGAACTGCGTAGTTTATAATGGAATGCAGCATAGATGATATACGAATATCATATACATTCTCTTGTATTCTGTTTGAATAAATTACCGGGAATAACGTTATAATGGTACAATGGCGACAAGGTTTTGGGGGTGGAAGAGAAGTTGGCCAATTTGCAGAACACCAAAAGAATAATGATCAGTTTGCCAGATCATCTCTTGCAGGAAGTGGACGGGATCGTAGCTATGGAAAATTCCAACCGCAGTGAATTTATCAGGCAGGCCATGAAGCTGTATGTAGGTGAACGTAAAAAACGTTACATTCGTGAAGCTATGCAGCGTGGATACATGGAAATGGCTAAAATTAACTTGACCATGGCATCCGAAGCCTTTCACGCGGAGGAAGATGCTAACAGCACCTTGGGCCGTACAGTTAGCGGGGTGTAATCCATATTGATCGTAAAGCGCGGCGACGTTTTTTTTGCAGACCTTTCACCCGTAGTCGGTTCCGAGCAAGGTGGCGTCAGACCTGTGCTGATCATTCAAAATGATATCGGCAATCGGTTCAGTCCCACCGTGATCGTGGCAGCCATCACCGCCCAGATTCAGAAGGCAAAGCTGCCTACACACGTGGAAATCGACGCGGCGACGCATGGCTTTGATCGCGATTCTGTTGTTCTTCTGGAGCAAATCCGGACGATCGACAAGCAAAGGCTTACCGACAAAATCACCCATTTGGATGAAGAAACCATGCGCAAAGTGAGCGATTCTCTACAAATCAGTCTTGGTTTGATTGATTTTTAGCATGATGGAACGACGAGTGAAACGGGAAAAGGGCAGCGCGTGAGCGCTGTCCTTTTGCGTGTCCAATGAAAAATGCAGGCAGGGTCTAGCTTTAGCGTCACCTGCTGGCGCTTTGAATCATTTTTTGTGATAATGAAAGACATGGTAAATGACAAGAGTTGTGAGGAAGAAGGGATAGGTTTGTCTAACGAGGAAACGAAGACGGAAATCCGGCAGGAGCCGAACGAAGCAGAACGCCAAGAGCGGATTGTCAAACAAGTGGCGAGAGAGCTATCGCTGGCACTCAAGCAAATCCGGACAACGATCAGTTTGTTGGATGAAGGGAATACAATTCCTTTTATCGCGCGTTACCGTAAGGAAATGACAGGAGAACTGGATGAAAATCAGCTGCGTGAAATTGAAGATCGTGTGCTGTATTTACGTAATCTGGAGGATCGTAAAGTAGAGGTCATCCGCATTATTGATGAGCAGGGTAAGCTGACGGAAGACCTACAGGCTGCTATCACCTCTGCGGTTAAACTTCAGGAAGTGGAGGATCTGTACCGTCCATATCGGCAAAAGCGCAAGACCCGCGCTAGTGTAGCGAAGGAACGGGGACTGGAGCCGCTGTCCATCTGGATCTGGAGCCAGCCGAAACAAGGCGATGCTTTGAAAGAAGCGGAATCCTATGTGAATGCTGAGCTGGGAGTTGAAAATCCCGAGGCGGCTATCCAAGGAGCCTTGGACATTTTAGCTGAAAATATAGCGGATGATGCGGCTATTCGCCAATGGGTACGCCGATATACGCTGGACCATGGTATGTTGACCTCCGAAGCGAAGGACGCGGAGCAAGAGTCCGTGTATGAGAACTACTACAGCTATCGTGAGCTAGCTAAGAAAATGCCACCTCACCGTATTTTGGCGATTAATCGCGGGGAGCGGGAAGGCATTCTTAAGGTCGGTTTGGAGGTAGCGCCAGATTCCATTTTCAATTACGTGGCAGGTCAAGTGATTAAAGGATCGTCTGTCGTGGAAGAGCTGCTGCGCAGTGTCATTGAGGATGCGTATAAAAGACTTATCGCGCCATCTATCGAGCGTGAAGTGCGCGCTGAAATGACGGAGAAGGGCGAGCAGCAAGCCATCTCCATCTTTGCAGGCAACTTGCGCAGCCTGTTGCTACAGGCTCCGATCAAGGGCCGCCGTGTGCTCGGTGTCGATCCGGCCTATCGGACAGGTTGCAAGCTGGCGGTTGTCGATGACACAGGCAAGCTGCTGGAAGTGGCTGTGACGTATCCGACGCCGCCGAATAACAAGAAACGTGAGGCTGCTGAAAAGTTCAAGCAGCTGATTGCCCAATACGGTATCGAATTGATTGTCATTGGTAACGGAACCGCTTCGCGCGAGACAGAGCAATTCGTAGCTGAAGTCATCGCTGACATTGGTGACAGCAGTCTAGCGTATCTGATCGTCAATGAGGCGGGCGCGAGCGTATACTCTGCCTCCAAGCTGGCACAGGAGGAGTTTCCGGATTTGGACGTAGCCGAGCGCAGTGCGGCTTCCATCGCGCGTCGTGTGCAGGACCCGCTGGCTGAGCTGGTCAAGATTGAGCCGAAGGCCATTGGTGTAGGCCAATACCAGCATGATGTGTCACAGAAACATCTGGATGAAAGCTTAAAGGATGTTGTGGAATCGGCCGTTAACCATGTCGGTGTGGATGTGAACACGGCTTCCTCGGCGCTGTTATCCTATGTAGCAGGGATCAACGCGACGATTGCCAAAAACATCGTCAAGTACCGTGAGGAAAACGGTAAATTCAGCAACCGTCGTCAGTTGCAAAAGGTACCGCGTCTTGGTGCAAAAACCTACGAGCAATCTGTTGGCTTTATCCGTATACCGGGTGGAGAGAATCCCCTGGATCGCACCCCGATTCACCCTGAATCGTATGCTGTCGTAGACCGCCTGTTGGCGGAGCTCGGCATCAGTGCCCACGATCTGGGCACCAAGGCCGCAACGGAAGCGCTGAACGTGTCCAACATTGACGAACTGGCCGCAAAGCTGGAAGTCGGCGTGCCGACACTGAAGGATATTCTGGACAGCCTCCAGCGTCCGGGCCGTGACCCACGTGACGAGCTGCCGTTGCCTGTATTCCGTAAGGATGTGCTGAAGATCGAAGATCTGGCACCGGGTATGGAGCTTCAGGGAACCGTCCGCAATGTCATTGATTTCGGCGCGTTTGTCGATATCGGCATTAAAAGTGACGGATTGGTTCATATTTCACAGCTGCGCAGTGGCTTCGTAAAGCATCCGATGGATGTCGTATCTGTCGGTGATAACGTAACGGTGTGGGTGTTGAATGTCGATTTGAAAAAAGGCAGGGTTGGTCTGACGATGAAACCTCCCGCAGAGGCGCAGTCGCAGGCATAATACTTTAAATAAAGCTGTATAACCTTCTTGTGAAGGTATAACAAAAGCCGGAATCTCCGAACTGCATCGGAGACTCCGGCTTTCATTTTGGATGCCTTCAGCTTCTACCCGTTGTTGGCATCGAACTCCACGCCAGGTGCTTTATGATAAAAAAACCAACAATCATTCAACAGTTTAATTTGGCGCCGGTCCTTTTTGTAAAAGGCCCGCATGAGCTGGTTGCTGAGCCATTGAGGCAAGCCGATCTCCTCCTCTGCGTTACATCTGTATGTTTAGCATATGGGGTGGGTACCTAAAGTGTGCTTATGAATTGGGGGTTAGACTTCGGTCGTTATTTTATAATATGCTTGTTAGTATAGAGCAAAGGAGGAGAAACCGTAAGGATGGAGTCCAAGTCCCTGGGTAATTCAATGAACCATTCAATGAACCGTTCTATGAGTAATGAAGAGCTTCAGGAATGGGTGGAGCACATTTCGCTGGAGAGCTTCGGCGTGCCGTTTCGACATCAAGCTACCTTTAATGCGCGCCTGTCTTCCACAGGTGGCAGGTATTTTATGAAAAGTCATCATATTGAAATTAATCCACATCAGCTCACAGCTTACGGACGTTCTGAGGTGGAGAAAATTATTAAGCATGAGCTGTGTCATTATCATTTACATCTGCGCGGAATGGGCTATCAGCATCGAGATGCTGATTTCAAAGCATGGCTGGCCCGTGTAGGAGGGAGCAGGCATTGTCAGACCCTGCCGGGAAGAGTGGAGCGAAAGCCTCAGCCTTATCGTTACAAGCTGGTGTGCATTTCCTGTAAACAGGAGTATATGCGCAAGCGTAAAATGAATCCTCAGCGGTATCGCTGTGGAAAATGTGGAGGTAAGCTTCGCCTGTTGGCACTTGACGGCACCCCCTGAATCATGGTAAATTAACCATACTGTATGATAATTTACAGTAATGTTCCCTGATAGCTCAGTTGGTAGAGCACTCGACTGTTAATCGAGTTGTCACAGGTTCGAGTCCTGTTCGGGGAGCCATGGAGAGGTACCCAAGTGGCTATAAGGGGACCCTCTGCTAAGGGGTTAGGCTGCGAAAGCGGTGCGAGGGTTCGAATCCCTCTCTCTCCGTTGGTATTTTAAGCAGAAAAAGGACGCTCGTATGCATTGTAATGATGCTTGCGGGCGTCTTTTTCGTCTATCACCTGTTCTGAAAATAACGGAGACCTAAGTACAGTGCTTTATTTTATAGTGTCGGCTTCGACCGTTTTGAGTATGTTCAACAGAGCATGAGCGACGCCATCCTCCACATTGGTCAGGGTCACTTCGGAGCAGACGGCCTTGATGTCGTCGTTTGCATTGCCCATGGCGATGCCTTTTCCTGCCATCGTCAGCATGGAAATATCGTTATAGCTGTCCCCGATCGCCACGGCTTCCTGCATGGGAATGCTCAGATGATTCGCAAGGTAACGCAATGCATTGCCTTTGGATGCATCCTTGTGCTCGACTTCAAAGTTACGGTCTGAGGAGATGACCATGTTCAAATCGTGAAAATCTCGGTAACGCTCACGGCCTCGATCCAGTTTGGCTTGATCAAAGGAGAAGCAGAGCACGTTATAAATCTCTACATCCAGTGGAATGTCCTCATATGAAGCGATCTGGGTATGTCCGGCCTGTTCATATTGCTTTTCGGCTGCACGTAATAAAGTATCTAGCGAAATATCCGGGTTGGCGCTCAATAAGCGGTCCATTTCCACAGCAAGCAGCTGATGTCCGTTTTGTGGAGAATAAATAGCGCGGTCTGTCATGACCTCATAGTAAAAGTCGTTGTCGTGCAGCCAGCTCAGCACTTCAAAGGTTTCGTCCCGATCCATAGGCGTAGAAACGAGCTGGCGGCGATCCGCATCGTGTACGGTTGCGCCATTTGCTCCAATGACGGGCGTTACAAGTCCGGCCTCCTCCAGCTTGATCCAGGCATCATAAGACGCTCTGCCGGTAGCAATCGCCACCTGAACGCCTTGCTGCTGTGCCTGGCGTATAGCCTCCGCATTCACTTTGCTTATTTTTCCTTCCTCATTCAACAGTGTTCCATCCATATCAATCGCAAACAGTTTCATTTCTCCAGCTCCTGTCTTTTTATATCTCTTGTATGGGTCTTGAAATATAGCAGAACGACTTTATTTTCTATGAGGGGACAATAACCTCAATATCATGGTGTTGAAAAATCTCCAGCATTTCCGCATCTGGCATGCGGTCGGTAATTACAGTATTGACTTCGGACAGGCCGGCAAAGCGGTAAGGGAATTTTTTCCCGAATTTAGTATGGTCCGCAAGGACAATGACCTGATCTGCCTGTTTCATCATTTGATGCATCAGCATACCGTCCTCTTCATGAATTACACTCAGTCCATGGGAGGCTATACCTCCAACCCCAATAAAGGCTTTGTCCACAAAATAGTGGGACAAGGTGGCGATGACGGAGGAGCCATATACGTAGCGGTGTTCTTTTTGCAGGCGACCTCCCAGGAGATGAATGGAGACACCGTCTTTTCCGGATAGCACGTCAGCTTGATTAATAGAATTGGTGATGACTGAGCATTCCTGCATATTTATTTTTTCTGCACACGCCTGCACAGTCGTAGAGGAATCCAATATGATGTGATCCTTGTTACGTATCATATTGGCGGCCAGCTGTCCGATCGCTTGCTTTTCTGCAGATAGAGTGAGCAGTCTTTCGTTATAATTTCCAATTGGATTGTGATGGAGTGAAGGGAGAATAGCGCCGCCGCGGGTGCGAATAATTTTTTGATGCTCCTCAAGTTTTACCAGGTCTCGACGGGCCGTATCCCGTGATACATTAAAAAATTCACAAATATCATCCACCGAAATACGCTTGTGAAGCTGCAAGTAATCAACGATTTTTAACATTCGTTCTTCCTGATACATTAGAAAGCTCCTCTAATATATAATTAATTCGGTATCTCTCGTAAGTGATTATAAGTAAATGTAAGTGATATTGCAATCATTTATCGATGTATTTCAGGATTTAAGTGATTCAGATGATATTGTGTAAGTAAATATGCATTTTACATTTATAAAAAACAGCTTATTTTAAATTTTTAAAAATAAGTATTGCCATTCGCTATTCTATTTGATATACTCTTTCTTGTCGCCAAGTTGGCGTATAAAAATAAGGCCCGTTGGTCAAGGGGTTAAGACACCTCCCTTTCACGGAGGTAACAGGGGTTCGAATCCCCTACGGGTCATTGTTGTCTTTATAGACTACATGTTGCATGCTTAAGGGGAATTCCTGAGGTCTGGTCTAATGGCGGACAGCTTGGATGAACAGCATGAGCCATTAGCTCAGTTGGTAGAGCACCTGACTTTTAATCAGGGTGTCGAAGGTTCGAGTCCTTCATGGCTCACCATTTATATTTTGTTATGCGGTCGTGGTGGAATGGCAGACACGCTATCTTGAGGGGGTAGTGAGCGTACGCTCGTGGAGGTTCGAGTCCTCTCGACCGCATCAATGGAATAAACGGAAAAGTCTCTCGCAGTAGAGGCTTTTTTTTATTTGTGTAGTGATGTAATAAAGTAATCATTATGATGAAATAATGATTCCATAGTATAATATAACGCCATAATGTTATAGAATGATAAGTATAAACTTATGAAGTGACGGTGAAAAATATGGACACTCAACTGTTAGGAAATATATCAGAAAATATTTTGGGCTTGTTTCCGATTGTGAAGAAGAAATTTTTCACCTACGGTCCGCTCGATTTCCCATTACACTTGTCGCCTAATAACTTTCAGGTATTACTGCTTTTGCGTGAGGTGCGCTTGTCTACGGTATCTGATTTATCCAAACAGCTCAATGTCTCGCGTCCCAACATGACTCCTCTTCTGGACAAGCTGGTGGAGCATGGGTTGGCTGACCGCCAGTCGTGTGACTCGGATCGCAGAGTCGTGAATGTGGCGATTACACAGGAAGGCGATGCTTTTTGTGAACAGGTATTTCATACCTTCTCCAATAAAATTCAAGAAAGACTGGTGTTTCTGCCAGAAGAAGATTTATTACACCTGAGTGAAACTTTGAACGAATTGAAGCGGATATTACTTAAAATCGACAACTCTGCTACGTGATTTACGTAAATGAACTGACTTAAAGACCGCCCTTTCTTCGGAAAACAGGCGGTTTTTGTTGCATATTGTGGTATAATGAAAACTAACATACATAATTCGGCAATTTTAGCACACGTGATCTTTGAAATGGGAACAGGGAACATGATATCGTTATTTGAGAGCCTGCTAGGGAGGAAGGAGCTTCTATGCAATCTATTTACCATCGCATTGAGGAACTCATCAAGGAACGGGGAATGACGAAAAAGGCGTTCTGCCAGCAGTTGGGCATTAGTACAGGGAACTTTGGGGATTGGAAAAGAGGAAAAACGACGCCGGGCACGAATAAACTCATTGAAATCGCTTCGTTTTTTGATGCCAGTCTGGATTGGATCATGCTGGGTCGAGATGTGCAGGGTGAGGTGCTAAAGGAGTCGCAAGACCCTTATTTTTTTGACGCTTCAGGGCAACTGAATTGCCAGGGGGAACCGCTTAGTGAGGCGGAAAGAGATTTTATACTTGAGTATATTGAATTTACCCGCTTTCGTAAAGAGAAAAACCAACATAATTCAACTACAGATTAATGGTTTTGCTTGGAATTTGATGAGGATAATCTAGTGAGTAAGGTTGAAAGTTGAAAATTATTTTAGAAAAAGTTACAGTGTCGGAGGGGAATCATTTTGGGAGATCAAACTATTTATCAGCGGATTGAAGCTTTAATTAAGGATCGGGGAATGACCAAGAAGGCATTTTGTGAAAAACTCAAAATCAGCTCAGGGAATCTCGGTGATTGGAGAAGGGGTAAAACGACGCCAGGCACCACCCATTTGATTCAGATTTCAGACTTTTTTAATGTATCGCTCGACTGGTTAATGAAAGGGATTAAGCCAGGAGAAGGCGTACTTCAGGAGCAGAAGGCTGCTTATTTTTTTGGGGTGATGGGGCCACTGAATTGCCAGGCAGAAGATCTTGAGACAGAAGAACAGAATTTTATTTTAGAATATGTTGAATTTGCGAAATACCGTAAGCAAAAAAGTGAGAAGGACAAAACAAAGCCGGAATAATCTTTTGACTAAGATCGTTTGGGTTGAAAACCCGTAAAACGGACTGAAGGGGTTCGATTTACGGGTTTGTTTGGGTTCATGATGATATGCGTGCTGTGTATGTAACTGGAATGCTTGTTGGGTTTAGAGTGGTGGCGCCTCCTTATAATCGTTATCGTCGATGTTCAGAATTGCAGCAACTTGTTTTCTGTACCTTTGTGCTTTGCGGGTGCCGTGAATCAGATTGGACAAGCGTGAAGGCGGAATATTGTGTGTCTCACAAAATGTTTTCTGATCCAGTCGAAGTTCGACAAGCCGTTGTTTGATGGCCCACCCGAAGGAGGTGACAGGCATTTTGTTGTTCAAGAGAAATCGCCCCTTACGGATTCTTGCGGAATAATTGGTGTGTTATAATAATCATCAGTAAACATGTTAGAATTAACCATCTAAAACTATGATACACTTTTATACGTGTTTTTACAATCGTAAATGCGTTATTTTGTTAAATTAATTACTTAATTAAGTGCTAGATGCTCTAATAAACGTCTAGAGTCTGTTAAAGATGTGGAATTTCGGTTATATCAGGAAAAAAACACTCTGCCCTTGAGGAAAGGGGCAGAGTGTCAGATTGTCGAAAAACCCCGTCCTTTTGAGACGGGGTTTTTCGACAATCTGTGAGCGGAAGTAATTCCTGCCACATTAACTCTCGCCTATTGTGATTTTACCGGAGCCTCCGTTTTGCTCAAGCACTTGAATTAGTGTTCTTTGGTCACTGTTAGAAAGTCTGATGCAACCGTATGTTCGACGTAGAGGATACCAAGCTAGAGATGTGCTCTTAGCAGGGTCTCCGCTATGAATCATAATTTCGTCGCAGCCATTATTTGTTCCAGTCAGGAAGTTTCAAGTATATCATCAGAAAAAGCTGCTAACTCTTCTTTAATGATATTACGGATGATTTCATCGATCATGGGTTGCTTCTCCTTGTTAGCCGAAAAGTTATTGATATCCTCTTGCGCTTTTTTACATCCCACATTTTATCAGGATCTCTTCAACCTTCTTCTTTAAATTTTGCAATCGTATCTGTGATTCCGGATCGGTCAAAAATGATCCTGGACTTTACCAAAAGATGTGGCATGGCTCTTTTTGAAGCCACCTCAAAGGCTGGAAACGGGCGTTTTGGTCTGTCCTTGGGCTTTTGTAGTTCTCTATTTTCGGATACCTTTTTAATCAAATTAAGAAAATATGATTTTAGGGCTTCTGTTCTTGTATTTAGCCCGTAGGTTAGAGATATATTTCGAAGCCATTGTGTTAATGAGTGAGAGCCGCTTGATGCTGGAAAAGAGCCATGGTATTAATGTTCAGAGCCAATTGGGGACTAAACCAAACGGGCAGGAGAGTTATAATAATTTACAAAAAAAATGTATAAATGAGAAAGGTAAACTATCAGTGGAGGTACGTGGGGATATGGTCGAAGAGTTTGAACAAGCAATGAACCGCAGATACAACCCGAATGATCCAAATCAAACTTTCGTGGGTCACCTTCGGAATCGGGGAAGAAGAATATGAGGAAAACTTGATCTACACATGCCACCGCTTCTCATACAAGTGAAATACAAAATGATACAAGCAAACGGCGCGAGTATCGTCTATTTCTACTATGCCTGGAATGCTTCGGTTGGAATTTTCTTTAGAGCAGCAAGAATTATATGACGCTATTAAAACATGCACACCTTTTTTAGAAGAAGGCTATGTTATTTCCTAATGTTGATAATTGAATCCTGCGAACAATTGTTATGTAAATATAAGTACAATCATTGTTCGGAGTTGATTAACTATGGAGTTAAAAGAAATAAAGAAGCACTGAAAAGTTGTGTTCAAGAAGAATAACCTAACCGGAATCTAACTATTCATTCTCTATACTTAGGGAGTAGTTACAAGATAAGTAAAAGTAAACAGGAGGAGATTAGTATGAAATTCAAAAAACTCACAGCAGGTTTGTTAGCATTTGGTATTATGTCCGCAACAGCGATAACAGCTTTTGCAGCAAATGAAGTGAAAACTAAGTTAACTCCGGCCGAGCGTCCGCCAGGTATAACCAATGACATTGGAGCAGGAGAAATACAGGAAAATAGTGTGAATGAGAATGGACCGATTTCAGTTGAAGTAGTTCCAGCAATACAACCAATCAAGTAGTTAGCAACACATAATTGTAACTACACATGCAATAGTCGTACAATTATTTTGTACGACTATTGTAATGTTTGGAACTGATAAAGGAGGAATACTTCATGAAATTGCTGCTAGTAGAAGATGAAACTACACTTCGAACTATAATAGCAAAGGGCTTAAAAAGGTGTAATTATTCGGTGGATTTAGCTGCTGATGGTGAGAAAGCTCTGGAACTTTATGAGGTATATGAATATGATATGATTGTGCTTGACCTAAACCTTCCTAAAATAGACGGTATAGAAGTGTTAAGACAAATTCGCTCGAAAGATAATGAAATTAAGATCCTAATTTTATCAGCTCGCACTGAAATAGAAGATAGAATAAAAGGGCTTGACAATGGAGCAAATGATTACTTGGTGAAACCCTTTGATTTTAATGAACTGGAAGCAAGAATTCGCAGTCTGTTAAGGCGTTCATTTATTCAGAATGATGTTATATTGACACTTGGAGATATTAAAGTGGATACATCACAGAAATTTGCAGCTATTCATGACACCAAACTGGATTTAACAAAAAAAGAGTATTCTGTTTTAGAATATCTTATGTTCAATAAAAATAAAGTAATAAGTACGGAACAACTGATAGAGCATGTCTGGGATAGCGAAGTGGACTTATTTTCAAACTCATTAAAATACCATATTCATTCATTGAAGAAAAAAATACGTTCTGCCACCGCTAATGACGATTTAATTAAAAATATCCGCGGCCAAGGATATATTATTTCTGAAAGCAAAGGCGATGGGAATGTTAAATAAATTATCTTTGCAGATCAAATTAACTTTTCTTACAGGTTTTATTATTCTTTTGGTTGCCGCTTGTTTAACCAGCATTTCAATTGGAAATGTTGGATACAGTTTGTCTGTTGCGCATACTCCTGCATTAAGTGTAACCTCCGTTGACGGGATAGATACCAATGGAAATATAAATGAAGAACCATCAAATGATAGTCCCATGATTGCATTAGAAAATGCAAAACAAGAATTCGCTGATCGAAGCATAGCTTGGATGATTATCATAATGATTATTGGAATTGGAATGATTTATTTTATTTTAGGCAAGGTACTTAAACCAATTACCACTCTAAATACGATTATTAAGGGTATAAATGAACATAATCTTTCCGCAAAAATTAATATAAGATCAAAAGACGAGGTAGGGAGCCTTGCCGACTCTTTTAATATTATGATGGATAGATTAAATAACTCATTTGAAAATCAAAAGCAGTTCGCGGCAAATGCGGCACATGAACTTAAGACACCGCTAGCTACCATAAAGGCAGGAATACAAGTCTTAAAAATGGATGATAAACCATCGGTTGATGATTATAAAGAGAATATTGATATTACAGAACAAAGTACAGAAAGACTTATAAAGATAGTTGATGATCTATTAAATCTAAGTTCTAAAAAAAATGAAAATTTTGCTGATAAAATAGCTCTACAAGAAGTAATAGAAGATATCTTAGATGAACTGAAGCTGTTCATTGATGAAAAAAACATAAAGGTGTCTTTTGAAAATTGTGGATATACTTTTATTGGAAATAAAGATCTTATCCATAGGGCCTTTTACAATTTAATTGAAAATGCAGTCAAATACAATAGGTTAGGTGGACGGATTGAGATAAACTCAGAGATTAAGGAAAGCATGATAATAATTCACATAACCGATACAGGTATGGGCATTGCAGATGATGAATTGGCAAATATATTTGAACCATTCTATCGTGTAGATAAGTCTCGCTCTCGTGAAATTGCTGGCTCAGGACTTGGGCTATCAATCGTCAAATCAATAGTGGAAAAACATAATGGCTATGTAACCGTTAGCAGTGAGAAAGGTGTAGGCACTTCTTTTAATGTAGAGCTTTCAAATCACAACTAATAAATGGGTCTAGCATGCCCTTTGAACCGCACCCTGAATCTTAGACACATGATATATCATCTCTACTGCTTACCACTCAGCTATACCCGCTTGTAAGGGACATAAGAGTAGTCAGAACCCCCTTTAGCATAAACAATCGTTTTCGCAACACCTGTAGGAATGTCAGCATATTTAAGTCTCCAGTTGGTATGATCGTTACCGTTTTTTGGATCATTTGATCCACGACCTAAAGCTTCTACAGGTCCAAATACCAAACGACCACTATCATTATAAACTTTCAATGTTCCTTTGTAATCTCGATTAGATGGAAAATTAGCAATAATGTGATAATCCATTTTTAAACGCCTCCACTATAATTCGTGTGCTTTACTATGATTACCTTGACCTTATATAGGAGTCAAGTAATGTGACTTACACAATCCGACCATGGATGTTAATAGTGAAAAATTACTTGTATTGAATTTGAACAGCACCTCTAAAATTAGATGTTAAAGTGAACAATATACCCAAAATCCAGACAAGTCTATGAACGGGTAAACAAAAAAAACACCGCCATAAAGCGGTCAGATTGTCGAGAAACCCCGTCTTTTAGAGACATGGGTTTCTTTTTTCTTTACATCATAAGGGTCTGATATCTGGAACCCGGGGTGTTACCCCTTTGGTGTACTGATGTTTATTGGCATTGGCCTTGACGTGTGTGGAATCGGTCATGAGAACACGTCTGCCCACCATTCGGTGAGAGATTGCCTGAAGCACAATTTCATCGAAGATATCTTGAAAGATCGTGGTGTCTTTAAAGCATGTGCGGCGATTTCAGCTCATCGTTGTATGGTCCGGAAGCCTATCCGGTTAAGCCTAGCCCCAGAAACCAGCGATAAGCCAGGTTCGTCTGAATTTCTCGCTCGAGTTGCCGTTCTGAGCGAATGCCATAGAAATAACCGAGAAAGATCATTTTAAACAACACGATAGGATCAATGGCAGGACGCCTGTTGTTTACGCAATACAGCGGGCTTACCTTCTCATGAATAAAGGAGAAGTCTATATATTTATCAACTTTACGAAGCAAATGATCTTTGCGGTACCAGTTCTTCCAGAGAAACCAATTCAAAGGATTGTTGTTTGTCTCGATGAGATCGCAGCATACCAACACCGTCCGTTCTATACTATAGTTACTTATATTATACAACATTAACGCGGTGTCGTCTTAAACAAAATCAACAAAAACACTCTGCCCTTGAGGAAAGGGGCAGAGTGTTTTTGTTGTTGCTGCTAGATTGGTGAAGCGACGCATCAGGGGGATGCTGGAAGGCGTTTGAATAGGCCTGAGGAGGAAAACAGTTTCGCTTCATCCAACTGGCTATTATGGGTCATATAAGGCGGCTGAGTGATGTAGGAGCTAGACCAATGTCTGTGAAGAAGGCGACGCTGAAATGCGGTTGGCTCAGGTTCGTTACACTTCCTCCATGCGGAGAGCAACTCGCTGGTCATACGCTCGATAAGAGGATTCTTTTCCTCGTAAGGAGGATTGAGCAGTTTGAAAGCATCTTCGACACAGAAGGATACCGCTGTGGCAAGATAGCCGTGAACGGTCTGTTCTACATCGCTTCCGAGGAGGAAGTTAATCCAGGTGTGAACGGTAGCTAGTGTGCCAATCGCATTGTATTGAATGAGTATGGCTTCCAGTTGGTCAAATTCAAGCCAAGGATAAAGAGCTTTGGCGAGCTTGAGTAAACGCTGGCCAGATAGTCGCGACTCTTTCACGTGCTGCAAGGAGGAACGTTGGGTATGCAGCATCTTATCAATAAGAGCGATCCGCCAACCGTCGTTTTGTTGGATGGCGACATACAGACTTTTGATGGCCATGCCGTCAAGGGTTGTAAATTGAGGATACAAATCGTCCCGCATGTAATGTTCCAGGTCTTGCAGACAGTTCAAGTGTCCGTTACGGAATAGTTCCTCCAGTCCGTAAAAACGGGTAAAGCCACCAACGGGTAGGGAAGGGTCCAACAATAATGCGTAGTTCAGCAAGCGGTTGCCTTTATGCAGGGCGGTTCGCCTCCTTGGAGTGAATCTTTATGTTATATTATTTGACTTAGTTCTTTGTTTAAATGAAATCATTTAAATTAATATGTAATATATATTTACACTTATAATTCTTTTGTGTCAAATTAAATATTTTTATAGCTCATATATGTTAAATAAAATAACATTAAAAATAATTATTATATTTTTGTTTACAAATAGATGATGAGAGAGTATAATAAATCTGTTGCCTCAATACATTATGATTTGCGGTCGTGGTGGAATGGCAGACACGCTATCTTGAGGGGGTAGTGGGCGTACGCCCGTGGAGGTTCGAGTCCTCTCGACCGCATTATATGCAAAACCCAGTTGAAAAAGCATCCTGACACGTTCTACGTGAAGGGATGCTTTTTTTGTTAAGCACTTTCGTTATATCCTCCAGCAACAGAAGCGATCGTATGGAAGACAGGCTGCTTGTTGACTTTGATAAAGTAAAATGTCAGTTTTCCTGCAAAAGCTTCTCAATATCCCCTGCCAGCTTATCCGGAGTGGTTTGCGGCGCATAACGCTTAAATACGTTACCTTCGCGTGTAATTAAGAATTTAGTGAAATTCCATTTGATCGCTTTGGAGCCTAATACCCCCGGAGCTGTTTGGGTCAGGTAGCGAAATAAGGGGTGCGCTTGATCGCCATTGACATCTGTCTTGGCGAACATCGGAAAGGTAACTCCATAATTGACTTGGCAAAACTCGGAAATCTCCTCGCTGGAACCCGGCTCTTGTTTGGCAAACTGGTTGCTGGGAAATCCCAAAATTTCGAGCCCCTGTTCATGGTACTGGTCATATAGCTCTTGTAGCGCTTTGTATTGGGGGGTTAATCCACATTTGCTGGCTGTGTTCACGATAAGCAGTACTTTCCCTTCATATGTGGATAACGGAATTTGTTTCCCTTGCAGGGTTTGTGCATCATATTCATAAACGGTCATGTTATCCCTCCTTATTCGATATTCTACAATTAAATTTTAAACAACTTAATAAGAGGTTGCAAGTTGGGATAGCTATAATAAGCGTTCGGCCACTGTAAAATCGTATTTTGTTCAAAACGGTAAATCGCGCTGCAAATGGAGCGAATTGAGGTGTTTCTTCTCATAAAAGCGGGTTCAATCGGTATTTATCTGTTACATATAGCGTATTTTCTTCCCTTTTTACAAAAAAGGGACAACAACGCCTTACCCTACGCCAATATTGACATGCCTATCATTTTCAAAAAGGGATGAAAAACAGAGATTGAAGGAGCTGTGATAAGCATAATTGCATTGTAAGCGTTATTATTAATCTTCTATGCTCTAAAGGCCGATTTATAACCCCGCAGTTGAGCTTTACAGTCTTCCTTGCGCGGGTGTATGATTCAAGACGTAATTTCAAATTAACATGAATGAAGCAACAACGAATTGTCTATAGCGCTGAATTTTGCAGTTGCAAAAGCGGGGGAACCAATCGAGACTGTACGGCTTTGGAAGTCGTGTGTCTCATGGGGTGAATTTTCCGGTCAAGTGCCAGAAATAGGGCGACTCTCACGTCCGAATCCGACAGCTAACCTCGTAAGCGTACAGGGAGAGGCAACAAACCGCCGTGTGCAGCCATGGTTTATTTTATCATGGATATGTAAGAAGCCGGAGGAAAGCCTTTTTCCTTCGGCTTCTTTTTGTTGTCTTTTATACCGGGAGAGGAGCTACTGATGGAAGGTCGGTTAATTATTGTCACTGCACCGAATGAAGCGGGCAGAAGTTTTGTGAAATTGCTCATGTTCAAAAAACTGGCGTTTGCAGTTCTCACGAATAGCGTCCAGGAGGAACGACAGCTCAAAAAAATGGGTGTGGAGCACATTGTGCGCATCAATACGATGCAAACGGGAAAATGTAATTTTCCAAAAAAAGAAATTGGTAGTGTGTATTTGTTCGAGAACAGCTTGAATCTGACTTGCCGTTTCCTGCAAATATGTCGGCCACTAACATCAGAATCGATCTATGTTATTACGCACGGCTGTAATCCACAAGGAATTTATCGGGGATTGGGAGCGGACCATGTGATCTACACATTGAATGGAGAGGTGGGTTTCCTGTTGAACGGATAAGCACTTATAACATAGCTGGTTTATGATTTTATGATGGAATAAGAATGACGATCTGAGGACCAATACGGAGGGTATGAACATGATGGATATATACATGCTGCTCTTGATGGCTGTGAGTTATGGAGTGATACTGCTGTTTGTGCGCTGGTGTGATGTGCAGACCTCTAAAGGAGGGCGAAGAGGATGACCGTTGTGCTTGGGCTCACAGCTATTGTGTTTGTGTATTTGATCTACGCACTCCTGAACCCTGAAAAGTTCTAGTCAGCTATAGGATAAAGCAGGCGGGAACAACAGATCATGAATTAAGCATCAGAGGTAGCGGGTTTTCGCAAACGTGTGCACTCGATTGATGGTCTGAATTAGGTCTGTTGTTCCAAACGCAGGAGCATTTTGAAGGAGGAATAGAGGATGGAGCTGCTGCAAATTGGAATTGTGATCGTCATATTGCTGCTCTTGGTAAAGCCAGTGGGCACCTATATGTATCATGTATTCTCGAATGAACCGAATCGGACGGATCGGATTTTTGGTGGAACGGAAAAGCTGATTTATAAGGTAGTAGGATTGAAGAAGCTGGACAGCATGCGTTGGACTACGTATGTTATGAGTTTCATTGCAACGAACGTCGTGCTTGTGGCGATCAGCTACGTGCTGTTACGCTTGCAGGGAATGCTCCCCGGTAATCCGGTTGGAAACAGTAATATGGAAGCGTCGCTGGCATTTAATACAGTAATCAGCTTTATGACCAATACAAATCTCCAGCATTATAGCGGAGAAAGCGGACTTACGTATCTGACACAGATGGCGTTCGTCACGATGATGATGTTCACTTCGGCGGCTTCGGGGTTTGCTGTTGCTGCGGCTTTTATGAGAGGATTGACGCGGCGCGGTGAAGGGATGGGCAATTTCTTTCAAGATTTTATTAAAGCCATTATACGTATTTTCCTGCCGCTGGCCTTTGTGCTTACGCTTGTGCTGGTTGGATTGAAAGTACCGCAGACGCTACAGTCTACGGCGGATATTACGACGCTGAGCGGAACACAGCAGCAGATTGCTTTGGGACCCATTGCTTCACTGGAGTCCATCAAGCATTTGGGGACGAACGGGGGCGGTTATGCCGGAGCTAACTCTGCGCATCCTTTTGAAAATCCAAGTCCCTGGACGAACGTACTGGAAATTTTGGCAATGTGGGTAATGCCGGCTTCGCTGCCGTATACCTTTGGACTGTTTGCCCGTAATCGCAAGCAGGGCTGGATTATTTTTAGCTCGATGATGGTATTGTTCCTTATTTTTCTGTCCATTACGTATGTGTCTGAGAAGACAGGGAATCCGCTGATACAGACGCTGGGTGTGGATGCTTCTCAGGGAAGCATGGAAGGGAAAGAGGTTCGCTTCGGCATTGGACAATCGGCATTATTCACTACGGTGACGACAGCGGCAACGACAGGTTCGGTCAATAATATGCATGATACACTAACCCCGCTGGGTGGTATGGCTGCTTTGGGAGAAATGATGCTAAACGTCATTTTTGGCGGCAAGGGCGTCGGGCTGATGAATATGCTGATGTACGCGATTCTGGGTGTGTTTATATGCGGACTGATGGTCGGAAGAACCCCGGAATTTATGGGTAGGAAGATTGAAGGCAAGGAAATGAAGCTGATCGCGATTGCCATTTTGGTACATCCGTTTCTCATTCTCGCCCCAACTGCGCTTGCATTTATGAGTCATTGGGGATACGATGCGGTCACTAACCCCGGATATCACGGGTTGACTCAGGTGCTCTATGAATATGCGTCATCTGCGGCAAATAACGGTTCGGGATTTGAGGGGCTTGCAGATAACAACGTATTCTGGAACATGACAACAGGGATGGTTATGTTCTTCGGACGATATGTATCTATGATTGCACTGTTGGCTGTAGCGGCTTCGTTGAATGCCAAAGCACCGACTCCGGTGACGACGGGTACACTGCGCACGGACAATAAGTTATTTGGAGCCATTTTGATCGGGGTCGTGCTGCTGATTGGTGCGTTGACCTTTTTGCCCGTAATTGTATTGGGACCTGTTGCTGAATTTTTGACCATGTGAAGAAGATGGACATTGAAGAAGAAAATGAGATGGATGAACGGGGGGCTTGATCATGAAGGAACAACGCAAACGCATGCTAGACAGAAGCATCTTAAAGCATGCGGTCAAGGATAGCTTTATGAAATTAAATCCGATGATTATGATGAAAAATCCTGTTATGTTCGTCGTGGAGATCGGTACATTCGTTGTGCTGCTCATGTTGTTGTTTCCCGGTTATTTTGGAACTGGAAACGAAATGGGCTTTAACTTGGCTGTTTTTATTATTCTGTTGTTCACATTGCTTTTTGCCAACTTTGCCGAAGCACTCGCGGAGGGGCGGGGGAAGGCGCAAGCTGCCTCTTTGAAAAAATCCAAGCAGGATACACAAGCAAACAAGCTTGTCGGGGATGAGATTCAGGTGGTTAGCTCGACCGAATTGCGTAAAGGTGACGTGGTTATCGTCTCCCAGGGCGAAATGATTCCAAGTGATGGTGAGGTCATTGAAGGTCTGGCCTCGGTGGATGAATCTGCGATTACGGGAGAATCGGCTCCGGTCATCAAGGAATCGGGCGGTGATTTCTGCTCGGTAACTGGCGGGACGCGGGTGGTCAGTGACCAGATTAAGGTGCGGATTACGACAGAGCCGGGCGAGACATTTATTGATAAAATGATTTCGCTCGTGGAAGGCGCACAGCGTCAAAAAACGCCGAATGAGATTGCGCTGAACACTTTGCTGATTAGCTTGACGATTATTTTTCTAATTGTGGTGGTTACGCTAGCGCCGATTGCCCGCCATTTTAACATCGATTTGCCTGTTCCCGTGCTGATTTCTCTACTGGTTTGTTTGATTCCGACCACCATTGGAGGACTGCTGTCAGCTATCGGGATTGCCGGTATGGACCGAGTCACCCAGTTTAACGTGCTGGCCATGTCAGGCAAGGCGGTAGAAGCATCCGGGGACATCAACACGATGATTCTCGATAAAACAGGTACAATTACCTTCGGTAACCGGATGGCGAGCGAATTCGTGCCTGTAGGGGGCGTGGAGAAGGCAGAGTTAGTGAAGTGGGCAGCGATGAGCTCCATGAAGGATGAGACGCCTGAAGGTCGCTCAGTTCTCGAGTTGATGCGCAAACAGGAGCATACGTTAGATGAATCCTTGGCGGCAGGCGGAACCTTTATCGAATTCAAGGCGGAAACCCGGATGAGTGGTCTGGATCTGGCCGATGGACGAAAGGTACGGAAGGGCGCGGTGGATTCTGTTCGGCAGTGGATCGTATCGCAAAACGGCAGCGTTCCAGCCGACCTGGAGGAAAAAGCGAATCAGGTAGCCTCTGAAGGAGGTACACCGCTGGCAGTTGCGCTGGATGATCAGATATACGGCATTATTTATTTGAAAGATACGGTGAAGCCGGGCATGAAGGAGCGGTTTGATCAGCTTCGGGAAATGGGTATCCGTACGATTATGTGTACCGGGGATAATCCGCTGACCGCTGCTACGATTGCACGGGAAGCGGGGGTGGACGATTTTGTAGCTGAAAGCAAACCGGAGGACAAAATCGCGGTTATTCGCCGTGAGCAGGAACAGGGTAAGCTGGTTGCCATGACCGGAGACGGCACAAATGATGCGCCTGCGCTGGCGCAAGCGGATGTCGGTCTAGCCATGAATAGCGGCACGGTCGCGGCCAAGGAAGCTGCTAATATGGTGGACCTGGATTCTGATCCGTCCAAAATTATTGAGGTGGTCGCTATCGGCAAGCAGCTGCTCATGACACGTGGAGCATTGACAACATTCAGCATTGCGAACGATGTTGCCAAATATTTTGCTATCATCCCGGCAATGTTCATGCTGGCTATTCCGCAAATGGGTGCATTGAACGTCATGGGGCTGGGCTCCCCGCTATCGGCTATTTTATCGGCGCTTATTTTTAATGCAGTGATTATTCCGCTTCTCATTCCGCTGGCGATGAAGGGCGTGAAGTATAAGCCGATGAGCTCGGATCGCCTGCTGGGACGGAATTTGCTGATTTACGGTCTGGGCGGTATGGTAGTGCCGTTTGTCGGCATTAAGGCCATTGATTTGCTGGTGCATTTGTGGATTTAGCACAGAAAGGGTGAGCGACATGAGTGGTTTTTATCGGATGTTGTCTGGACGCAGATTTGCTGCACACGAAAAAGCCGGATCTGGCGGACAAGGCAATAACAAGCGTATAGGGACGGATGCTGAGATGGAGAGACAACCAGAGAGAGAGGAGATGCGAGGAAGCACGGTTATTGGAGTGGCTTTGCGAATCTCTGTGCTGATGATCCTCTTGTGTGGTTTGGCATATCCGCTAGTCAGCACAGGAGTGGCGCAGGTACTGTTTCCGCAGCAGGCAAACGGCAGCATGCTTCGTAATGCGGATGGTCGGGTGGTCGGCTCCGAGCTGATTGGTCAATCCTTTGCTGATCCGGCGTTTTTCCAAGGTCGGGTATCGAGCGTTGATTATAATGGGGCTGGTTCAGGATCGAGTAACTACGCGCCGTCGAATCCGGCATTGGTACAGCGGGTTAAGGATTCTATTGCGGATTGGCAGAAGCATAACCCAGATGTACCCGTCAGTCAGGTTCCAGTGGACCTGATTACGAACTCCGGCTCCGGTCTGGACCCGCACATCTCGCCACAGGCGGCACAGGTGCAAATTCCGCGCATTAGCGGCTTGACGGGGATTGCGCAGGACCAGCTGAAGGCACTGGTGCAGGAGCAGACAGAAGGCCGTAGTGCCGGGGTGTTCGGCGAGCCCCGTGTGAACGTGCTCAAGCTGAATCTCGCGCTTGAAGCGCAAGTGCAGGCAGAGCCTGCCAAGCCATAGGCGGATCAAAAAAGGTATTCCTGAGCGATAAGCTTGGGGATACCTTTTTTTCTGGGATTGGGATGCTCTAGGATGGATAAAGCTGCAAGAGAGTGTTTTATTCTTTATAGGGGATATGAATTTTTGTTCGCTTATTTACTTAGCTTTACATTGCTTGATGAATTTTTGGCTTTCCTTAAGGCTGAAGCGAGTACGAACATGTATATAAATACAATAATGCCTATGATTAAATAAGAGAACTTAATATTCACTAGATCCGTGAGAGTACTGCTCAAAATAGGGCCGATCATTAGGCCAATCGAGTATGCCGTGTTATAGAGTGCAAAAGTAATTCCATAAGAATGAATTCCACTTCGTTGAGAAATATCAGCAAGTTGAGGTAAGCAGGGAGCAAGGACCATACCCATGCTAACCCCTAAAACAGCTAAAATAACAGCTTGAAGCGATAATATTGCTGGAAGTGCAGTCAGAGGAAGAGCAATGGATACCATAAGTAGACCGAGGAGGATTCCATTTTTATAGCCGATTTTGCTAGAAAACTGTCCTATAAAAGGTGTTGCCAGACCATAAGCAAGCGTGGGAATAGCAAATAATAATCCAATAAGTCCTGGGTTAGCGCTAAAATTGTGCTGTAGGTGTAACGGTAATGTTGGCTCAAGTACGCTTGGTATGGATGCGCCGATAATCACCACTCCAATAACCAAAAGCAAATCTTTATTTTTCATGAACGAGAAAGGGGAAATATACTTTTCATTTTTCGTTTCCGGAATATCATGCAGGAGAATTAGTCGAAGTACAGCATCGATGACGGCCAAGGAGATGGCAAAGTAAAAAGGAAGCTGGTAACTTCCCCATTGATACAACCAACCGCCAATTGTCGGTCCGAGAAGGGTTCCGGCGGCTTGACCGGATAATGCCAAGCCCATGGCTTTACCACGTTCTTCAGAAGGGTATAGATCAGCCAAGAGAGCGAGTCCTGCTGTCCAGGTCATTGCGGCTGCGATTCCCTGAAAAGCGCGTGCCACTACAAGCAGCCAGAGAGTGTGGGCTATGGCAAACATTAAAGTGGAGGCTATGAGTCCAATTAACCCCCATAATAAAGGTGTCTTTCTCCCAATCCGATCCGTTAATAGGCCAAAAACAGGTGTGGCTATAAATAATGCGATTGCATAACTGCTGAATAAAAATCCGATTTCTGTTTGAGTTGCGCCCAGAGAATCTGCATACCTTGGCAGAATGGGAACGACTAATCCATAGATTAACATATCAATGAATACAGCTAATCCGACAACAATTAGTGCAGCTTTTTGCTTATTTTGTGCCCCTTTACTCAGTTTCATTATTACATCCTCCTCATAAATTTCTTCTGATCTCCTCTTTAATTTGTTTAACAAATTTTAATTGAAGCTCGCATTGATCATAAATATTTCTGAAAATTAACATAACGTTTACGGGGATATCCATAAGTTCAGCTTTTTGTTCCTGCCCCAATTTCATATCTCTATAGATTTTTTCGATGGCTTGCTGTTGAGAGCTTAAAGCTTCTTCAATTTCATGGAGCCCAGCCTCATCCATAAAAGTTAAGGCTGTGTACAGCGCTGTTGGAAATACAACAGAAGATTCTTTAAATGATTCGATTAAAAGCCGACTAAACTCACTTTTTCCAGCCTCCGTGATAGCATATATAGCTTTTGACCGGTTTCCTGTCTGTTCTAACGTTTCCAAATGTACAATTCCTTCCGAATCCAGCTTTTTTAAGGCATGATATATGGAAGCTGGTTGCACATAGGCCCATTTATCCGTTTGAGCGGATTGCATCTTTTGTTGTATTTCATATCCAGACATTGCCCCGTATTGTAATAAAAGACCAAGAACCATTACACGTGTCGTACTCAAAATGATATCTCCTCCATAATTTTATTGCTAAATGTTTTATACTAAAATTTTAGTATAGGATTATAGTCGGATTATATCATTAGAATCCAATGAAGTAAAGGTTTATTGCCTAAATACGTTGCTCACTGTGCCCGCCAAAAAAGAGCTTGCTGACGAAATTAAGCGGCTCTGACCTTGGAGATGGAATGGTTGGCCTCAACATCGGACGTAAGGAAGCTTCTTCTGTGATCTTTGTTACATAAAATGCGGTTGGTAAATCCAACAGTACCGCTTGGTTATTGAATGACGGTATCAATTTGTGAAAGATGTCGTTAGAGAAGCGGTCAAAATAATCCCTTTATATGGGGTGTTTTTTTACTGATTAAGCCTAGTGAAATTTATAATAGCTTTCAATTATAAATTTAGCTTGAAAAACATTAATTCAATATTTACTTTAGGAAAATAAGGAGGTAGAATATTTCTTGTGATATATACTAAATATTTAGTATTATAAATTTTTTAAAAAATATATAGTTATTAATGTTTTCTATTAGAAAGGAGGGAATATATGAGTAGTTTATAACGAGACTTACATTTAGATCGGAAAGATACTTTCTGTAAGGGGAGTGATCCGAAATGTTAAACAAGGTGATCAACGATATCCGCTTTATTAGAGAAATGGATCCAGCAGCAAATAGTTGGCTTGAAATAGTATTATGTTATCCGGGTTTTCATGCTCTGATAATCTATCGAATATCTCATTTCCTTTTTTCAATACGTTTGTATTTATTCGCCCGAATATTATCTAATTGGGGACGTTTTTTTACGGGAATAGATATACACCCAGGTGCGGAGATGGGGATGGGATTTTTATAGATCATGGTATTGGAGTTGTAATAGGTGAAACTGCTGTAATAGGAAGCAATGTGATGATATATCAGAATGTTACTTTAAGAGGTACAGGGAAAGATGTGGGGAAAAGGCACCCTACTATTGGAAGCTGGGTTGTTATAGCTGCGGGAGCCAAAGTGTTAGGTCCTATTAAAATTGGCGATTACTCCAAAATAGGAGCAGGTGCAGTTGTATTAAAAAATGTTCCCGCCAATTCTACTGTCGTTGGTGTTTCGGCTGGCATAGTGAAATGGTACGGATATCCTATCATAAAAACAACAAGCATAATAAGTCGGTGGTCAGTTTTCTAAAGTGATCAATTTTAGAGGAGGAACTATTATGCATAAGCAAGCCCCTGTCCAATTATCTAAATTAATTCAGAATGAAGCTAAGTATTTCTGGTCTCCATCCGTTCGTTGGTGTAAAACAGAGGACACCATTGAAATTGAACATTCAGTATTCTCTGGTATAGCACTTGAATTATTCCCTGAGTTGTACTACATAACGCAAAAAGGCATAAATTTGGAATCTCTTATTGAGCATTATTCTCATTTAAATCAAGAATTGCTTTGTGATTTTATCAAACATTTGATTAATGAACGTATATTAGTAAATTCTATATTATCACCTCAGGAGCTTCTTTATCCGCATAATTACCTTGTACACAACCCCCACCACGAAGACACTTTCATTGATCCGGAACAATACAATCAATTCAAACAAAAACAGCTTGAACGCACATTTTCGAATGTTATGGAGTACGATCTTCCCTTAGAGGATGTTTCTTTCCCAGAAGAAATTGTAAATCGCAGATCTTTTCGTAATTTTGATATAAATCGTAAACTTCCATTTAAAACATTTTCAAAGCTAATCTCTGTTTTTAAACAGACTATAACTGATGGGGAGATTCGCTATTTCTATGCAACCGATGGCGGACTATATCCAATCGATATATTCATTTACGTTAAGGATGCCCGGATAGAAAAGGTGAAGGCAGGCTTATATTACTATAATCCTGTACGTAATATGCTTCAAATGGTAAGCAACGCCTGTGTTATCACACAGGAAGCGCATTATGCTCAAAATCAAGAAATATTTAGCACATCGGCTTTTTCTGTATTTATGGTTTATAACAGCGAGGTTACAATGCCAAAATATGGTGGAATGGGATATTTGTATGCCGCTATTGACTGTGGAATTATGGTGCAACTGTTGACTCAAGTAGCTGAGCTGGAGCAGGTGGGGTTGTGCTCTATTGGTGATATGAATTTCCGTAAAATCAAAAAATATTTCAAACTAAATTCCAGTCAGGTTATGCTGCACTCCATTGAAGTTGGGCTCAAGTAAATAGAACGATGGAACCTCGGCAGGGAGGAAAAACAATATGACTATCCACAGTCTATTTGAAAAGCAAGTAGTAGCTAATTCAGATCATCTCGCTGTTGTCAGTTGTGAAAAATACCTAACTTATCGACAATTAAATGAAAAGTCCAATCAATTAGCTGAAGTATTGGTTGAGCATAATGTTTGTACTGGTTGTATTGTCGGAATTATGATGGAACGCTCTGTCGATATGATCATTGCAGTATTAGCAGTCCTTAAATCTGGAGGAGCTTATTTGGCCCTTGATCCAGGTTACCCTGAGGAGAGAATTAAATTCATGCTGAGTGACAGCAATGTGAAGTTGCTGCTTACACAACAGCACTTAAGATCTCCTAATCATCCGGGATTAAGTAAATTAACAGTGACTGAACAGCTGTATTCCAATCGTTCGACCAACAATTTGGAGCGGAATGTTTGCTCAAGCGATCTCGCCTATCTAATCTATACATCAGGTTCAACAGGGCAGCCTAAAGGAACCTTATTAGAACATAAGGGAATTGAAAATTTACAGTCAATTTGGACAAATAAATTCCATATTACTTCAAAAGATCGAATTGGTCAGTTCGCCAGCTTTTCATTCGATGCCTCTGTATGGGAAATTTTTATGGCACTTTTTAATGGGGCAACCTTATATATTATTCCTCAGGAAATAATACATCAGACCCTCGATTTTGAGTCCTATGTTTCAGAAAATATGATTACTGTATTAACATTGCCTCCAAGTTATGCTGTGTATTTGGAAGCTTCGCGTATTACGAATTTAAGGTTGATGATAACAGCAGGATCGTCATCATCCGGTAATTTGGTTAATCAATGGAGCCCGTATACAACTTATGTGAATGCGTATGGACCCACCGAAGCGAGCATATGTGCTTCTTTATGGGTGGCTCCTTCAGCATTTTTTGAAGGTAATTCGGTTCCTATAGGCTTGTCATTGCCGAATACGAATTTTTATATTTTTGATAAGCAACTGAACCCTGTTGATTGTGGAGAAATTGGAGAACTTTTCATAAGCGGATGTGGGCTAGCAAGAGGCTATTTGAATCGTCCAGAGCTTACAAAACAAAAATTCATCCAACATCCAACAATTCCAGAAACAATAATATATAGAACCGGTGATTTAGTTCGGATGCTTTCTGATGGAAATTTGGAATATCATGGGAGGATGGATCAGCAAGTAAAAATACGTGGGCATCGGATTGAATTGGAAGAAATTGAAGTAATTTTTCTTAAACATAAAGAAATCACAGAAGTAGTGGTACAGACTATTCAGGGTGAGCAGGATCAGTTGCAGTTGTGCGCGTATTATGTAGCCCGAAATGCGATAAACACAACTGAGTTGCGTCAGTTTATCAAGCAAGAATTGCCGATTTATATGATGCCAACCTATTTTGTTTATTTATCTGAACTTCCTATGACCATTAATGGAAAAGTGGATCGAAAAGCTCTTCCTATTCCAACTAGGGATTTATCGGGACAACTTAATCATCAGCAGCCTCGCACTGATTTAGAGGAACTTATATGCCTACTAATGAGTGAGGTTCTTGGTGTAGGCCAGGTGGGCATATATGATAACTTTTATGATTTGGGTGGTGATTCAATTAAAGCCATTCAATTATCTGCAAAGTTGAACTCTCATAATCTAAAGCTCAGTAGTCATCATCTTTTAAAACAACCTACTATTGCACAATTTGGTCAGTCAATTCAACAGATTCTCCGTAAGAGTGACCAAGGTAAAGTTTTGGGGAATGTCCACCTTACCCCTATTCAGCATTGGTTTTTTACAAAAAATTTAACTGATAAACATCATTGGAATCAATCTGTTCTGTTTTATAATCCAGAACGGTATGAAACAGAGGCTTTGTTCAGGGGTTTAAGAACGTTGGTTGAGCATCACGACGCGCTTAGAATGACTTACCAGATGGAGGACGGCATTCTAAAGCAGGTGAACATGGACATGAGTCCCGAGGTATTCAGCTTTAATATATTCAACGTGCCGCAAGAGGATGAAGAAAAATTTATTATCGACCAAATTTCGGAGATTCAAGGGAGTAAAAATCTAGAAAGAGGTCCATTAGTGCATTTAGGACTGTTCAGATCCAAGACAGGAGATCATTTGTTGCTGTCTATACATCATTTAGTGATAGACGGAATTTCATTACGTATATTAATCGAAGATTTCTTAAAGTCCTATGAGCAAATTATTAAAGGGAGACAGGTTATACTGCAAGGAAAAACAGATTCATACCAAAAATGGGCTGAAGCATTGGAGAAATATTCATGTAGTGAGGAGATAGTAAAACAAATACCCTATTGGCTGGATTTTAATGCAAAAGTTAATCAGGAATTATTACTGTGGAAGAGAGATCAAGTGCAGGTATCAACACAAAGGAACAAACGTAATTTAAAATTTGCTCTGTCAAAAGAAAACACAAAATGGCTTCTTGGTCAAGTTCATCATGCGTATAACACCGAAATAAATGATATTTTGATAACTGCTTTAGGGATAGCTCTGTATGACTGGCTTGAAATCAGACAAATTGTAATCAATATGGAATCCCATGGTCGTACTGATATTTTACCTGATATTAATATTACACGTACAGTCGGTTGGTTTACATCTCAGTGCCCCGTACTTCTATGCATGCATGATCCTGACAATTTGCCTGATTGGATTATAAAAACCAAAGAGAATCTTAGAACTATTCCGAATAAAGGTTTGGACTATGAGGTACTAAAATATCTTAGCCCGGAAAGTTTGAGGGCGCCCTTGATATTTTCTATTGAGCCAGAAATTAATTTTAATTATTTAGGTCAACTTGACCAAATCTCAAATTCTCCCTATTTCCAACTTTCTCCTTACAGTAGTGCAGCTTCCTTTGGACCTGAGGGATTAGGGAATATCAGTCCTAATAATGAACTGTGTTATGCACTTGAAATAACAGGATATATCGAGGGAGATCGATTGCATTTTTCTATCGGCTATGATAGTACACGAATTAGTGTACAAGAAATCCAATATTTAGCGGAGGGATATGAAAAGCAGCTTATCAAGGTTATTCAGCATTGTATAGACAAGAAGGAACAGGTGCGCACTCCAAGTGATTTTACATTGAAAAATTTAAAAGAAGAGGATTTAAATATGATTTATGATGTGCTTCTCAATTCGTTAAATATCTAAACCACTAGATTAGGCGGGTGAATAGAATGAATCCGTTTTCGAAAGAACAAATTCAGGATATATATGCGTTGTCACCCATGCAAGAAGGGATATTATATCATTCTCTATCAGATGCTGATCCTAACACTTATGTAGTTCAACTAATCCTAACTACAGAAGGTCATCTTAATGTTGAACTTATGCGTCAAAGTTTTTCGACAATCATCCAACGGCACAATGTATTAAGAACAACTTTTTTATTGGAAAAGGTCAAACAACCACTTCAGGTAGTGCTAACGGAAAGACCTCTTCAATTTGTTTTTGAAAGCAGGACAGATATATCGAGTCTGGATGAAAAACTGTGGATTCAGCAATACTTGAAAAAGGATCGCCAGCGAGGATTCAACTTGACGAGAGATCCGCTCATTAGGCTATCGATGCTACAAACAAGCCCTAGGGAATATACTTGTGTACTCACTTTTCATCATATTTTAATGGATGGCTGGTGTTCAGATTTACTCCTTTGCGAATTATTTGAGATCTATACTTCTCTAGTTAAAGGACAAAGCAAATTCACTTATATGGAGCCGCCTTATAGTCAGTATATAGAATGGTTGGCAAAACAAGACCAAGAAAGCGCACTTAAATACTGGAAAGACTATTTAAACGGATTTGAAGAATGCTCTATCCTGCCAGGTCAAACACATAGTAATAGAAAAAAATCTATTCAAGATTATAGCTTGGGTAAACATTCTATTCAATTGGAGCATCGGCTGTCCGAAGTTTTAAAAGAGTTGGCCCGAAACAATCAAGTCACATTAAACGCAGTCTATCAGAGTCTTTGGGGGATGGTGCTGCAAAAATATAATAATAGTAACGATGTTGTATTTGGTTCTGTTGTAGCAGGAAGGCCTCCGGAAATACCAGCAGTTGAGCAAATGATAGGATTATTTATTAATACAGTTCCTGTACGTATACAATCAGCGGGGGACCTAACTTTTGTTTCACTAATGCAGCAAATTCATCATCTAAATTTAAATTCCCAGCCCTACGAGCATTTGTCACTATCACAGATTCAAAATCAGTCGATTGGACAAAGCCTGTTTAATCATATTTATGTGTTTGATAATACACCTTTAAATTCCACATGGAAACATGTATTAGCTGATGTAAATGTAAACATCAAGGACGTTGATGTTATAGAACATACTAATTATGACTTAAGTATTACAGTGCTTCCGGGTGATGAAACAAATATAAAGTTTATCTATAATTCCAATATTTATTCTGAAGATACTGTGAGAAGAATGGCAAATCATATGTATAATGTCGCAATGAAAATCTGTAGTGAGCCTTCCGTTTGCTTGAAAGATATTTGTATTTTGAGTGCTGAGGAGGAGACCGAAATTATTGCATTGAGTAGTGCGAAGATTATGGAGCATAACGGTAAAGAAACACTTGCAGATCTATTTGAAAAGCAAGTTGAAGTTTTGCCATTTGCAACGGCCCTTACATTTGGGGACACTAACATATCTTATGGAGAGTTAAATAAGCAAGCTAACAGACTTGCCTATGCCCTACAAGATATAGGTGCACAACCCGATCAGCTAATTGGACTGCTCACAGAGCGTTCACTAGAAATGATCATTGGGATACTAGGTATCTTAAAATCAAATGCAGGCTACACACCTCTTGATCCGGAAAATACAATCGAGCGATTAAAGGTTATTGTGCAAGATGCTAACTTATCAATCATTGTGGTTTCGCGATCGAATTTTCCTTTAATTACAAAGCTATTGGAACAACTGGGAGGTACCGACATACGTCAGATTGTAGTTCTTGAGGATGTGCTGGAACAAACAAATGATCGGGATAAGAGCAATCCACTACGAATATCAGAGGCTAGTCATTTGGCCTATGTGATGTATACTTCCGGTTCGACCGGTATACCTAAAGGAATAATGATCGAAAATATCAATGTAATGAGAATAGTGAAAGACTCAGATTATATACAAATTACACCGCAAGATACCATTCTTCAGTTGTCCAACTTTGCTTTTGATGGCTCTATTTTTGATATATTTGGGAGTCTTTTAAATGGAGCAAGACTTGTTTTAGCAGATAAAGAGACAGTGCTTAATGTATCTGAGTTAGCTCAGTTGATTTTAAAAGAAAATGTCTCCGTGTTTTTTGTGACAACTGCTCTTTTTAATACACTCGTAGATCATGAAATTCATTGCTTTTCAAATGTAAGGAAGGTACTGTTTGGTGGCGAACGAGCATCAATAGTGCATGTAAATAAAGCTTTTCAGTGGATGGGTGTAGGTAAAATTATCCATATGTATGGCCCGACAGAGAGTACGGTTTATGCGATGTATCATGAAGTTCATGAACTTAATGAGGACTTGGACACAATTCCGATTGGTCGACCAATTAAAAATACGGAAGTGCTTGTTCTTAATTCAGAAAATCATTCACAGCCAATTGGGGCAATTGGGGAACTGTGCATTGCTGGAGAGGGTCTTGCACGAGGTTATCTCAACAATCAGCAATTAACTCAAGAGAAATTTTTATGTCTTTTTGAAAAACGATTATACAAGACAGGTGACTTAGGGCGACGGCTTGTAAACGGAGAAATTGAATTTCTGGGGCGTAATGACCATCAGGTAAAGATTAGGGGATTCCGAATTGAATTAGGCGAAATTGAAAAGTGTATTCTTGAAAATCAGACTGTAAAAGAAGTACTTGTCATGGAACATGTAGATAAACATGGAGATAAGCGTTTGTGTGCGTACTATACCGCAAATCGAGAGATTAATGCAGAAAAAATTAGACAATGGGTTGCTGAAAGGCTACCGAACTACATGATTCCTGCCTTTTTTGTACAGGTTAAGGCGTTACCCCTAAACACAAACGGCAAAGTGGATCGTAAAAAACTTACATTACCGGATACGAGTCAGCTCTTTCAGGATCAAGCGATACTTCCAAGGAACAGTATTGAAGAGACGGTAGCTCGCGTATGGGAAACGGTGTTGGGTATTGAGAACGTAAGCGTGGTAGAAGATTTTTATGCATTAGGAGGAGATTCAATAAAGGCTATTCAAATTTCAGCACAACTTCGAGCGAAAGATATTATAGTGACTACCAAAGATATATTTCAACATCCAAGTGTAGCCGACATAAGCGCCTTTATCATCAAGGAACAATCGAGGCAAGTACAAACCGTGAATGCTGCTACTATCCAAAATGGCTATGACGAATTAGGGATTTCCGCAAGTGATCTGCATGAACTTCAAACGGAGTTGAATTCCAAGATCAATTAACAGGAGGGAACCAGTCATGTCGTCAGAACAACTGTTACAAAAGATTTATTCGCTAACACCGATGCAGGAAGGAATTCTGTACCATACATTACGTGAAGAAAATCAGGGTGGATTTGTGGTTCAGCTTTTTTTCAGTGTTGAAGGGCCTATCTCACCAGATATTATGAATAAGAGTTTGAAATTACTTGTACAGCGACACGATGTTTTTCGCACGCTTTTTAATGTTGACAAAGCGAAGCGACCAATTCAATTAGTTGTAGAGCAACGGGAAAATAGAATGATTTTTCAAGATTTGACTGAAATGAATCATAATAGTCAGATGGAATTTATATCTCATTATGCCAGTAAAGAAAAAATTAAAGGTTTCGATGTAACTGCTGATATGCTTGTTCGGCTTGCTGTTTTTCGGACAGACACACAGCATTACCGTTTACTTCTAAGTTTTCATCATATTATTGTAGATGGTTGGAGCTTAAGTTCGATTGTGCAAGAGCTTTTTGAAATATATAGTGCGTTATCAGCACATCGAACACCTAATCTAAAGGAAATCTACTCTTTTCAAAACTATATCGAATGGCTTAAACAACAGGATCAAGATTCTGCAAGTTTATACTGGAATCACTACTTAGAGGGCATTGAACAGGCCACTGCTCTACCATGGCAATCAAAACAGAAGAAGGAAGGCTATTTACAGCAACAAGTAAAGTTTACCTTCGATCGGGAAATGACTAAACAACTTCAGGAACTGGCACTTACCTATCGTGTAACGCTGAACGCTGTTATTCAAGCAGTCTGGAGCATTGTGTTAAAAAGATATAACAATACGAATGATGTGGTTTTTGGAACAGTTGTTTCAGGAAGGCATGCAGCGATTTCTGGAATAGATCAAATGATCGGCATGCTGATCAATACCAATCCAGTAAGAGTAAAGTTTGAGCAAGACATTCATTTCGGAGACCTGCTGTCATTAATCCATGAGCAAATGATGGAATCTCAAGAGCACAGTCATTATCCCCTGATGAAGATACAAGCGGCTACTCCTCTGAGAGAGAATTTAATTAATCATATTGTAGTTTTTGAAAATGTGCCTTTGGAATTCAATTTATTGGACGGACAGCGTGTCCATGAGTTGAAAATCTATGATTTTGAATTAAAAGATCAGACAAACTATGATTTCAATATCATTGTGATACCCTCTGAGGAAATATCTGTATGCTTAAAATATAATGCATTTTGCTATTCAAATGAAGATATTCAAAAGGTTGCTGGACATATTCGTGCGGTCACTACCGCTATTACTCAGAATCCACATGCACTTGTACGAAATATTTCGATTCTCACATTAGATGAAAAAGAACGCATATTAACAGAATTCAACAGCACAGACCATGTTTTTTCTGGCCTGAAAAATTTACACGAATTTTTTGAGGACAGAGCTATAGCTTATCCTGACAAAACCGCCCTGATCCTTGGTGATAAAAATATGAGCTATGAAGCGGTCAACAAACGCGCCAATCAATTAGCCAGAATACTGCGGCGTAAGGGATTATGCAGTAATCAAACCGTTGGAATAATGTTTGACAGATCATTTGAAATGATCATATCTATATTGGCGATTCATAAGGCAGGCGGTGCTTATATACCTATTGACCGCGACTATCCCAAAGATCGGATTCGTTATATGCTGCAAGACAGCGGAACTAACCTTGTCTTAACAAATACGATTTGGAACGAACGCCTCTTAGGTTTAGAAACAGAAACTCTGCTCCTGGATATAAACTTGTCCGATAACGAGGATGACACCAATCTAGATTGTGTTAATACTCCTGAGGATTTGGCTTACATCATGTACACATCAGGTTCTACTGGTAGACCCAAAGGGGTTATGGTTCAGCATCGATCCGTTGTCAACAATATGTTGTGGATGCAGCGAAAGTATTCGATCACAGAAACGGATGTTATCATGCAAAAAACAGCTTACACTTTTGATGTGTCCGTGTTTGAATTGTGTTGGTGGTACTTTCAGGGCGCAGCTACTCTATGTTTTTTGGAGCCTGAAGGTGAAAAAGATCCCGAAATCATTATCCGCACAGTTGAACAAAAGAAAGTGACGGTAATCCACTTTGTTCCGTCCATGTTACATGCGTTTTTAGACTATCTGGAATATGGAGAAGGACATGTTCAGCGTTTATCGTCTATACAAAAAGTATTTACCAGTGGAGAAGCACTGACAAGCAGGCACGTTCAGCGGTTTAACGATGAATGGAGAGGAGATAAAAACATTATTCTCTCTAATTTATATGGACCGACAGAAGGAACTATACACGATTCTTATTTTGATTGTCCTTCTGATTTTGGTATGGATTCTATACCAATCGGCAAACCGATAGATAATATTCAGATGTATATTATAGACCAGGATGGCCAATTACAGCCGGTTGGTGTAGCAGGAGAATTGTGTATTGCGGGTACAGGCGTAGCTGTAGGATATGTGAATCTTCCTGAAGCAACAAAAGAGAAATTTGTAAGAGATCCATTTAGAATGGGTCAAAATATGTACAAAACAGGCGATTTAACAAGATGGATGATTGATGGAAATATTGAGTATATGGGGAGAAAAGACTTTCAGATTAAGATCCGAGGGTATCGAATTGAAACTGAAGAAATAGAGAACCTCCTACATCAATATTTAGATATCCAGCAAGCACTAGTTACAGTATACATGGATGCTGAAAATAATGGTCATTTATGCGCATATATTATTGGATCCCGATCTATTGATGAGAATGCTATAAAAGACTATCTTGTCCAGCATGTTCCAGAGTATATGGTACCATCTTATTTTATAAAGTTAGACAGATTTCCTCTATCGCAAAGCGGAAAGATTGATCGTAAGAGCTTACCATTGCCAGACATCAAAGTAAAGGTATCTGCTGCATACACACCACCAAGAACTAATATTGAAACAGTGACATCAGAGATATGGAAAGAAGTGCTGGGTGTAGAAAAAGTGGGCATTCACGACCATTTTTTTGCGCTCGGGGGCGACTCTATCAAAGCCATTCAAGTGGCGTCACGTTTACAGCGTCATCAAGTGCATATCGGAATCAAAGATATATTTGCGAATCCGACGATTGCACAATTAACTCAAGGATTAGCCGTACAAACAAAAGTTGTAGATCAGAGTGTTGTTAAAGGCATGGTTCCACTTACGCCTATTCAAAAATGGTTTTTTGAACAACAGGGGATACAAAGGCATCATTGGAATCAGTCTTTTATGTTGTATAGAGAAGAAGGATTTGATCCTGACATACTTCAAGAAACGATGAATTATATTATTTACCATCATGATGCTCTGCGTATGGTGTATACAAGCGGGCAAGACTCTATTATACAAACAAATCAGGATATGAAAGGGTCGGCTTGGTTGCAGGTTGTTGATTTATCAGGTCAACTTGATGTAAGAGAGCGTATCACAAATCTTTCAGAAAAGATTCAAATGAGCATGGATTTAACTGCAGGTCCTCTACTGAAATTGGGATTGTTCCAAACTATAGAAGGAGATCATCTCCTTATTGTTGCACACCACTTGATTATTGATGGTGTCTCTTGGCGAATATTGCTCGAAGATATAGCACAAGTTTATCAACAGCTTAGCTCAGGAGAAAAGCCTTCATTACCGTATAAGACAACTTCTTATAAGAGTTGGGCTAGCGCACTGGAGAAGTATGCCAATAGTTCGGTATTACTTGATGAGATTCCATACTGGATGAATATTGATCAGCGGTACATTGAGCCTCTACCTAAGGATCATACCTGTTCAACCAACTTTGTCAAGGATACACGATCGATTAGTATTCAACTATCCAAGCAGGACACAGACAACCTGCTTCGTCATTCCAATCAAGCTTATAATACGGAAATTAATGATTTATTGTTAGCCGCATTAGGGAGCGCACTCCGAGATTGGACACATCATACTCAGATTCTTATCGGGTTAGAGGGTCACGGAAGAGAAGACATAGTCCCTGATATTAATGTCTCTCAGACGATCGGTTGGTTTACTACGATATATCCTGTAGTAATTGATCTTCCATCATCTTGTTCTGTGCAGGATACGGTTCAACATGTAAAACAAACATTGCATCAAATTCCGAAAAAAGGGATCGGATATGGTTTGTTAAAATACGTCACTGACCTGGATTGCAAAAAAATGATGAAGTGGAAACTTCATCCTCAAATTTGTTTTAACTATTTAGGTGAATTTGCTCAAAGTATAGATCAGGGAGTTTTTACGATTTCTGATATTTCTCAGGGCCAGATGCTTGATCCGCAATCGGAGCGAAGTTACTCCCTTGATATAACGGGAGCAGTCATGGAGGGCGAGCTAAGATTTTCTTTTATATACAATAAATATGAATATGATGAGGAAACACTGTCTGAAGTTGCCTTGAATTTCAAGAATTATCTCTTGGAAATTACAAATCATTGTGTAACTTGTGGAACAAGAGAGCTTAGTAAAAAAATATACCCAACAGCGCATCCCGATGTAGAAAATATAAACGCTCCTTTTGCGTTAACTGATATTCAGATGGCATATTTTCTAGGTCGAAATGATGAGCTTGAAATGGGCGGCGTTTCTACTCATGTATATACCGAGGTAGAGACAGACGTTGACATGGTGCGTTTTAATCAATGCTTGAATAAAGTCATTCAGAGACATCCGATGCTAAGAGCAATTATTATGCCAAGCGGTGAGCAGTGTATTCTTAAAGACGTGCCTGAGTATCAAATGGTTATAGAAGATCTTCGATTCCTGAAAAGGAGAGAACAAGAGGAACGAATTCATCTGGAGCGAAGCCGGATGTCACATCATGTGTTTGTTCCTGAACAGTGGCCGATGTTCGAATTTAAGGCTTTTCAGCTTGAGAATGATAAGTATCTATTGTGTATGGGCAGGGATCTGCTCATTGCTGATGCAGCGAGTATGGATATTATCGGTCGTGATCTGATGCATTTCTATCACAATCCGAATGCCGAATTACCGAAATTGGACTTCAGCTTCCGCGACTATATTCTTGCTTACTTAGATTTGAAGCATTCTGAAATATATGAACTGGATCGAGAATACTGGCTTAATAAAGTTGAAGATTTTCCATTAGCGCCTGTTCTTCCTCTACAATGTAATCCAGAACAAATAAAAGCACCAAAATTTAAAAGAAAAGAGAAGATATACAATCAACAGCAGTGGATTTCTTTAAAACAGTTGGCTTTACAAAATGGAGTGACCCCATCCGCTTTGCTCGCGACCATTTATTCATATCTTCTTTCCATGTGGGGCAATCAAGAGAACTTGTCCATTAATCTTACAGTCTTCAATCGTTATCCCTTTCATGAACAGGTAGAACGTATTGTAGGTGACTTTACATCAAACCTGCTGCTCGGCATTTCATTTAAACCTGGTACGTCATTATGGGATAAGGCCAGAGATGTTCAGTCTGTATTAATTGACGCATTAGAGCATCGCCACTATGAGGGTGTTGAGTTTATTAGGGATATTGTGAGACATCATGGCATTAGACATGGTAAGGCTGTAATTCCATATGTATTTACCTCTGTGCTTTCTGAAAATAACACAGAACACGCACCCGGTCTTGAGCAATTAGGAAACTTGAAAACAGGGATTACGCAAACCTCACAGGTATATATTGATTTCCAGGCTACGTTAGTAGAAGATGAATTATGGTTATTTTGGGATTATGTAGATGGATTATTTTCGCCAGAAATGATTGAAGGTATGTTCAGACAGTTTACGCAGATCATTGATTCTCTTTTGCTGCATGCTGGATATTCTCCAAAACTGGAATTTGAAGTAGAGAATATGGAAGTAATCCGATTATACAACAGTACAAACAAAACTGTACCATACACCACCTTGCATGGCCTGTTCGAGGAGCAAGCAGTACGCACTCCAGAAGCAGTAGCATTAATGCACAAGGATGAATGTCTTACGTATGGAGAACTGCAGAAACGTTCGAATCAAATTGCCCGTTACTTGCAAGGGCAGGGTGTATGTCGTGGTGATTATGTTAGCGTATTGGCAAGCCGGAGTATCGCAACCGTTGCTAATGTTATAGGTATTTTAAAGGCTGGAGCAGCTTATGTACCGGTGGATCCGGACTATCCGGAAGAACGGCGCCACTACATCCACGAGCACAGTCAATGTAAGCTGACTGTAGAACCGGAGTTGTACGATACAGCTGGCGTAGCAGAATATTCTGACGAAGCTTTTCCGATGGATTATCATCCGGACGATGTGGCGTATGTGATCTATACGTCGGGCAGCACAGGCCGACCCAAGGGCGTAATCACAACTCATGGAGCAGCAGCCAATACGATACAGGATATTAATCATAAATTCAGCATCCATGAGCAGGACCGAATGATAGGTTTGTCCTCCATGTGTTTCGATCTGTCTGTGTATGATCTGTTCGGCGCCTTGGCAGCCGGAGCGGCATTGGTATTGAT